>CAJBLH010000291.1 GCA_903953895.1 uncultured Desulfobacteraceae bacterium | reverse complement strand
GGTAAGGATTCATGATCCTTATTTTGCCATCTTTGTGCATTTTAGCCCGTTTTCGATCGTGTTGTTCTTCGCGGCTACATCATTCGTTTGTTTTTTGCCGGAGGTATTGCCGTTTTGCTTCGCGCTCTTGGTTTCAATTCGCTGTCAAACGGCGTGATGCGCATCCTGACCGATCAGTTGAACTCCCATGTTGAAAAGATTGCCAAAGCCCGGAACATTCCCATCCATTGGTGGCCTTCCGTTGATGGAGGCACTGATGGTGCAAAACAAAAATACGTCCGGGAAAAGTTGCAGATATTTTTTGAATGTTAAAATTTCCAATTCTTTTAAAAGAAAATCATCAGAACCTGCCGTTTCTTTAAGTTTTGATCGCTCATCCCAAAACATTTTTATTGCTTCAATCTGATTACATTTCATCTTGTAGATTCAACTATAGTTTGAGTTTTTCTCGAATCCAGTTGTTCTGAAATTTGCTTCTGGTTTTCGACAAGCGTAATAACCAAAGCCGGCAGGCCCATGCAGCAACGTTCCCACGATGTTGTACCACCAGCCCCTATTGCAATGTCCGACTTTACCATAAGCAGAGCCAATGTTGGCAGCCCGGTGTACAGGGTGATATTCTGTTGTCCTTCTGTTTGCCTACGTATGCTTTCTGCATGAGGACTCTCCGGATTGATCACCACATCCAGTACAATATCTTTTCGATTTAAGGAAAGAAATGCAAGAATTGCCATTTCAGTAAGATTGCTGGAGTCAGCTCCGCCAAAATAGACCAACACCCTCCGGACTGGACCTTCGCGTGGGGGGACACGGAGATGCAGATCTGCGTATTGCGGCTGCAACAGTGCATAGCGGGGCCCCAGCATCATGCCACACTGGGCAGGTACTCGGTCAGAATATTGTTCCGACTTATCTGCAACCAGATTCTGGTTCATCAGCAGATCACAGTCATGGGATCGGTCAGCCAGATCATCAATGACCATGATCCTTTTACAATAGGAACGCAAATGTGATTCCCATCGGGCATCCAGAGCATAATGATCAACGATCAGCCAGTCAGGATTCATGTCGTTCATGGCGGCTATTGTCTGCCGTGCGTCGGTACACCAGTCCGATCCCAACCATGCGGCATGCGTCAATGGTGGCTGATCCGGTTGTGCAGGTGCCTGAACAGAATCGTTCTGCATCGGCAGAGAAACCATATCAAAACCCTGATTGCGGATCAGATTCAAAAGACGGATTCATCATAAACCGCCTGCGGTACAATCACCGTACCAAACAAAGGCTCAAGTAGAAACAGCCCGCCACATGCAGCCAATGCAATCAAGGGCGAACAATCTGCCACCAGAATCATGAATGCCTCATATATTCAATTTCCTGCATCAATTCCTCTCTGGTGATATCGATAACGGCTATCTGATTTTCTTTACAGACCTTTATAAAATCATATAGGGTCATATCCGCAAGTTCAGCAGCCTTTGCCAGTGTAACACGGGAAGATTTGAATAATGTAAGTGCATAGCTGATGCGCATCTCTCGCTCGATTACGTCCGGAGTTTGCATCTGCACAAAATCATTGGGCAAAGTAATCGCCAATGAGACGTTCATGATGACACCTCAATTTGTGTGATATCAAGACAATTCAAATATCCGGAAGCGCAGCGGGGTTGGATTTCAAGGCTCTATCTATTCAATTGAGACGTTTGAATCCGCTGTGACACACCGGTCCATTTAACAGAGAATCGATAGTCCTGCCATTTTCACACTCCAGGATCAGAGCAAAAACCGGATCCAGAGCTGCAAAATAGCCGTCAACAATATCTTGGGTATGGTCAATGCATATGCACACACTGTTTCCTGCCAGATATCCTTTTGCCAGCATCTCCTGTGTAATTAAAGCCTATATGGTTATGCCGGGGTTGGTCAGGCTTAAAAACCTTCCGTATCAGACTGTGCCGGGCCATCCAGCCCTGCCAATTCAGGCTCCATTCCAGCTTCTTCGACTGCGCAACCTTGGGAGACAATTCCTATAATTTTCCCCAAACATCAAAAGACAATTTCATGTCAATTCCATCTTCAATTTCCTTGAGAAGCATTTTGAGCTGCGCGATCGAATACTCTTCATTGCTGGGGAGGGTCAGGGTATAGGTGCCATATCGCATATAGTGGTGGTTTCCACCGAGCTCAGGAGCATCAAAACCAAACTTCTTCAGTTTCCTGATAAAGTCTCTCCGTTTACATGGGCACCACTTACCCATGAATTGCGGCCTCACCATGAATGCCGCTTGCTTTTCTTTTGTTCAGGCTGATATTGCTTATTACAGGCAATGTATCGCCATGTCTGAGTTTTACAATCAGCCATCCTTCAAGAGAAGCTTTTAGCTCCTGTTCACATTGATAAAGCGTTTCTCCAAAAGCGATTACTCCGGGGCATTTTGGAATCTTTCCGGAAAAAGATCCATCGTCCAACTTATTGTAAACAGCTTTACTCATAGCGCGATCAATATATTTTACAATCATGCTGTTGCCTCATTTTTTTAGACAGTGTCCGATGGGATCGATGTAGAATCCTGTGTTCAAGTAAGCCGCTTCGCGGCAGCGCGTGATGGGTGACGTTGGTACTTTCTGTACTTTATTTTTTAATGCCGATCACAACCAATCTTTACCGAACTGAAATTCATCAAAGGCCAAAAGCAAGGGGCTAACCGGCTGGATGGTGATTTAAATGACAAGCCGGGGCAATTCCCTCACGTATAAATGTAAGGATTCATGATCCTTATTTTGCCATCTTTGTGCGTTTTAGCCCCTTGCTTTTGGCCTCTTTCAGACTCTTGATTCTTCACGGGCTCTCCTTTATAGATGTGGTTTGCGAAAACACAGCCCCTAAGAAAGGATACGCCCATGAAGAACTCTTTTGTGAAACAATTCGATCAAAATATCAAGTTCAAT
>CAJBLH010000290.1 GCA_903953895.1 uncultured Desulfobacteraceae bacterium | reverse complement strand
GCTAACTTTACGGAATGTTAAAATTATAAATGTCCAATTAATGGTATTTTTATGTGTCCAATCGATGGGTAAAAATCACGCAAAACCAGTGTTTTCGCCTCAAAGCAGGTGCCATATTTTTGCGCGATAACGAGGTCTGAATAAAGATCGCCCGTCATTATACTGTATAATGTTCTTCATCTTCCGGTAAAGGTAGAATATGTCCCCTTTTAATCGGGTCTAATGGCTCCATAAGTATTGCTTTAAAATCTTGACCAAAGATCAACTCATAGTCCAGAGAATCCAACGGGCCGATCGATTTTAATGATTTTTTATTTAATAAGGCTAAAAACAGTTCACGTATCATCGGGCTTACTGGAACCAATGTTTTTTCGCCGATCATCCGCACATCATTAGACACACTGCCGTCTGGCAATCTAATATTTATTTCAGGAGATTGCCCCACGATATCACCATCGTCAATAGTTAAAGAAACCCTGTGAATTGTAACTCGTGTGGAAAAAGCCTTTCGTTCTATCATATCCTCCCAAGGCTGAGGACCGGCTCCGTAACTGTGCAATAGGTCGGATGGATGAACATTATATATACCATAGCGAGGGAATTCGTTAATCACTTTGTCAATTACTTGTCCGAAAGCTGCGACGATAATAACTTCAGGATTCCATTTATTCAGAATATCTCGGAAAGCATCGGATTTAACATCTCCAGTATAGCAAGGAATCCCCATGGATAAAGCGCGGTGCAAGATTCCCCATTCATATTCTTCCCTTTCCGATTCCTCATAATAACGCCAGAAACGCTTTTTCATGGATATTTTTGCATCGATATCCAGTGGGTCATCTGTTACTAGACCCACAATGTTAACCTCATCTGGTTGAAGCGTTTCTAACGACAGCAGGGTTTCAAAAGTTAATAATCCTAATGTCCAGGAACCGATACAGAGGACTCTGAGTCCACGATTAGGTCTTCTGACAGATTCCTCTGGAGCAGGTAAAAAAAGTCTTCCCCATTTCGAGTTCGGAGCCTGGTTTATTTGCCTGCCCGGGTTCTCCACCGTTATCCTTTTCAGCAGGTCTTTTTCCTTTTCAGAGATGTTTGTCATATTGATTCCTTTGTATCGTCGGGAAAGGTTTTATCATCCCAAAATATATTTTGGGAATTCTTGCATTTCAATCAATTTGGTGCATCAAGTGTGAATGGCGTGGCCATGCTCCCTGTGATAGATATTTAGCCAGTAATATGTGCATGCAGCGCTGACCAAAGTAATGGCGTAAGAGATGGTCAGGGCGGTTATAACATGCATATGCATAACAGTATGCCTATATGCGAAAGCAAAAACCATACAATTGATGACTCCACTAACCATCATCGGACGCGCCATTACCCTTGTTAAATCCCTTCCCCCATAGGCATCTGAGATAATAAGTGTTGCCACAACTGTACCTGGAAATGCAGATAAGATTCCTCCCAGTACCGGGCCACCTAACCGGGAGCCAAGCATCGCAAGTACTATGATACTGCCTCCGGAGACTGCCCGAATGAACATATCGAACATTCCGTGCCGGACTGGCCGGATACCTGGATCAGGTATATGGAGTCTGCTGATATAAAAAAACGAAACCAGGAAAAGTAAAATACCAAGGGTAACTATCACACCGAAACGAACAGGATGGAAATACATGCATACCGACTCGATAAGAACCCAAATTCCCAGAGAAATCATCAATCCTGTTGAGAAGCTTTTACTTGAAAAGGCGGCAAATGCTGCCAAAAAAACTGCGTTAACAGAAATAGCCAAAGGAAAAACACTCGCCACATCAAATCCATGACGTGCGCCTTCAGTGTAAGTAATGAAGAAAATGGCTAACACTGCGGTGGACGGAAGTCCGGCTATGAAACCACCAATTTTTCCACCGAAATGCTGAGCAGCCAGGGAGGATAATAAGACCCATATTCCACCAAGTACAAAACATGCAATAATGTCATAAATGAAAGGGTTCATAATCATACCATATGTATTTTTTCCGATTATCTATTCCAATTCCTCTGCACCGTATGTGTAGGACTGCAATGTCTGGTTTTCATTATCCCGGATAAATCCGGTTCTGCAATGTCGGCTCGTCAGCGGATGCGTAATGGCAAGGAATATCGAGAGACTCCATGGCCTGGCGGATAATCGTGGTTTTCCCGGTCTGACGGGGCCCTGAAAGGACCTGCAGAAACCGGCGAGGCTCTTGTAGCCGTTTGAAAACAATCTGATAAACTGGTCTGTGGTACATTCCACCTCCTTACAATTTGCTCAATGCTTTGAGTAAAATTACTCAAAGTGTTGGGAGATGTCAAACTTTACCGTGAAAATGCGTGGTGTCAGGGAGCCGCAAAAAGCCGCGGCACCCTGACCTGCCCGCTGAATACTGTCAGGCCGTCGGCGGCGTAGAGACAAGGCATGCCTTGTCTCTACAGTTCCTGGCTACGATCGACCATTCATTTTCATCCCCGGCTGGTGAACCTGGAATAAAGCGGTAAATCCTGATCCCCGGAAATGGAATCCGGGATCTACGACGTCACATCCTTTTTTATTTCCGAAGATGAATCTTCCCGATTAATTTGCGGATACTGGCATGATCAATATTATTTTGCAAGCGAAGGCCAATATACTATTCTTGACAAGCTATCCGCTATAGTCATACTATTCCGGAATACAATGGAGGCATAACCTGAAATGTATATCGACAGGCCCATATTTCATACGCTGTTCGAGCACAGGATGAACCGGAAAATAACGATCCTTCTGGGTGCGCGGCAGGTCGGCAAAACCAGTCTCCTGCAGGCCCTGTACAAAACCCTGCAGGCGGAAGAGACATGCCTGTTTCTGGATCTCGATCTTTATTCGAATTATGAAAAGGTTTCCACTTACGAAAACCTGATGAACACCCTGCGCCTGAACGGTTATCAGGAAGATCAGTCCCGGACATTTTTCCTGTTTCTGGATGAGTTTCAGCGCTATGCCGATGTCACGCTGTTGCTGAAAAACATTGTGGACCACCATCCCAATGTCAAAGTTTACGCATCCGGATCATCATCGCTGGTCATCCAATCCAAAATTCAGGAGAGTCTTGCCGGCAGAAAACGGATTGTTTTTATCCATCCATTGAGCTTTTCGGAATATTTACGATTTCGGGAAAAAACAGAAGCAATTGAAAAACTGCATCATCTGGGCTCGGTTCGTTCCAAATCCCTCAACCAGCTTGTTCCCGAGATATACCGAGAACTTGAAGATTTCATGATTTATGGCGGATATCCCGAGGTGGCTCTGGCAAAGGTTCAGGATCGTCCGGAAATTTATAGTGGCATATTCGATCTGTATGTCAAAAAGGAACTGGTGGACTACCTGAAGGTGGAAAAAATCAGAAACGCCAAACTGTTGATCAAAACGCTGGCTGTCAATCACGGATGTGAAACCAATTATGCCGAGCTTGCACAACTCTCGTCTCTGGACGAAAAGACCGTCAAAGGATATATCGAAATATTGAAAGAAACCTTTCTGATCACGGTGCTATCGCCATGGTTTACCAACCGCAACAGGGAAATTGTCAAAATGCCAAAAGTCTATTTTTCAGACAGCGGCGTCAGAAATTATTTCATCAACAGCTTTAATCCCCTGTCCGTTAGAAAAGATGCTGCCTGGCTTTTTGAGGGATATGTCATTACCGAACTGATCAAGAACGGGGCTGACCCATCAACTCTGAAATTCTGGCGCACAAAAAATCAGATGGAAGTTGACCTTATTCTGGATCATGGCCCCAAACCCATTCCCGTTGAAATAAAATACAAACAAAAAATTACCGGAAAAGATGTCCGTGGGCTGAAAAGTTTTATCACTCAATATCCGGATACGGATAAATCCTACCTGGCAAATCTCAATGATAATCAGACCATTTTCAAAAACATGAATTGCAAACTGGTTTCTCCGTTTGCTCTGGATGAACTGCTTCGGACTGATTTTGATAGTTAAAAAAATCGGCCATGATCATTGTTCCGGCCATATCGCTCCCCACCCTGTAGAGACGCAATGCATTGCATCTCTACCCCGCTGGGGGAGGAAAATAAAGGGAAGAGGGGCATGTCTGGTCGTCATGACGGTTTCTCCGTCATTGGAATTTGAATGGTTAATATCATGCCGTGTTCAGGCTGGCTTTCGCATGTGATGTTTCCGCCAAGGGTCCGGGTCGCCAGATTGTGAACGATGTGCATGCCCAGTCCGCTGCCGCCCTGGGACCTTTTTGTGGTAAAAAATGGATCGAATATTCTGCCAAGTGTCTGATCCGTCATCCCCTTGCCATTGTCTTTGTAAATAAACAGGACATTGGTGTTTTCCTGC
>CAJBLH010000289.1 GCA_903953895.1 uncultured Desulfobacteraceae bacterium | reverse complement strand
TCAACAGGATGCGCTTTTGATGCCTGATACTGTTGAGCAACATTATAATACCGGCATCTTGCGCACGATTGTTGTCGAGTCGAGGCACAGCAGACGGTACATATCAAATCGTTATTGTGCAGTTGACACGTCCGTTTTCCTTTCGTGTTTCCACACATGATACATGTTTTTTTCATGATAATTTAGACCTTATTTATCTGTTATAATTTAATAAAATAATGGCCAAAGCCAGCATTAAATGAACAAACTGCCTATGATTATGGAAGATATTTTTCTCTACAATTCCGGAAAGGCGGTCATGATTGTCGGCTGGTGGTATTCGGGAAGATTTCATGATTTGGGATTATACAACAGTTCCGATCTATGAGGAAAGCAGGATTATTTTATGGGGGATCAAGACCTTGAGATTGTGAGTTCTTCTGTAACGATGACTGCATACATGCGTATCGGGAGATAACCTGCGCGGTTCATGAATATGGTACTCCGATAATCATGCAGATAGCGCATTGCGGAAGGCAAACCCGATCAAAATCCACAGGGCTACAAACTGTTGCTCCTTCTGCGATACGTGATGCCTTTTTTAATGAAGATATGCCAAAGGAATTGTCAGAAAATGAAATCATTCAAATCATCGACAATTTTGTTTCAGCAATAACCAGAGCAAAGCAGGCGGGTTTTGATGGCGTTCAGCTACATTTAGCACAAGGTTATTTACTGTCCGAATTTTTATCATCCCATTCAAATCGACGAAAAGATTGCTGGGGAGGGTCAACTGAAAACAAATATCGTATTGTTGACGAGATTTTCAAGCGAGCGAAAGAACAGGTTGGCAATTATCCGATCCTGGTCAAAATGAATGCTTATGACGGACGAAAAAACGGAATGAGAATTGAAGAAGCGATACAGATTGCCAAGATGCTGGATAAATCCGGTTGCGCTGCAATTGAAGTATCCTGCGGCGTCATTGAAGATGGTCTATCCACCATGCGCGAAGAAAAACTGCCGGCAGAAGCAGCAATGGAATATACTTTCAAATACAAAAATCTTCCTGCGCCGGTAAAGGCGATTGCTGTACCGGTTTTAATCGCTTTCATGAAGCAGCCCAAGCCTCTCAAGAAATACAATCTTGACGCGGCGATTCAAATAAAAGCGGCCGTGAATATCCCCGTGATTGTTGTCGGTGGAATAAACAATATAGATGATATCAATGCCATTGTTCAGAATAAGAAAACAGATTTTGTTTCCATGAGCCGACCGTTTATAATCGAACCAAGCATTGTGAGCAAATTCAGAAATGGAACCCAGACCAGTTCAAAGTGCATCGCTTGCAACTATTGCGCTATCATCGGTGAGGAAAAACCATTGAAATGCCATTATGGGAAGTTGAAATAAATAAAAATCAGACTCTTTATCATAGTGATTGTGAAAATGGCGGGTTGAAAACTGGTTGAATTGGCTTTCAAGAGTTGCCGGTAACACTGGAAAATTGGTGATTGACATTGAAGAGTATGAAAAAGACCGGCAATTCTGATATGGAAGGATTTCGACGTTGAAAGTCATTCAATCCTGGGATGACGGTCTTGTTTCGGATATCAGACTGATAGAAATACTCAGCCGTTACCAAGTCAAAGCAACCTTTTGTCTTAATCCTGGGTTGTATCAGGAAAACAGATCATTCGGATGGATGCATGAAAACAGGGAAGTCTGGCGCCTCAGTATCCATGAATTGGTTAATGTGTTCAATGGTTTTGAGATTTGCAGCCACTCTATGACACACCCGTATTTGACCGATCTTCCTGATGATCAGTTGCAATGGGAATTACAAACAAGCCGGCATATCCTGCAAGATATATTTCAGAAACCGGTTCTGGGGTTTTGTTACCCATTCAATGTTTATAATGATTTCATAAGAGGTGCTGTTCGTTCAGCAGGGTATAAATGGGCAAGAGGGAATCAGCATCTGGAAAATATTTATCCTCCAGTTGATCCATTTGAGTTTCACCCAAGTTGTCACTTCCTGGATCAGGATTTATGGGAAAAATATGACTGTCAAAAGAAAAGAAACAGCGTTTTCTTCTTATGGGGCCACAGTTGCGAGTTGGTTAATGATGCCATGTGGGAGAATTTTGAAAGAACGATAAATCGAATATCTTCAGACTCCGAAGCTGAATGGGCTTTCGTGACGGAATTATTTGGGTAAGCTGGGATTGGAGGTTTGTTTATGGACAAAGTTGCCAAGGATTACAAATTCTTCAGAGATCATTTCTATCCAGAAAAAAAACCTGAATCAACTCCAGCAGAGAAATCATGTCCTACCTGCGGAAGCAAAATCTATAAAATCGTTGAAGAAAAAAGAATTTGTGATCGTTGTGGAAAGGTTTGGAAGGTTACTTGAAGTTGATGTATACTGCGGGCGGGCATAATCTTAACTTTTGAACCCCCACCCCAACCCTCCCCCCGCTGGGAGAGGGAGCATAAGGAAAGTAAGGATTATGCCCTTTCGCAGTATAATGTGTTTTTTTACCCCGCAAAAGCAGCATTCAACCGGGTACTGCCAAAGGCAAAGATTTACGCCAACGCCAAGCCATCCAAGTCGATCAAGGGGAAGTTTGTCTCGCAGATCGGCGAAATTGTCTGGAAATACAAATTGTCACCGGATACAACCAACCTGCCGTCACGAGATGGATTCACCGAAATTCAGATATTCGAGATAATTCTAAAAGAACCGGACATTGCCCCCGAAGTTTTATATGTGATTGACAAGGTGATTCCCTATCCCATTTTCTTCCGGTTGCAATATGAAGAACAGGTGAAAGGGGTTGCGGCCTTTAAGCGGCCTGCGGCAGATGGTTCCGGCAAATGGGTGATTGAGGAATATTTTGAAACCGAATGGGCGGATGTCACGACCCTTGCAATGCCACTACCGATGGCGCTTGACCTGAAGGCCCTATACGAGCAGATGCTCTTTGCCTATATCAACCTGCCGCCACGCAACGGGGAAACTTTGGAATCCATGGTGGAGCGGGTAAGGCTGATCCGAAAATATCGGCGTGAATTGCAGACGCTGGAAGTAAAGATGAAAAGTGAAAAGCAGTTTAATCGGAAAGTGGAATTGAATGCCCAGGTGCGCGAATACCAGGCGCGATATCGGGAGTTGCAATAAGCCGAAATATTTCTTGCAGAAGTCAGTCAATGAACTTATCATCCGTTTTAAAAATATAACGACGCTCGAACAACCCCCCCCACGCATCCCGTCAGATTTGCGCACCATGGGGGGTTTCTTTTTTAGGGGGGTTCTTCATGCAATTTACTGAGCCCCCAAAGACTTTTGATGAACAGGTTGACCTTGTTTAAGGATATTTTAAATGGATAAGCTGAAAATGCAGAGCCCCAATCTGGTAGATGCCAATATCGATAAAATCGCAGCTCTCTTTCCCAACTGCATCACCGAAGATCGGGATGAAAACAGCATCTTGCGCCGGACGGTGGATTTCGACCAGTTGCGGCAGGAACTCTCGCCCAGTTTGGTGGACGGGCCGCAGGAACGTTATACCTTAAGCTGGCCCGGCAAGAATGAGGCGATTCTTACGGCCAATGCGCCTATCGCCAAGACCCTGCGGCCCTGCGAAGAAGAGAGCGTTGATTTTGTGAAGACAAAGAATATCTACATCGAAGGCGATAATCTGGATGCGCTTAAGCTTCTTCAGGAGACATATCTGAATAAGATCAAGATGATTTATATCGATCCGCCGTATAACACCGGCAATGATTTTATCTATGACGACGACTTTTCTGAAGATACGGATGCCTTTTTGAAGCGCTCTAACCAAAAGGATGAGGAGGGGAATCGTTTGGTTGCCAATACGGAAGCAAATGGAAGATTTCACTCTGATTGGTTGAGTATGATGTATCCAAGGTTGAGGCTGGCCCGGAATCTCATGCGGGACGATGGAGTCATCTTTATTTCGATTGACGATAATGAAGTTCATAACTTGCGGAAGGCATGTGATGAAGTTTTTGGAGAGGATCGTTTTATAGCCGTATTCATATGGAAAAGCAGGCTAAACAAAGATAATCGCTCAACAAACGGTTCTTCAAAAGATCATGAGTATATAATCTGCTATGGAAAGCAAATTCGTGGTTCCGAGCGGGACCGATCTCAGTATAAAAATCCGGATAATGATCATAGAGGACCATGGGCAAGTGCAAATATGGTTGGTCTTGCTACTGCTGACCGACGACCAAATCTACATTTTGATTTGATTAACTTGGCAACTGGGATAAATTATGGTTGCCCCAAAATGGGTTGGCGCTATGAGCCAAAAACCATGAACAAACTAATGGCGGAAAATCGAATTCTATGGCCTGACGATATAAATGGCCGTCCGCGACGTAAGGCATTTTATAATGAGCTTGAATCAGAATATACAGGCTTTTCTTCAATTCTTGGTGACAAGTGGTTTACCAAAGATGGAACAGCCGAAATTGATAGTATATTCGGTAAAAGAGTCATGGACTTTCCCAAGCCAATAAATCTAATATCTGAAATCCTTGAACAAGGAGACCTTAAGAACGATATTATTCTCGACTTCTTCGCTGGTTCTTCCACCACCGCCCACGCCGTGATGCAGCTCAACGCCGAAGACGGCGGCAATCGCAAATTTATTATGGTGCAGATTCCAGAGCATTGTGATGAGAAGTCAGAGGCGTTTAAAGCAGGTTACAAAAACATTTCCGAGATTGGAAAAGAACGTATCCGTCGCGCCGGCAAGAAGATCAAGGAAGAAAACCAAATCACCGCCAATAAACTCGACACTGGCTTTCGCGTCTTCAAGGTGGACACCTCCAACATGCGGGATGTGTATTACACGCCCGACGAATTGAAACAGGGCAATCTGGAACTGTTCAAAGACCACATCAAACACGACCGCCGCCCGGAAGACCTGCTGTTCCAGGTTTTCATCGATTGGGGTCTGGAACTTACCCTGCCCATCATAAAGGAAACCATTGACGGCAAAACCGTCTTTTTTGTGGATACCAACGCCCTGATTGCCTGCTTTGACCCCGGCATTACCGAGGAACTGGTCAAGAAACTGGCCAAGCACAAGCCTTTGCGAGTGGTCTTCCGGGATGACGCTTTTGGCAGTGACAGCGTAAAAATCAATGTCGAGCAGATTTTCAGACTTCTGTCCCCTGGAACTGAAGTGAAAGCAATTTAAGGGGGTGTTATGAGCCATGAAGATTTGACCACGAAACAGATGAAAACGGCGCAAGATAATTCTCTACTTGATCGTGTTGTTCTGATTTTAGAACAGGCTCACACCAATGTGGTAAGGACTGTCAACGGCAGTATGGTGACTGCTTATTGGCTGATCGGGCGAGAAATTGTGTTGGAACTCCAGGGTGGTGATGAACGCGCGGAATACGGAAAGCGAGTGATTGAAACTCTATCTAAAAAGCTGATTGCAAGATACGGCAGGGGATTTTCAACCACCAATTTGTGGTATTTTAAACAGTTTTATGTTGTCTATCAAAATCACATGCAGATTCTCCACCCATCGGGAAGAGAATCAGACGACCTGCCAATTCTCCACCCACCCGGTGGAGAATTGGGAATGACCACAAAAAAAAATCGGCTATCGGGTGACGAATCTGTACATTGTTTCAATCCCCAATTGAGCTGGTCTCATTACCGCGCCTTGATACGGGTCAGCAACCCTGAAGCCCGGCTTTTCTATGAAAAAGAGGCGGCTGAGTGCGGCTGGAGTAAGGCGCAGCTTGAGCGCCAGATACAGACCTCGTACTACGAGCGGATTCTCAAAAACAGAGGGCGCGATGGGCTTCTACCCGCAAACCGGGAAAGGCTGCCCGGAGAAGCCCTGTCACCCACCCATCTGCTGAAATCGCCATATGTGCTGGAGTTCCTTGATTTGCCGGACAGCCCCTCTCTGCACGAAAAAGACCTGGAACAGGCGATAATCAGCAACCTGCAATCATTTCTGCTGGAACTGGGGAAAGGATTTTCCTTTGTTGCTAGGCAGAAGCATATCCGCTTCGATGACGATGATTTCTATGTGGATCTGGTTTTCTATAATTTCATGCTCAAATGTTTTGTGTTGATCGATCTAAGAATAGGCAAGCTGACCCATCAGGATGTCGGCCAGATGGATGGCTATGTCCGGCTTTTTGAAGACCGATTCAAGGTGACGGGCGACAATCCAACCATCGGATTGATCCTGTGTTCGGACAAGAGCGAAGCCGTTGCCAAATATTCCGTGCTGAGTGAAGGGAAACAGATATTTGCGTCCAAATACCTGAAGTTTCTGCCGACCGAGGATGAATTAATGCTGGAGCTTGAAAAGGAGCGGAATCTTATTGAGACGGCATTACGGGAGGCGGAAAATGAAGCTGAAATTTAAGAAACAGTCTTTCCAGACGGATGCCGTCAATGCGGTTGCAGACTGCTTTGCCGGACAACCGAAAACCGAAGGCGTCATCTATCGGATAGATCCCGGTAAAACCGGTCAGGCTTATAACTCGACTTTGTACATTTTCATGGCATGGTGGCCCGCCTACCACTTAATTTGTTCCATGCTCTTTGATAAATTTTCCAATATTCATTTTCTGCAGGACAAATGCTGAGACTTCCGCTATAGGATAAAAAAAACTTTTA
>CAJBLH010000288.1 GCA_903953895.1 uncultured Desulfobacteraceae bacterium | reverse complement strand
GTACAATGATATTTTTTGGCGATGATGCCCAGGTTTTCACCGCTTTTAACGACATGGACTGTTTTTGGAGTTTCGTCAGACTGGCTTCCCTGCGTTGTGGTTTTAGACACTACCGCCTCGGGAGCCGGATTTGACGAAGATGTCTTTATGGAGGTGTCTTTGGGGACCTCCTGTGGCACGTAGGTTGATGTAACGCCTGTTTCCTGCGGTTTCCCCTTACCGGAATTGGTGTAGACCAGGATTTTTTTATTCGGTTTGATGGTGTTTTTCTTTAACCCGTTGAGTGATTTAAGCTCGGCGGGCGTCATGTGAAATTTCTTTGCAACAGAGGCGACTGTTTCACCACTTTTTACTGTATACAGCTCAGATTCACGATAGGTACTGTAAACCATTTGCATCATGGCATCGCTGGCCAAACCCTCTTTTGTCCGGTATGCATAAAGCGCGGTTTCATTATTGATAAAATTACCGATATATTTTTTCCGCAAACGCAGTTTATAGGGATTCTCGGCTGTAGCCGGGATTATTTTACGCTTATACGCCGGATTTAAGAACATGATCTCCTCCATCGGGATGTTAAGCATTTCCGAGATCTGATCGAAAGAAAGTGGATTTCTCACTGTTACCGTATCAACCTCGTAGTAGAGAATCCCCGGGTCAACCGGATGAATCTTATGCTCATTTGCATAAGTGATCACATAGCTTGCGGCGATAAAAGCGGGAACATAAGAAGCGGTTTCCTTTGGGAGGTATTTCTTGATGGCCCAGAAGTTCTTGATGCCTCCTGAGCGGCGGATCGCCTTATTCACATTGCCGGCACCCGAATTGTAGGCAGCAAGGGCCAGTGACCAGCTTCCATAGATGTCGTACAGATCGGTAAGATGCTCGCAAGCCGCAATTGTTGACTTGTACGGATCAAACCGGTCGTCAACATAGGTACTTACTTTCAGCCCGTAAACTTTCCCGGTACCATACATAAACTGCCAGAGCCCTTTTGCGCCGGCCGGTGAATTGGCGATGGGGTTGAGCGCAGATTCAATCACAGCCAGATATTTCAGTTCCAATGGCATGTTGAATTTATCAAGCTGCTCCTCAAAAAGCGGAAAATAAATCTGGGCCAGTCCGAGGATGCGGGCTGTCAGCTTTCGTTTTCTGACACCGTATAAGTCGATGAAATTTTTGACCTCTGTGTTATAAACAAACTCGAATGGCGACTGGTCGTTCATCAGTGCGATCCTTTCACGATAAACGGAGTCGGGGAATGCAGGGATATCAGTATCTGAATAGGTGCTCCAGTTCTGATACTGGTTGGCATTCGGGAACCGGGTATCTTCAAATATTTTAAGGTTTGCCAGACTGTCGAGCATGACCACCACCTGGTCATCTTCGATAAAACGACTGTTTTTAATTGCTGAATCAGGTCGTATGGGAACCTGGGCTGTAAGGAAAAAAGGTAAAAATAACAGGGAAAGGAGAGTAAACCGGATTTTTGTCAATACCACTGGGAAAAATTTCATGAATGAACCTACTTATGATAATAACTGCAAAAATAGGGTTTTATTTTAAAAATTCTCTACATGGATCGTGACTTCGGCATGATCAAAGGCTTTTTTGATCTCTTCTTCTATGCGGTCGCAAATCTCATGGGCTTCCT
>CAJBLH010000287.1 GCA_903953895.1 uncultured Desulfobacteraceae bacterium | reverse complement strand
GCTGACTCAACTCCTTTACCGTGGCTTCGCATGATTCGTTACCTCTTCACACGCACGGATCTGTTCCGGGCTGGTGGCTAACCTTTACCCGTGCCGGATTGTCCGGCTTGCCTGCATTAGCTTTGCTTGGCGCACTCATGTGAGTTACCTCAGAGAAATTCAGCCAATGTTGACCAACGGATTAACGTTATAGTGTCTGATTCTCCTAATAGAAAAGACAATTGCCGAGATGAGAAATCCAACTGATTTTCCGCACCATTTCAAATACAGCATTGCCCGCCGGTTGATAGCATGTATTTTCCTGTTCAGCGCCCTTCTCATCTTTCTTTCGACATGCTGGATCATGTATCGGGACTATCGCAAGGATCTGTCACAGATTGAAGACCGGATACAGATGATCGCAGAAAGCCATCTGAAGGGAATCACCCGTAGTTTATGGGAAATTGACGAGAATCTGCTGAAAATTCAAATGGAAGGTGTGCTGAGGCTGCCGGACATGCAGTATCTGGCAATCGAACAGCCGGACGGCCGCAGGATCGATCTCGGAAATCCCAAAATCGAGGGGGGCGTTCGCCGTCAGTTTCCGCTGCTTTATGGTACCGGTGGCAAAACATATGACTTGGGCATGCTTTTAGTTGTCGCCGGTATGGACGGGGTCTATCACCGGCTGATCGACAGAGCTGTCATCACCCTGCTGACCCAGACCATCATTATTGTGATGGTCTCGATGTTTGTCTTTTTTCTCTTTTATTTTTTGGTCGGCCGACATCTTCATGCCATTGCGGTGTATGCCGGGTCTTTAAACATGCACAGCCCAGATGCTCCACTGAAACTGAAACGTGGATTGAAGAAGCATGCCGGAAGGGATGAACTGGAGC
Source organism: uncultured Desulfobacteraceae bacterium (assembly GCA_903953895.1). Lineage (GTDB taxonomy): Bacteria > Desulfobacterota > Desulfobacteria > Desulfobacterales > Desulfatirhabdiaceae > RAAP-1. The sequence continues at coordinate 3,008 of CAJBLH010000287.1, read as the reverse complement.
AAGTCGTCTCTGCCATCAATGACATGCATAGCAATCTCAAGGACTTGTATCGATCTTTGGAAAAAAATATCGATGAGCTGAAAATCAATGTCGCCGAACACAAACGGGCCGAGGTATCACTCAGGGAAAGTGAGGAGAGATATCGGTTGTTGGCCGAGCAATCGATTCAGGGAATCGCCGTGCTTCGAGGGATACAGACATCTATTGTGTATGTCAATCCTGCATGGACCCGGATTTTCGGCTACACAGCGCCGGAGGCGCTTTCCCTGACGACGGAGCAGATATGGAACCTGGTTCATCCGGATGATCGGGCATTCGTTCGGCAGCGCAATCAGGCCCGGATGCAGGGAAAACCCGCCGAGCAACGATACGAATTCCGCATCGTTCGAAAGGACGGGGCCAAACGCTGGGTGGAAGTGTTTGCCAATAGCACGGAATTCGATGCTCAGCCTGCCAGCCAGGCGCTTTATATCGATATTACGGATCGCAAACGATCAGAGGAAGAACGGTTGGGATTGGCCACCGCCATCGAATCCGCTGCTGACGCCATCATCCTGACGGATAAACGCGGCGTCATCGAATATGTCAACCCTGCCACGGAAAAGGCCACCGGTATGGGCCGGGATGAGCTTGTCGGGCATAATTTCGCCGTCTTGCGTAGCGACCAGCACGACAATGCGTTTTACAAATCCATGTGGATCACGATTTCCAGCGGAGATGTCTGGTCCGGCCATATCGTCAACCGGATTAAAGACGGCAGTTTGTGTGAATTCGAAACCAAAATCTCGCCAGTCAAAGATACCTTTGGCAACATCATGCGATACGTCTCGGTCAACCGGGATGTCACGCAGGAAATTCAAATGGAAAAGCAAATCAGGCAGGCCCAGAAGATGGAAGCGATCGGCACGCTGGCCGGCGGTATTGCACACGATTTCAACAATATTCTTGCCGCTATTCTGGGCTATACCGAATTGACCCGGTCCACCATCGCCCAGGGAACCGCGGAATACCGGTATCTGGAACAAGTCATCAAAGCGTCTTCCCGGGCCCGGGATCTGGTTCAGCAAATTCTTCTGTTCAGCCGCCAGGGGTCTGATGAGCTCAAACCGGTACATGTCGGCAGCATTATCAGGGAAGCACTGCAGTTGCTTCGCGCGACCCTTCCGTCAACCATCGATATCCGTCAGAAGCTGTCCTCTTCATCAGACAGCAAAATTCTGGCGGACCCGACGCAGATTCATCAGGTGCTGATGAATCTGGGAACCAATGCTGCCCATGCCATGCGGGAAAAGGGGGGTGTTTTAGAGGTGAGCCTTTCGGATCTGGACCCGGAAATGGCTGCACGGTCTCTCCCAGAGCTTGAATCCGGCGCATACATTCTGCTTACCGTCAGCGATACCGGCCATGGTATGGATCGCAGGGTGATGGATCGCATTTTCGACCCGTTTTTTACCACCAAAAAATCAGGCGAAGGCACGGGCATGGGTCTGTCTGTTGTCCACGGCATCGTCAAACGCCATAACGGGATACTGCGTGTTTTCAGCGAGCCGGACAAGGGAACGGTTTTTCACCTGTTCTTTCCGAGAGTCAAAGACACCAAAACAGAGGCGATTGAGAACCTGTCCATTGTTTCCAGGGGCCGTGGCCGGATACTTTTTGTGGACGATGAGAAGACCCTGGTTGAATTGGTGCAGCAGATACTAGAATACCTCGGTTATGAAGTGATCGCCAGAACCAGCGCGATGGAAGCGTTGGCGCTTTTTCGCTCTCAACCGGATCATTTCGATCTGGTGATCACCGACTACACGATGCCGCATATGACAGGCATTTCGCTATCCAGGGAAATCCTGACCCTCCGGCCAGATATGCCGGTTATTTTGTGTACCGGCTATAATGAAATGATCACCGAAGAGAATGCCCGGTCGATCGGAATCCGGGAGTTCATCATGAAGCCCGTGACGATCAACGAACTGTCGAATAAGGTTGCGGCCGCCCTTGACAGGGGCCATTCAGCCGTCGGTGATGTATAGGAGAACGCCAATGAAAAAATTTATCCCTGTTGCAATTCTCCTGGTTCTGATGCTCCAGACCATCGCGATGGGTGCAGATAATATCCGCTATGCAATTTTTCCTGCTCCCCCATACATGATCGGCGCAGACCACGAAGCGAGCGATGTCAGCGGTATCGACGTGGATATTGTGCGCGAGATCGCGCGACGGATGGATATAGAAATCGAATTTATCCGCTGTCCCTGGGCGCGTTGCCTGGAGCTGATGCAGTCCGGACAGGCCGATCTGCTGAGCAGCGTATGGAAGCGTCCGGAACGCGAAGTCTATCTGCGGTATTTCGACAGGCCTTTTCTCGATCAACTGCCGGTTACGTTTTATTTCAAGAAAGGTTTGGAACAGGTCGTGAATCAGTATGAAGACCTCTATCGTCTGAACAGCATCGGCGTCTTGCGAGGGGCCGGATATTTCGAACGGTTCGATCAGGATACGCAACTTAAAAAACAGGAAGTCACCTCTCAGGATCAGCTTTTTCCCATGCTGATGAAGGGGCGATTCGAGGCCATGGCCGGCTATGTGCCCACTGAAAACTACCGCCTGGTGGCAGAAGGCTATGCCGGAAAAATTGCGCGTTCCGGATATGAATTTGTCGAAAACATCCCGGTTTATATGGCCATCAGTCGGAAATCACCGCTGGCCGACCGTTTTGATGAATTCAACCGGGTCAACACGGCCCTGGCCGATGAAGGGGTGCAGGCACAAATCCGGAGTGCGTATTACCGGAAATTCACTCCCCCATGATTTCATCTCGATGAGGACTATCCGATGAAAAAAACCATACCGTTTTCAGGTGATAAAGAAAGTACTTGAGTTTTCGAAAAATAATTCTCAATAAATTAACTTAATGGCATGATATTTGCTGCGATGGAACATAGGCGTTCTGCTTTTATGTGCAAGTATCGCTGCAATTTTCTAAATCAATCAGTATGTTAAACTTTTTC
>CAJBLH010000286.1 GCA_903953895.1 uncultured Desulfobacteraceae bacterium | reverse complement strand
TAGGAAAAAGTTTAACATACTGATTGATTTAGAAAATTGCAGCGATACTTGCACATAAAAGCAGAACGCCTATGTTCCATCGCAGCAAATATCATGCCATTAAGTTAATTTATTGAGAATTATTTTTCGAAAACTCAAGTGACTGCCTGTTCTTCGTAAAGGGTTTTGCTGCCTCTAATGGAAATCCAGAGAATACCTGCGACAAGAAGATCGAGTAGCAGAATCCCCGCTACGATACGATTAAGAAGTCGATTATGACCAGCATGAGGCTTGATCGTTGTCTGAATCATATGTATCGGGTTCTCCTATATTTCCTTCAATGACCTTATCGTTTTTTCCATCGTGCGATTTTATTGAAAGCGTATTCAGCAGCAGCCATCAAATCCGATAGGTTCACCGGCTTGGTAAAATAATCCTCGAATCCTGCATCCCTGCAGTCGGTTATTTCAAACAGCGAGGCATACCCGGTAACGGCGAAACATATCGACATGGGCCATCCTTTGCGAATCTGTCGACACAGTTCGATACCGCTCATTGCCGGCAGATTCAGATCCAAGTAGAGAACCGCATAAGGTGTTTTAACCATAATATCGAGCGCTTCTTCGGCACTTTTCGCTGTTTTCACCGAATAACCGGCTCGCGAAAAAGCCATCGCATACATCTCGCAAATCTCCTGTTCGTCTTCCACCACCAATATTCTTTTTTCAGACATAATCATCGGTCTCCTTTTTCTACTGGGATGCTCGCTCGATATCAATAATTTTGCCATTACTTAAATACGGTTTAGATTGGTAACGTGTAATGTTCATGATTTTTCGCGTCAGTTGCCCCACCTGGTCCACTTGCGATTTAATTTTTTTAAGCGTCGCAAATGCTGGATCATTTTCATCGAAATCCATTAAAAGCAGCTCGCTATAGCCGGAAAGAGCCTGTAGGGGTTGGTTTATTTCATGACAAATCGCCCCAGCCATTTCAAGTACGCCTTGAAGTTTTTCCCGCTCTTGAAGTTCGTTCTGCAGTGTGATGATTCGCTTACCCACAAGGAGCCTTGCGTGCAACTCATCGTTGTTATAGGGTTTTGAAATGAAATCGTCCGCACCGGCTTCAAGTCCTTGGATGATATCCTTTCGATCGCTTTTTGAGGTCAACAAAATCAGGTAGACCGGATTCCAGCGTTTTAGTTTTCTCAGCTCCTGGCAGACAGCAGGGCCATCCATTCCCGGCATCATCCAGTCCAGCAGGGCCAACTGCGGCGCATCCGTCTGTTGCATTGCCGCCAACGCTGATTCTCCATCGGTGGTCACCATGACTTCATAGCCCCAACGGGTCAGGATGGCCTCGAGGATGGTTCTTGAAGTGATATCATCTTCGGCGATCAATACTTTCATGGCTGGATAGGCTCCGTTTCTTGTCTAAAGAATGTCTATTTATCAAAGCAAGCTGGATAAGTTTAGTCTCTGTCATAACTGAAAACGCACACGAATGTGAAGGCTCAGGAAGAAAGCCAATATCATTACAATTCAAGAGGAAAGGAGGGAATATTGAAAATGATATCCTGCATAGGGAAAAAACCATATGAATGGCAGTGCACAGGCAATCAACCACATATTTTTCAATCACGGTCGGCTCGAATCAAAAGGCGATCACAGGTCCTACAAGATCCTGGTTTTCCTTGATTTCAAGAGTTCCTACCGCCTTCTGTATCTCAAGGATGCGGTCCAAAAGTGAGAAAAAAACATCCAGCACTTCCGGATCGAAATGAACGCCGCGGCCCGCTGTCATGATAGCCAGCGTTTCATCTATCGGAAACGCTTTTTTATAGGGCCTGATGCTCTGCAACGCGTCGAATACATCTGATACAGCCACAATTCTGCCTGGCAGCGGAATTTCTTTTTCTTTCAAGCCCACTGGATAACCTGATCCGTCCCATTTTTCATGATGCGTTAAAGCGATGACTTCGGCAAGTTGAACGATATCAGAGCTTGATTTCTCCAAGATTTTGGCCCCAATGATGGTATGACTTTTCATGATATCCCATTCTTCAAGATCGAGGCGACCGGGTTTAAGCAAAATCCGATCCGGTATGCCGATCTTACCCACATCATGCATGGGAGACGCATATAAAATCGCTTCCCGTTTAGATTTATCAAAACCCATGCCTTCCGCCAGCACTGCGGAGTAATTGCTCATGCGCAGAAGGTGATCACCCGTGTCTTCATCTCTGTATTCAGCCGCCCGGGCCAGCCGATATATGGTTTCCAGGGAAACTTTCTTAAGCTGTTCAAACGCATGGCTCAATTGTTGCGTTTTTTGATCCACCTCGGCTTCCAGATGCTTCTGATAGAACTTGAGATGATCATTATAGGATTTGAGTTTTACCGAGGATTGAATCCTGGCTTTGAGTAAAACGCGGTCAATCGGTTTCATTAAAAAATCGTCCGCTCCAAGTTCCAGCGCCTTGGCCCTGGCTTCTTTTTCCTCCGTTCCGGTGACCATTACAACCTGAATACCCTTGGTTGTCTCGTTCTGCTTTACCTCGGCCAGTACTTCAAATCCATTTTTTCTGGGCATCTGTATATCTAAGAGAATGACATCCGGCATGTGTTGCGTCACGAGAGACAATGCCGTTTCCCCATCCGTGGCTGTAATGATTCGATAGCCAAAGCCACTCAGGGTGACTTCGATCAATTTTTGTTGCCAGATGTCATCATCGGTTATGAGGATTAACGGTTGATTTTCCATTTATGTTCTCCCATCAAAATCGATCCAACCGGATCAGTCCATTTATGGCTTTGCAGGTAAAGATTTTGGGTGCGTTATCGGCCGGGGATGATTCTGTCTGATTTAAATTACATCCAGAAACTGTTTATCTTTGTCAGCAAGCCCTTCTTGGTAAAGGGTTTGGCGAGGTATCCATCACAGCCGTTCGCCAGACATTCTTTTATTTCTTCACTGAAAGTATGCGCCGTAAGCGCAATAATGGGTGTCTTGGGCCGGTTTTCCCTGATTTCCATCTCTCGGATGGCTCTGGTTGCCTGATATCCGTCCATGACAGGCATTAACATATCCATTAAAATCAAATCGAAAGATTGCTTCTGATAGAACTCCACCGCTTCGAACCCGTTTTTGGCGATGGTCAACCGCCAGCAGGAGGCATTCAGAAATGCCTGGATTAAAATCAGGTTGAGTTTAAAATCTTCCGCCACGAGAATCCGCTTCTGCTGCATGAGGCTTTCATCAGTTACGATGATTGACGATGTGTCTTCCATTTATTTTCTCCCAGCAAAATCGATTCATATCAAACAGATCAGTCCATTCACAAATCTATTTGTCCGTGGTAGCAATTTGAACTCTTGAAAGGTAGTCTATCAGATCGACAATTCCCAGTTCGATACCATCATGCAGACTGCTTCGGGCGGCCTGCTCGATCTGCGCCCCGAGATCAGTAATTCTCTGGAACCCGAATCCACCGCCAACCCCTTTGAGAGAATGCGCAATCTTCTGGATATCGGTAAAATTATTCTCGTGCAACAGCTCGGACAGGTGCGATACCTGATCGCGGATACTTTCAAGAAAATCCGGGATCAGCGCAGCCAGATCAGGGTCCACCCAAACCGTGATAATATCCTCCTGCTCATTTTCCACTTCGGTCAGTGGATAAAATGCCATGGCTGCTGGCAGGTTCTCCTGGTCAGGGGCGGGGGATTCAGTCTGATTTGAACATGCCAGAAACTGGATCATCGTTCTCAGCAACCGCCCCTTGCGGATGGGCTTACCGAGGTGAGCATCACAGCCGTTTGCCAGACATTTCTCCACATCTTCTCTGAAAGCATGCGCAGTAAGCGCGATAATGGGTATCCGTGACCATTTTTCCCTGGCTTCCATCTCACGGATGGTTCTGGTTGCCGTATATCCGTCCATGACGGGCATTTGCATATCCATCAAGACCAAATCAAAGGATTGCTTCTGATAGAGTTCTACTGCTTCCAACCCGTTTCTGGCAATGGTCAACTGCCAGCAGGATGCTTTAAGATATAACTGGATCAAAATCAGGTTATGTTCAATATCTTCCACCACCAGAATCCGCCGCAGGGGCAGTTTTTCCAGCTCATCTGACGAGGGTGTCGCAGAGCCGCCAGATAAGCTGGATTCATATGATGAAGCATTCAATGGAAGGGCGGGATTCATGGCTGATGAAGCGGCTGAGACCGATCTCAATCGTAAGGTAAGCCGAATATCGCTCCCTTTCCCTGCCAGGCTTGTGGCATGGATCGTCCCCTCCATGAGTTCTGCAAGCTTTTTGGAAATGGTCAGCCCCAAACCCGTTCCGCCAAATCGGCGTGTGACTGTAGGATCCGCTTGGGTAAAGGCATTGAAAATGGCGTCCAGCTTAGTCTCCGGAATGCCCACACCCGTGTCCTGAACACTGAATTCAAGGATCACGGTATCGGCATCGAACGAATCGGCATCTTGATCGCCTGGGAAAATACGATGAACGGAGAGCGTGATGGAACCCTGCTCGGTAAACTTCAGGGCGTTTCCGATCAGATTCATCAGGATCTGTCTCAACCGGCTCGGGTCCCCCAACATTTGTCCCGGTACATCCGGGTCAATGGACCAAATGGATTCAAGACCTTTGTTGCGGCATTGGATCTGCAGAATGACAACAATTTCCATCATCAAATCCAAAAGATTGAATTCCAGATTTTCAAGCAGAAGATGACCTGCCTCGATTTTGGAGAAATCTAATATGTCATTGATCAGATCGAGCAGGTTTTCACCGGAGGATAAAAATATCGACACATATCCGCGTTGTTCCTGGGTCAATTCGGTATCAGCCAGCAGGTCCGCCATCCCGATGATTGCATTGAGGGGCGTGCGTATCTCATGGCTCATATTCGCCAGAAAATGACTTTTTGCGGCTGTGGCCAGTTCCGCTTCTATAACCATCTGATTGGCGATTTCTATGGCCTGATTCAGATCTTCGTTGCTTTGGGTCAGCTCTCTTCCCATTGCCTCGGTAGCCTCCTTGGCTGTACGAAGTTCTGCTACCGTTCGCCGTTTTTCGGCAAAGTTTTTCAAAAACGTGTTGAACCACAGGACCAACTCACCGATTTCATCCTGTGATGTGGTTGTCAGATAAAGGTCCGACTCCGGTCTGCCGGCCCGAATGAGCTTGAAACGTTCGGTGATATCCTTGATGGGAGCAACCACACGCCTCGAAAAACGAATTATGAATAACAGAGCCAACACGGCGCTGATCACTGTTGCCAGCAATGTATTGCGTTTGATGTCATGGACTTGAGCGTCAATTTGAGCCGTCTGAATAAAGCTTAACAGCGTCCATTTGCTGTCTTCAAATCGATCATACATGACAAGGGTGTCTTGACCTTCCAACCGGGTGCGGAACGAGCCTGACTGCGAATCGATACCGGCTGCCAGCGGCGAATTGAGCGACTTGCCGATTTGATTGATATCCGGATCACTGATAATCCGATTCTGGTGATCGATCACCCGGAATATCTGCCCGGCTTGACCTTTGCGCTGAAAATTTTGATGAAACACGATGGGATCATACGATATCACCAAAAAACCGGTCGGGCGTTCTTCCGCGGTTTGAGCATCAAGTTGCCGGATAACTTTAACCGCGGCGATAATCTTGGGATGCGCGGAATTGACAATGATGCTGTCGACTATCCCCATCCATACCACGGACTGGCCGGCATTGACCGTTTCTGAAAAGACCTGTTCCTTGAATGATTTATTGATTTCTCCGCTTAAAAGAGTTTCGCCCACATGATAATGGGTATCTCCCAGTGAAAACAGGTCAATTGAAATAACGCCGGACAGATTGATGTACCCGCTGAGAATGTAGCCGATCTTTGCCTGTGTTGACAGCCGTTCATAATCACTGCCCCGATTTTTAGAATCAGCGGTATCCTGAAGCATATTTCGAATATCTTCCTGACTCGACACATTTATCAAAAGGCTTTCCACATCACGCATGAGCAGATTCAGATAATTTTTCTTTTCCGTCATGAGTTCCGTGGTGTAATTTTGAACTTTTTCATGAACCGCGGAACGGGATATGCCATAGGAAACAGCGCCAAGACAGATCAGCGGAACGAGGCTGAGCAGGACGACATAGGCGATAACGCTGCGGGTAAGGGAAGGCCGGATCACTGGTGCAGAATGGGGTTTCACGGAAGACTTTCCCGGGTGATGAGTTTGACGTTGATAAATGTTTCAAGCGGTGGTTTTTTGCCCTGAATCATATCGACGGCGTATTTGACGCCAAGATAGCCCTGTTGACCGGCATTCTGATCCACAGAGGCCTGAAGTCTGCCTTCTCGAATCGCATTGACAGCCTCGGCCAGCGCATCAAAACCGGCTACTTGAACATGGGTTTTCCCAGCACCCTGAAGGTATTGGATTGCGCCCAGGGCCATCATGTCGTTGGCGCAGAAAAGAAGATTCACGTCAGGATGCTGCGCAAAAATTCTGGATGTCACGGTAACGGCCTCATCGATTTTCCAATTGGCGGTTTCCATTGCGGCAATTCGAATGTCGGAATTTTCCGCAAACGCCTTCAGCGCACCTTGTTTGCGATCCGCCGCATTGGCTGCGGAGCGAATGCCTTCCAGAATTGCCGCTGTCGCCGGCGGTTGAATTTTCTGTATGATAACTTTGGTAGCCAGATAGGCGCCCTCGATGTTATCAACACTGATAAAAGGAACATCCACAAGCCCCATCTTCGCTGAAAGACCGGGATCTATCCGGTTGTCGATATTGATGATCCGGATACCGGCGCTTTGGGCTTTTTTAAGAACCGGAATGATATCGGTTGAACTTCCGGGAGCAATGACAATGGCATCGACATGCTGCTGGATCATGTCTTCGACGATGGCGATCTGCTGATCAATGGAAGTTTCCTTTGCGCCTGTCTTGACCAGGAGGCGAACACCCAGTTCTTTTTCCGCACGCCTTGCACCCTTTTCCATTTCGATAAAAAAAGGATTGGTGAGCGTTTTCATGATGAGGCACACGGTTTTTGGACTCTCTTCCGATCCGCTTTTTGAGTCGGTACCAAAAACATGCGGAACAGTGACAACCAGAAAAAAACAGGCAAGTATAGCGCAAAACAGACCATATTTTGTTTTCATTGTTGATAGCCTTACCTGACAAACTGCAATGAAATATAAAGTACCCATGTAACTCTTTATATTCATTTGCAAGAGGGCTGTCAATCGGAATTAGGCCTTGACAAATCTGAATCGCCAGGAAAAAATGTAGCATCTGTATAGTTTTGACGATATCGGAATAAGTCAGGAAATGGAGGTCTTTATCACTTTGAACGCTATCAAAAAGACGCCGGCGGTCTTCTTCTGGTCGACACCCGCCAGGAATGGAATTCCGGACAGGACATCTGAAAGGGGCGGTCAATTTTTCTTTCGAGCCCACAGGATGGTCGAGGTGGCGCAGGGCTCCTGCGCTCGAAACCTTTCTGGGGCCGGATACAGATCGCACCACCACCACCTTCTACTGAGCGGTTCTCATCTTTTTGCCACGAGTCTCTTCGGGCTGTGGGAAATGCGTCTTCCGAGCGGATTGACGCAGGCTGCGGCAAAATCATATACGGGATATTTCGGCAGCCTGTTTATGGGCCTGACACTCGGGGTGGTTGCAGCTCCCTGCATCGGCCCTTTTGTACTGGGTCTTCTTACATGGGTTGCCAGCATGGCAAGCCCATGGCTCGGATTCATGATCTTTTTTACCTTGAGTCTTGGCTTGGGCCTGCCCCTCTTTTTCCTGGCCATGTTCTCCCAGGTCACGGGGGAACCGTTCTGATTGCCCTTGTGGCCCTGGCCGCAGGACTTCACATGAGGTGGATTGACAACAGTCAGACCAATTTCCGGGCGTTTCCCTGGATTAAGAGCGGCACCGGCATAACGTGTCTGGCTCTGGCTGCTTTCCTCATTACGTCACTGGCCATGCAGGGGCCGGGCGTTACCTGTCATGATCCTTCAGTTGTAACGCTGGCGGAACATGACTTTGTCATGATCAAAGTATATGTGACCAAAGGCGGCAACCCGATGCATGAACGGTTGCTTGAGCAATACAAGGTGAAAGGGGTTCCGCCCCTCGTGTTTTTGGATACCGATGGCACGGAAATGCTGGATCTGCGTCTGGTGGATTATCTTCCACCCGATCATTTTCTTGGCCGCATGGCAGCGCTTAAGAAAGGTCACAATTAAGGAAATGGGAAAAATGCTGAAGGTAAGCTTTTTCCTGAATGAACACAATGGGAAGCCGTGAAAGAATTTTCTTGAAATGATGCCCAGGTTGGGCAATAAATACAAGGAGATCGAAATCATGTCCAAACCCATCGCGGAGTATCAGACTGTATGGAATCGAAAAAAAATGGGAAAGGGCCGGCAATCAAGGCGGCTGTATTGATTGTTCTCCTCATCACGGCTTTTGTTGTCGTACGATTTACTCCGTTACGGGAGTATTTCACCCTCGAAAGGCTGAAGCTGGTTCTTGAGGTTGCAGGGCCTTGGGCGCCATTGGTATATATCATATCCTATGCCGCAGGCATCTGTTTTTTCCTGCCGGGGGTGCTTCTTGCCACGGTCGGCGCCGCAATATTCGGCCCCTACTATGGCTTCATCTACGTCTGGCTCGGCGCCATGATCGGCGCAAGCCTGGCATTTTACATCGGACGCTACCTCGGCAGAGATTTTGCCGCATCCCTGATCGGCGACAAGCTTAAGAAATATGATGACACCATCGCGCGAAACGGTTTTGCAACGGTCCTTTATCTGCGCCTGGTCTATTTCCCGTTCACTCTCATGAATTTTGGCATGGGCGTGACCCAAGTCCGATTTATCGATTACTTTTCCGGAACGGCGCTGGGCATCCTTGCAGGTACGTTTATTTTCACTTTCTTTGTCGGTACGATAAAAGAAGTCTGGGCAAGCGGAAACTGGAGCCGTCTTCTTTCATGGAATGTATGTTTTGCGTTGGGACTTTTCATTTTTTCATGTTTTATCCCCAAGATTATCGGCAAACTGAAAATCATAAAAAGCATGGACAAAGACAAATTCGGAGAGATGTAATGCTTTTTACAGAAGATATTTTAAAGGCACCTTTAAGTGAGACCGTCTGCTACTGTTCAAATTGGTTTCAGTGAGAGGGCGGCGCCATACCGGGAAAGGATTTCCTGGCAATGATCGAAAAAGTCGAATTTGCGGAAGCGCAACTCGTGGCTGAAACCGGTTTGAACAGTACCCCCAAAATAAGAGGCGTGCTGATTCGTACACAAAAACCTGATAAAATTAAACCCATGATGTAACCGTTCACACCCCCTCATTCCGGATCGATCTTGAATCGGTCCGGTTTTCATTGGACAGGGATTCCAGCTCCGATCTAGTCATGGCTCATTTCAATCGCGGCGTGGGGACCCACCGGCTGCGGCGATTCGCGATAGATAAGACGGTGCAGAGGCCTTGGAAATCTTTGAAACCCGCTGCATGACAATAAACGAGTCAGGACTTGTCGAGTCCGAACTCCGAATGCAGAGCGCGAACCGCCAGTTCAGCATATTTTTCGGCAATCACGCAGGAGATGCGGATTTCAGAAGTGCTGATCATTAAAATATTGATGTTTTCGGCGGCCAGTGCGCCAAACATCCGGGAAGCCACCCCCGAATGGTTCTTCATGCCAACCCCGATTACCGAAACTTTGGCAATATGCGTGTCGCCCAATACGTCTTCCGCATTGATATCCGCGGCAATGCGGCGCGCCAGTTCCATGGCTTGTTCAAAATCGCTCGTGGGTACTGTAAACGTCAAATCGTTGAATTTTCCGGAATGCCGGTTTTGAATGATCATGTCCACATTGACGCCGGCTTCGGCAATGGGCGAGAAAATCTTCGCGGCGATTCCCGGCTGATCCGGCACCTTGATCAGGGTAATGCGGGCCTCTTTCTTGTTGACGGTAACGCTGGATACCACCAGCCGCTCCATGCTTTTGTCTTCTTCCTCCACCATGGTTCCTTCCTCCTCTGAAAATGACGATCTAACGTGAACCGTGACATTGTATTTTTTGGCAAACTCTACCGAACGGATTTGCAGCACCTTGGCGCCGAGACTGGCCATTTCCAGCATTTCCTCGTAAGAAATCCGGTCTATTTTTCTGGCATCGCTGCAGATGTTGGGATCTGTAGTATAAACCCCGTTGACGTCGGTGTAGATTTCGCAGATATCGGCTTTGATGGCGGCGGCAATGGCGACAGCCGAGGTATCGGACCCCCCGCGGCCCAGCGTCGTGATGTTGCCTTCCGCGTCACAGCCCTGAAACCCGGCCACCACGACAATGCAGCGTTTTGCCAGCAGATCTTTGATACGTCCGGCCCCGATGTCCATGATACGAGCATTTCCGAATGTGCAGTCCGTCACTACTTCCGCCTGATACCCAAGTAGTGACTGGGCCGGATAGTTCATGCCGTTCAGGGTCATGGCCAGAAGGGCGGCCGTGGTCTGCTCTCCGGTAGCCAGCAGCACATCGAGTTCGCGCTTTTCCGGGTAATGGGTGATCTGCTGCGCCAGATCGATGAGGCTGTCAGTGATACCTGCCATGGCTGAGAGAATCACCACCACGTCATTTCCCTGGTCGTAGGTTTTTATCACGCGACTGGCGACATTTCGAATGCGGTCGAGATCAGCGACGGATGTTCCGCCGTATTTTTGGACGATCAATGCCATAGGTTCTCCTTTAAACGATGTTCGATGCGGATCAGCAATTGACGCTGCATATCCCCATCGGCTGAAAAAACAATGTTTCGCGTGTTCTCTCCGGTGATTTCCATATCGAGGGTGATGTTCTCGATATGGCCGTCTTCGGCAAGCCGATCGGCCCATTCGATGGCGACAACCGCAGATTTTGTATCCAGAATGTCATAAAGCCCGATATCCTCGAAATCCGGGCTCGAGAGCCGGTATAAATCCAGATGAAACAGGGGAAGTCTGCCGGGATATTCATGGATCAGAGTATAGGATGGGCTGGTGACGTAAACCGTCTCCGGAACGTTCAGCCCCCGGGCAAGTCCCTGAACCAGGGCGGTTTTGCCGCTTCCCAGATCCCCTTTCAGGGCAATGATGGTTCCGGGCTCGGCCATTTCCCCAATCAGTTGTCCGATCCGGCGGGTTTCATCAGCACTGCCGGAAGAAACGAGAAAAGAACGGGTCATGTGTCAGCCTCATGTGTCAGCCTTCGGTTTCCGGTTTTTGGTCCGGGCCCTGTCAATCTCCTGGATGACACCCGGGATGGCTCCGGCCACTTCGGTTGCCAGAAATCCGAACGGCCCCCGCGATTCAGAAAGCGCATCCGCTGCTTTTCCATGGAGATAAACACCAGCATGTGCGGCGATTTCGGGCTCAAACCCTTGTGCCAGAAGCCCGGCGATGACGCCGGTGAGTACATCGCCCATACCGCCGGCGCCCATTCCTGGGTTGGCGGTCAGGTTGATATAGACACTTCCATCCGGATGGGCAATGACAGTTCGGGCGCCTTTCAACACAAGATGCACGCCATGCGTCCGGGAAAACTCACCAGCGATTCCAATCCGGTCTGCCTGAATATCCGAAACGCTCTTTCCTGTCAATCGGGACATTTCCCCAGGATGCGGGGTTAAAATCGCCGGAGCCTTCAGCTCCCTCAATATGTCGAGCCGGTCGCTGATGCAGTTCAGTCCGTCGGCATCCAGAACCACCGGAATGGGGAGTTCGCGCAGAATATCGAGAACCAGGCGGCGGGTTTCTGCGGATACACCCATGCCCGGACCCATGGCCAGGCATTTTTTACCCTGAAGCTGCTCCCGGATGCCGCTTACGAGCGAATCATCCCAGAGACCTTTCTTGCGGCCTTCCATCGGAACGGTCATGATTTCAGGTACCTGAGACTGGATGATGTCATTCAGGCTGTTTGGAATCGCCAGGGTTACCAGACCGGCCCCGGACCGTAATGCCCCCAGTCCGCTCATGACAGCAGCCCCGGCCTTTCCGGTGGATCCGCCGACCACCAGCACATGCCCGGCTGTTCCCTTGTGGCTGGTCGGTAATCTTTGGACAAAATACCGGGCGATTCCATCGCGTGTTAGAACGTGGTGTTTCGGGCCGATGTTTTGGACAATGTGCGGCGGGATACCGATATCGATGGTTTCCAGCCGACCGGTGACCGTAGCCCCTGGAAACAGGATATGCCCGATTTTGGGAAATCCGAAAGTGACCGTGGTGTGGGCCTGAATGCAGGCCCCGCAGATCATTGCCGTGTCTGCACTCAAACCGGAGGGGATGTCTACGGCGATGACAGGTCGGTTCAGACTGTTCACCAGGTCGATCACCGCCCTGAAAAGACCTTTGACTTCGGCATTGAGCCCGGTTCCCAGAAGCGCATCCACCCAGATGCTGTGGTGACACATGGCCGTGCGATGCTGCGCCAGCGTCGTGGTGTCCGTAATTGCGACAACCGGAATTTTCAGCGCAGTCAGCAACTCCAGATTGGCTGCGGCATCGCCTTTAACAGCCGTACGTTCGGAAAAGAGATAAACGGTAACGGCTGCCCCCATGCCGTGGAGATACCGGGCGATGACGAACCCGTCTCCGCCGTTGTTTCCCCTTCCGGCTACAATGCCCACATGGTGATCGCAAATATCCGGAAATGTTTTGGCGATAACGTCGATAACACCTCTGCCGGCGTTTTCCATCAGAACCCTGCCAGGAAGCCCGAAGGATTCGATGGTTTCCCGGTCCATCCGCTGCATTTCAGAAGCCGTGACAATCATCTGCATAGAAAAATTCCATAATTTCAAATAAAGCTAACCACTGGCAACAGATCACTTTATCTTCACAAAAAATGAATACCTGATCTGAGAACCGTATTCCGAATCAGTTCCAACAACGCTTCAGATTTTGTTTCCATGGCGAGCGCTTCGGATTCATCGTGTTCATGATCATATCCGACCAGATGCAGCATGCCGTGAATCAACAACTCGATCATGCGCTGTCGAAACGTGATGCCGGCCAGAGCGGCTTCTTTTTCGGCCGTATCGGCCGATATCACCACATCTCCCAGCAAAGACGGCGAAATCAGCGAAAATTCACCTTCCTGCATGGCAAAAGAAATGACATTGGTCGGGCCCTCATGTTTCAGGTAATCCTGGTTCATGATTTCAATCCGGGCATCATCGACGATGAGCAGAGACAACTCGTGATCAGGACAGCCCAAGTCGTTTAAGATGGCCTGCGCCGTCTGTTCGAGAATCTTTAGCGGGATCTTTTTCCGGTCTTGCCGGTTGCTTATCAGAATGCCCATCTTTCGCCTTTCCGCCAACCAGTACCAAGGTGTCGCTGTATTCAATCCGATGATGGTGAATACCGTTTAAAATCTTGTTGAAGGTTTTGGCGATGCTGTTCAGATCTTTCAGGGTCAGTTCGCAGTTATTGAGTTGCCCGTCTGAAAACACCTTGTTGATCAGATTTTGAACCAAACCCTGAATTCTGGCCGGCGTGGGATTGTCGAGGGTTCGGGATGCCGCCTCCACCACATCCGCCAGCATCAACAGACCAGCTTCGCGCGTTTGCGGTTTGGGTCCGGGATATCGGTACTCATCCGCATTCACTTCCTTGTCGGCTTTCAACTGTTTGGCTTTTTCAAAAAAATAACTCATCAGGCTGGTGCCGTGAGACTGCTGAATGGTATCCACGATGATCTGCCCGAGCTTGAGTTCCCGGGCGATATCTACCCCGTCTTTGACGTGGGCGATCAGGATTCTTCGGGACATGGACGGCGCCAGCTTGTCGTGCTTGTTTTTACCGTTGGCCTGATTTTCGATGAAATACAGGGGTTTTCTGACTTTTCCGATGTCATGGTAATATCCGCAGACCTTGGCCATCAGGGGATTGGCGCCGATTTCCGATGCCGCCGCTTCCACCATGGACCCCACGACGACCGAATGGTGATAAGTGCCGGGCGCCTCGATCATCAGTTTGCGCAGCATCGGGCAGTCCAGATTGGAAAGCTCCAGCAGTTTGATATCGGTCGTGTACTCGAAGATGATTTCTACCAGCGGAGCCAGGCCGGCGGCGACGATTCCAGCTCCGATGCCGCCAAGGAAGGCAAATGTCAGGTTCCACAGCATTTCGATCAGATAGAAATTGGCGCCGAGAAAAGTTAATGCCGAGGCCAGAACGACATTCAACAGGCCGATTCGAATGCCGGCCTTGATAAAGACTTTCCGCTCCCGGCAATGCAGTACACAGTAAGCTGCCGCCAGGCTGCTCAGCAAAAAATAGACGAAAATATCAAAGCGGTTCTGAAAGATAAACGCCGTGGCTACGGACTGGATCAGGGCGAAAGCTGCGGCCACACTCAGCCCCATGAACAGGCAGACCGTCATGGCGCCGGATGCCATCGGGATGCCCAGCAGCATGGCGGACAAGGCAATGCCGGATGATGTTTTCTGTGCCAGGGTTTCCGTCAGGGTGACCGAAAGCCGCGCCACCAGAAAAAAGACGATGAGCATACAGGAGAGAAACAGCAGATTTCTGTTGAGATTTCGGTTCGTGGGAAGTTTGTGGTATTCAAGGAGAATAAAAATGACGATCATCAGGCAGACCATCATCATGGCGGCGCCGACGCCGATGGAAAGTTTCAGATGTTGCTTTTCCTGTGCCTGAAATGCCTGGATTTTAACAAGATGTTCCGATGTTACCCGCTCGCCTTCTCGAAGCAGCATTTCCCCGGCCTTGATCTTGTATAAAACGGGTTTGATGCTGTCGGAGGCTTTTCGTTTGCGTTCTTCGGTTTCTTTGCGGTTGAAGGTGATATTGGGTTGAACCATTTGCTGAACGAAATCCACAACCAGGTTTCTGAGGTTGTAGTTGGCGTCATTGAGGATCGGCGCTCCGATGACCCGGACCATGGTCTTGGCCTGGTCGAGCCCGTAAAATGATTTCAGGCGGATGATGAATGTTTCGGAAAGGGTTGCGATATCCCGAAGGATAACCCCCTTGTCCATTTCTTTGAGCAGGACTTCTTTATTGGAGACAACCCCATTTTCCAGTACCGCGGATAAAATACGAATGATCAGATCGGCAATGGGTTTGGAAAATTCTTCTTTTTCCAGGATGGTGTAGGTGCCGTCGCTGACGGAAAAACCAATGGCTTCTTCGAATTTGGGTTTTTGTTCCCAGATGCGGTCTCGGAGATTGGGTTTGCGATGGGTTAAGACAGAAGAACCCGCAGCATTTGTACTGTTTGTGATTTCTGCGGATTTTTCGGTTTCAATTACCCGTCGGACCATGTCAAAGGCATGTCCCACGCCCTGACACAATGCAGGAGACAGGGGAGAGTCGAGATCATAGACCGCCAGAACCTCATCGACGGCTTTGCGGCGGTTGATTTCCGTGGCATCGGGATCTTCAATCAGAAAATCCTTGGGGGATTTGACATCCCTTTCCACCACATCACCGATACTGTAAGAAAGCGGGGTATGGATCAGGTTGGGGTAAAGCAGGATCAGAAAAATAAGGGTAATGCCGGAAAGCAGAATCCACCGCAGATATGGGCTGGTGTGAATAAAAGCGGTGAGATATGCACTGATTTTACTCATGATTGTTTCGATCTGCTGATTTCAAGGTCTTCATAGGCTTTGATAATTTCCTGAACCAGGCGGTGCCGGACCACATCTTCCTTGGAGAAAAAGACGAATTGAATGCCGGGAATGTCCTGAAGAATTTTTTTGGCTTCGATCAGACCGGATGGCTTTTGGGAAGGCAGATCGATCTGGGTGATGTCGCCGGTGATCACGGCTTTGGCATTGAAGCCGATCCGTGTCAGAAACATTTTCATCTGCTCTGATGTAGTGTTCTGGGCTTCATCCAGAATGATGAAGGCATCGTTTAATGTCCGGCCTCGCATGAAGGCAATGGGCGCCACCTCGATGGCGCCCTGCTGAATCAGACTGGCTGCTTTTTCATAACGCATCATGTCGTGAAGGGCGTCGTAAAGGGGCCTGAGATAGGGATCCACTTTTTCTGCCAGATCTCCGGGCAAAAATCCAAGGGCTTCGCCGGCCTCGACAGCTGGACGGGTGAGTATGATGCGCCGTACCGTTCCCTTGGAAAGCTCGGATACAGCCATGGCCATGGCCAGATAGGTCTTACCGGTTCCTGCCGGGCCGATGCCAAAGACGATGTCATGGGTTCGCATGGCGTCGATATAATCTTTCTGGGATCGGCTCTTTGGGGCAATGGGGGTTTTCTTGGAGGTCATAAAGACCGTATCCAGAAAAATATCTTTCAGGCTGGCGCTGTGATCGGAACTGAGTACCCGGATGGCATAGTCGATGTCCGTCGGGAAAATAGCATACCCGCTCTTTAAAAGGTCATAGAGCTGAGTGAGAATATTTCTGGCAAGCTCTTCGGCGAAGGATTCTCCCCGAATCATGACCGTATTGCCACGGGTCTGGATTGCCACATCCAGGGACTGTGCAATTTTATTCAGGTGAGCATTATGCTCCCCAAAAAGCTGTCTGGCCAGAAGGATATCCGGCAAGGTCAAATGAATTGCTTGGGTTTCGTTTTTGTTTGTCATGTTAACGTCAAATTCCGTGAAATCTGCATGGTACATGCCTTTTATTCGAAATTTTGAATTGCATTTTATATCATATGATTTTCACCAAAAGCAAATACCAAATGAAATCGGCTGCCCCCTCCCGGCTTCCACCCGCAGAGGAGCAAGCATGGCGCAAGCCCCCTGTTGGGGGGTAATCATAGTGAAAGTCCCTCATCGGGGGATGAATCGGTGATAAAAGGGTTGCGCTCCGTCCGGATAAAGGATAAATCAGCTCCATCTTGAGAAGAAAACCTCAGAGAACCGGAACAAATTTTTGTACATGACGACATGGATACCAACCCCTTTATCAATCAGAGCATACAGACCGATATGAACCGCATCCCGGATCTTCGTATTATTTCCGCAAATGTCTCTCCGATTCAAACAGACGGCGATTATGTGCTTTACTGGATGACCGCTTTTCGCAGAACCGGGTGGAACTTCAGCCTGCAGCGGGCTGTTGAATGGGCCGTAAAATTACATAAACCTTTGGTCGTTCTCGAAGCGATTCGATGCGACTATCCGCTGGCCTGCGACCGCTTTCATGCCGTCATCCTGAACGGTATGTACGACAACCGGCTGGATTTTGAAGGAAAACCCGTACACTATTATCCTTTTGTCGAGGAGCGGGCAGGGCAGGGCAAGGGTCTGGTTTCAGCCCTTGGTGACCGCGCCTGTGTGGTGGTTACCGATGTGTTTCCGTGTTTTTTTATGCCGAAAATGCTTCGTGCGGCAGCCGATCGATGCCGGGTCAAAATGGAATCGGTGGATTCAAACGGCTTGGCGCCCCTCGGGGCCGTTGACCGGGTATTTACAACGGCCTTCAGTTTCAGGCGATTCCTTCAAAAGGGCATGATCTCGTATTTGCAGGAATTCCCGGAACCGGACCCGTTATTCGATATTCAGCTTCCCATGCTGGCGGCCCTGCCTGAGGATATTCTGTCGAAATGGCCTATAGCCTCGCCCGAGACCCTTGCCGGCGGCCCGGATATCTTGAAATCTCTACCCATATCCCATCACCCGGAACCGGTTTCCGGTTTTACCGGAGGTCAGGCAGCCGGCCGGCAGGTGTTGAAAACCTTTTTATCGGTAAAATTGAAGTCGTATGACGCGCTGAGAAATCATCCGGATGCAGGCGCCACCAGCGGACTGGGGCCTTATCTGCATTTCGGACATATTTCCAGCCACCAGGTGGTGGCGGAAATCCTGAAAACCGAGAACGGGTCCCCGGACCGGCTGAAGGCGCCGGCCCGGGGACAGCGGACCGGATGGTGGCAGCTCAGCGATTCTGCGGAGGCTTTTTTCGACCAGATCATCACCTGGCGTGAGTTGGGGTTCAATATGTGCTTCCAGCGGCCGGATGATTACGACCGGTTCACATCCCTTCCGGCGTGGGCGCAAACGGAGCTGAATCAGCATGCAGAAGATCCGCATCCCTATCGATATACCGCCGAAGAACTCGAAAACGCCGCAACCCATGATCCCCTGTGGAATGCTGCACAGACTCAACTGGTACGGGAAGGCCGGGTACACAATTACCTGCGGATGCTCTGGGGGAAAAAAATTCTGGAATGGTCATCCGGTCCGCAGGAGGCGATCGAGACCATGATATATCTGAACAATGCCTATGCCCTGGACGGCCGTGATCCCAATTCCTATTCGGGAATTTTCTGGATTCTGGGTCGCTATGACCGGCCATGGGGGCCCGCCAGACCAATTTTCGGCAAGATCCGCTACATGAGTTCCGATAACACTCGCCGGAAACTGAAGCTAAAAGCCTACTTGCAGCGGTACCGAGTATAACGGTAAGATTACGGATCGTTTACGACATGAAACGAGCAAAGCCTGCGATAGCAGGATATCCATAACCCTGAATCACGATTTTTAGCTGGGCGGCCAAGAATGGGTTTTTCCGCGTGATATGCTTGAATGCTGGCCGAATTTCGGCAATTTTGGTAAAATTTCTACCGGTATTCTTATTGGTGCTATCAGCCTGTGCGAAAACGCACCAATTAACGGTGATCGACGCCGGGCATACTTTAACCGAGTATGGTGCAGTCAGTTGTACCGATCGAAAAGAAATCGCTTACAACGATGATTTGGTCATGGAAATTTCCAAAGAATTGATCAGAAAGGGTGAAGAATTTTTATTAACCCGCACAAAAGACGCCGATATCAAAGGAACTGACGATTTAAGGCAATATTTGATCGATCCATTGGATGATGAGAAATGGCAAAAGTACAAATGTTTATACAGCCGCATTGCCCTGGCCAATGAAAAACAGGCTGGGTTGTTTATTTCGATTCACCATGATTCGGTTCAAGAACATCATTTATTAAGAGCCGAAGACGGGAAAATTATTGATGTACAGGATGACTTCAAGCAGAATTTTAACCCGGGCTATTCCATTTATATTGCCTGTGACCCGAAATATCCCAATACTGAGCTGCAGTATTGGGATGCGTTAAAGTTTGCGAAGATATTTGCAAAAAAAATGCAGGCGATTGGCAGAAAACCATCGACCTATCACGAAGAAAAAACCGGCCAGGATAATTATCAAAGTATAGACTTGTTCCTTGGGATTTATAACAGTAAGACCCTGTTGGCGGTATTGAGAAATGCAAAAATGCCGGCGGTGTTAATTGAAGCCGGCGTTATTGTAGATGCTGAAGATGAAAAAATAATTTCCTCTCAGGCTTTTAAAGAACAATTCGCCATTCTGCTTGTAGAAAGTATTGACGCGTTTTTCGGTCAGTCGCCTTGATATATCGGCTGCTGTTTCTGATGAAGCCGGATGGACAACCAAAAAAAAGGAGAATTCAATGAAAAGCAGGAATATCTGGACGTTATTGATCATGATTATGGCTTGTTTTCCAACAGTCGGGTTGGCAAGGGAGAAGATGGTGATTCGATTCGAGTCGCCTGACGCTGAGGTGACGGATCGATATTTATCATCGGAAGCGGATGTGGCGGCATTTAAGCCTGGTCAATACCTGGACGTTGTCGTTACCAGCCAGGAGTATGAACAGTTGCTGACACAGGATCGAAAATTTCGGGTAATACAGACCGAATCCACTCAAAAAAGCAATCTAAAAGTGGCCGGCTATCGGAATTATGCCGAGATAACGGCAGAATTGCAGGCGCTGGCGCAGAAGTATCCGCTGCTGTGCCGGATCATAGACATCGGAGACAGTCAGGGGAAAATTTATTCAGACGCAGGAAAGTATAACTATGACGCCATGAAACATGACATCTGGGCGGTCAAAGTGTCTAATCATGTTGATACAACAGAGGATGAACCGGCTGTTTATTTTATGGGCGGACATCATGCGCGTGAGCCTATCGGCGTGGAAGTAACCATGGCCATTCTCAATTATTTTCTGGATCATTACGAATCGGATGAAACGGTTCGGCAGTATCTGAACAATACGGAAATCTGGTTTGTTCCCCTGGTCAACCCGGATGGCCATCAGGTCGTACTGGATGAAATTGATGTATGGTGGCGAAAAAACATCCGTGACAACAATGAAAACGACCGGTACGACAGACGTCTGATTTCCCATAATGGATATGGTGTCGATGGTGTCGATCTGAATCGCAATTATAATTTTGAGTGGGGCGTATCAGACACATCCCCATTTCCTAGATCGCTCATATACGGCGGTCCAGCCGGAGGATCAGAGCCTGAAGTGCAGGCAGTTCAGTCCCTCATGGAATATCGGAAATTTATTGCCGGTATCAGTTATCACAGCTATGGCGAGTTGGTGCTTTATCCGTATGGGTATGCAACGGATGCTTATGCTCCGGACAGCAATGCCATGAGTGCCTTGGCAGCGGATATGGCAAAATCCATACCGGGAATCGCCGGAGGAAACTATCTGTTTGAACCCGGTTGGGCGCTGTATCCCTGTTCCGGAACAACCGATGATTTTTCGTACGGCAATTACGGTACGTTTGCCTATACCATCGAACTGGCCACTCAGTTTATCCCCCCCGCAGATCAGGTGCAGCAAATCTGTCAGGATAATCTTCAGGGAGCATTGGTCGTAATGGATCGGCTCAACCGGGCAATGCTGACCGGCCATGTGACAGATGATACTGCCGGACTTCCCATTACGGCAGAGGTGTTTATCAAAGGTATCGATGACAGCCCGATCTATCGGACGCCATACACTTCAGAACCATTGTTCGGTCGTTATTATCGTCTGCTGTTGCCAGGAACCTATCAGGTTACATTCAGTAAAACCGGGTATGTTTCAGTTAGCTACGATACCATTGTTATCAATCCAGATAACCCGACGCTGCTGGATATCAAATTACAGCAGATTTAGTGTAGCTTTCAAGATAAACAGCCAAGGCATTAACAAAAATCATAAAATCTAACCGCCGATATTCGGATTGATGAATTCGACGACATCCCCTTCCCGGACGGTGGTTTCGGCGTATTTTTGGGAATAAATGAACCGGCCGTTATGCTCGACGATCAAATCACCGTCATACTCCTTGAAATGCTGAATCAGAGAATGTAGGGTCGATGATCCGGGGACGGTTTCCTTATGGCCGTTGACGGTGATTTCCATGGTGTCGTTCATTTCGGTACCTTATTCAACGAGTCATTAAACTGTCTGTCTTCGGTATTACGGCCGCAAACCGGACAATCCGGATTTTTCTCCATTTCAATTTTCCGAAAAGTCATATTCATTCCATTAAAAACCAGCAGCTTTTTTATCAGAAGATCACCTATCCCTAGAATGAGTTTGATCGTTTCCATACTTTGGATGGAGGCGATCACTCCCGGAGTGGGGCCGATGATACCGATAGGCTCATTCTGGCCGGTATCCCGAAAAGACAGGCATTCCATGCACGGCGTCTCACCGGGGATGAATGTACTCACCATTCCGGTAAACCCATTGACTCCGGCGTAAACAAAAGGAATGTTTTTCAGGATGGAGGCCCGATTCAGAATTTTTCGGGCCTTGAGATTGTCCGTACCGTCCAGGATGACCGTACACCCGGTAATCATATCCAGGATGTTTTCATCCGTGAGAATCGATTGAATCGGCGTGATATCGCAATAGGGATTGAGGTTCCGGAGTTTTTCCAGGGCGGACTGTGTCTTGGGTTTTCCAATATCACCGGTTCCATGAAGGATCTGGCGATTCAGATTTCCGGCTTCCACGAAATCCCCGTCAGCGATTCGCAGCGAACCGATGCCGGCGGCAGCCAGATAATAGGCTGAAACAGAACCAAGCCCGCCCATGCCGGCAATGAATATCCTGGCCTGTTTCAACTGGATCTGACCCTGGATACCGATTTCCGGCAGGATGAGCTGCCGGTTGTATCGGATGGCTTCTTCGGAAGATATCTGCGCTGTCAGGTTTTCTTTCCTTTTTTGGCTTCCTGAATAGCCATATAGACCCGCTCCGGTGTCAGGGGAAGTTCGTGAATCCGAACCCCGATGGCGTCATAAACCGCATTCAGGATGGCGGGGATGGTGGGCATAATAGCGCCTTCTCCAACTTCTTTGGCGCCAAAGGGGCCGTTGGGTTCATTGCTTTCCACGATGATGGTCTTGACCTCGGGCATATCAAGCATCGTGGGAATCTTGTATTCCGCCAGATCTGCGTTGATGACTCGTCCCTTGTTGTCGAATTTGACTTCCTCGAAGAGTGCCTCACCAAGTCCCATCGACACCGAACCTTCCATCTGGCCTTCCACGGAAGTGATGTTGATGGCGCGTCCACAGTCATGGGCGTCGGTAATTTTGTCCACCGTGATCTGGCCGGTTTCCTCATCCACCGTCACTTCGGCAATCTGGGCCGAGCAACCATACGCCGGGGACGTTCCAACGGCAGCCCCCTTGTATTTGCCGCCCAGCTCATGCGGCTTGTATTTGCCGGTGCCGACAATGCTGCCTATGGCCAGATAGGCCATGCGGGCAGCTTCTTTAAATGTAAGCGGGCCGTCTGTGGGATTGTCGGTCCATCCCCGGTGTTCTTTGACGTATCGGGTGCGAAGTCCGCTGAAATCGACATTTGCCTGTTTGAAACCGATCAGGCTGTTTCGAATGTCCATCTCCCCGACCGGCACATTCAGCTCTTTTGAGAGTACTTCCAGAACCTTTTGCCGGACATCTTCCGCAGCCTCTTTGACGGCATGGCCGGTCATCAGCGTCTGCCGGCTGGAATAAGCCCCCAGATCCACGCCGAAATCCGTATCCCCGGATTCCAGCCGGACATCTTCCAGCCGGATTCCCAGTGCTTCTGCCGCAATCATGGCGAATGTCGTATCCGATCCCTGCCCGATTTCAGCCGATGCCGTATAGACCAACGCCGTTCCGCCGTCTTCTGTAAGCTTGATGACGACGGTACCGTGATATGTGTCCGAACGATAAATTGGATATCCGGCCCCGGATACGAAAAACCCGCAGGCCATGCCAATGCCTTTGCCTTTGGGCAGCTTTCCTTTTTTGGCCGACCATTCGGAGCCATTCTGGACGGCTTCGATGCATTCTTTCATACCCAGGCTGCTCATGTTCAGATCGTTGCAGGTAACGTCTCCGGCAACCATCATGTTTTTAAGCCTCAGCTCGATGGGGCTTATCTTGAGTTCTTCGGCGATCATGTCGAGCTGCTGTTCCCAGCAGGCCCGCGCCGCCACACCACCATGCCCCCGCATAGCGCCGCAGGCCGGTTTGTTGTTGTATATCCGGTATCCGTCGTATTTCATGTTGGGAAGTTTGTAGGGGCCGCCTAAAAGCGAGCCGGCATAATAGACTGTGGCGATGCCAAAACTCGAATAGGCGCCGCCGTCCAGATAACAGACGTGTTTGAGTGCTAAAAGGGCGCCGTCTTTTTTTACGCCTGTTGTCATGGTGTGGGTGAACTGATGTCTGGCCCGTCCGTACTGAAAGACCTGCTCCCGGTTGTAGTTCATTTTGACCGGTTTTCCGGTTTTCATGGACAAAAGACAGGCCGATAGCTCCAGCGGATTGGCCGATGCCTTGATGCCAAATCCGGCTCCCACATAAGGCTTGACCACCCGGACTTTTCCGATCGGCAGTTTCAGAACCATGGCGACAGTTCTTTGAACATAGTGGGGGACCTGCGTGGAGCTGTACAGGGTAAGATTGCCGAAATGGTCATAAGAAGCAATGCAGCCCTGGGGTTCGATAAAGGCGGCATCCTGTCGCTTGTTCTTGAATGTTGTGGTCTTGATCAGATCGCAGTTGGCAAAAGCCGCTTCGACATTCCCAAACTCTGAATGCACCTCGGCGCAGATGTTTCCGGGGTATTCGTTGTGAAGTACCGGCGCGCCTTCGGCCATGGCGTCCTCGATGGTTAATACGACCGGCAGCTCCTCGTATTCCACCTCGATCAGGGATACGGCTTCTATCGCGGTTTCCAGATCCACCGCAGCGACGGCGGCGATATCATCGCCGACATAGCGGACTTTTTCGTGGCAAAAAAGGGTTTCATCGTATCGGGCCGGACTGACGCCGTATTTGATCAAACCGGCTTCGGCTGCGGTCACCACGGATTTGACCCCCGGCAGATTCCTTGCCTTGGACGTATCGATACGGACTATTCTGGCATGGGCCAGCGGGCTTTGCAGCAATGCGCCGTAAAGCATCCCCGGCAGGCTCATGTCATCGATGAAAACAGCTTTTCCAGATGCCTTGTCCGGCGTATCCCGCCGCACGGCCCTGCTGTTAATGACGGTATATTCGCTCATGAGAAATCTCCCTGATTCGTGATAAGTATGAAGTATGCAGCATTCATACTTCATACTTTTTTTTAAATTGTTTTTGCGGATTGGACGGCTTCGATGATTTTCTGATATCCGGTACACCGGCAGAGGTTACCGGATAAGGCTCTGCGGATCTGGGTGTCACTGGGGTTGGGGGTTTGATCCAGAAGATTTTTGGCCGAAAGAATCATGCCGGACGAGCAGAATCCGCACTGGATGGCGCCTTTTTCCACGAAGGCTTCTTGAACCGGATGCAGTCCTTCTGCGGTTTCCAGACCTTCGATGGTCTGGATATTGCGGCCATCGGCCTGAATGGCCAGAACCAGGCAGGAATTGACCGCCTTGCCGTCCAGGATCACGGTGCAGGAACCGCAGTCTCCCATTTCGCATCCTTTTTTGGTTCCGGTAAGCCCCAATTGATACCGGAGCAGATCGACCAGGGTCTGGTTGGGTTCCACGGCCACTTCAAAGGATTGATCATTGATGGTTAGATGAATCAGTTTTTTCATGCGTATTCTCCCTTTATTGACGATGGGTGGCTTTGTGGAATGCAATGTCGAGCGTTCTTCGGGTCAACACCCCGACCATGTCTTTTTTGTAGGCGGCAGTTCCCCGGAAGTCATCGATGGGAGTGCTGTCGGAACCGGCGGCGGCTCCGGCTCTGGTAAAGAGTGCTGTGTCCGGCTTCTGGCCAATCAATATTTTTTCTGCGGATCGGGCCCGCAAGGGGATGGGGCCGACGCATCCCATCACGATTCGTGCATTTTGAATGATTCCGCCTGCATCCAGTGCAATAAAGGATGCCACATTTACCAGATTGCAGTCCTGAGCTTTTCTGACACCGATGTTGATATATCCGGCGCCAGAGCTGGCCGGCAGGGCTGGCACCTGAATTTCGGTGAGGATTTCATCGGGTTTCATGGCGGTAAAGCCGGGCCCCAGGAAAAACTGATCTAAAGGTACTGTTCTTTCACCGGAAAGACTGCTGAGAACCGCCTGGGCGCCATAAGCCATAAGCGGCGGGGGCAGATCGGCCGCGGGTCTGGCAGAGCCGATATTTCCGCCGATGGTTGCCAGATTCCGAATTAATGGAGTTCCTAGATTTTTGGCGCCTTCAGCAAGCGCGCTCAAATGCCTCTGGATTGCATCCGATTCGCAAAGGTCTGCTACGGTAAAACAGGCCCCGATTCGGATATGATCCGCGGATGCCTCCAGATTTTTCAATTCCGGTATTCTTGAGATTGAAACCAACTGCTGGGGAGACAGTATTTTTTTCTTCATGTTAACCATCAGATCGGTTCCGCCGGCAAGAATTCTGGCTTTGGCGCCATATTCGGCCAGTATCTGACATGCCTCGTTCACTGTCTTGGGCTCATGAAAATCGAATTTGGGTAAAAGCATGATGTTCTCCTAAGTTAAGTCGTCGGTTGCTGGCAGGGCAGGGGAGAGATTCACCCCCATGACCTGAGACATGCCCTTGATATCTTTGATGAGTGTTAACCCTCCATAATCCAGATAAATCCGAAAAAGGTGTGACAGCGGCATCTCCAGTACCCGGCAGAGCAGCACGCGGATAACGCCGGCATGTGTAACGATCAGTATGTTGCCGGACGATTGTTCGGCGATTTGCCGGATAAACGGAACGGTCCGTTGCTGAAGATCGGCAAAACTCTCTGCTCCGGGCAGCCGAAAATGACTGATATCCTGCCCTCTTGCCTGCCAGATATCCGGAAACTGCTCTTTGATTTGCGACATGGGCATTCCATCCCATCTGCCAAGATCGATCTCGCGCAGCTCCGGAGCGGAGTGTATCACCGGATCACGATCTCGGCAGACAATGGCGGCGGTTTCTCGTGTCCTTTTTAAATCGCTGCACCACACTTGAGAAAACGGAATATCTATCAGGAAGCGGCCCTGCCGTTCGGACTGTTTTTGGCCATCGCGGCTGAGCGGCAGATCGATCTGTCCGATAAATCGCTTTTCATTACCGGTCTCAATGGCGCCATGCCGCATTAAAAAAAGTATGGTTTCTGAAGAAATATGCGGTGTTGTCATTTTGAATCACCCATCGATAACTAATCAAAATGTCCATTTCAATGAACAAAATTGTTTTTATTGCTATTTAGCAACTTTCCTTGATAAGTCAATAATTATTTTTTATATTGACATATCAAGTTG
Source organism: uncultured Desulfobacteraceae bacterium (assembly GCA_903953895.1). Classification (GTDB taxonomy): domain Bacteria; phylum Desulfobacterota; class Desulfobacteria; order Desulfobacterales; family Desulfatirhabdiaceae; genus RAAP-1. The sequence continues at coordinate 24,099 of CAJBLH010000286.1, read as the reverse complement.
TTTTGAACTAAACCAAAAAAAGAAAAGTTCATTATGCTGAACAAATGGAGTATTATGAAAAATAATGCCGTATCCATCGGATATCAGGCGCCCGCGGTTCAAAGGGCTTTCCAACTGCTGAAACTGGTTGCTCAATCCCCGGCGGAGCAAAGTCTGAGCGGGCTTGCCCGAAATCTGGGATGGAGCAAGAGTACGACTCATGGGCTGATTCAGTCGCTGCTCAGTGTGGGTGCTTTGGAGCAAAGCCCTCTGGGGAAAAAGATTGTTCTGGGCCCGGCCGTTGTAGAGTTGGCGTTTCAGAGCTGGAATTATTTCCAGGTAGGCGATAAGGCCAGGCCCACCCTGGAAGCCTTGCGGGACCAGATCGGAGAAACCGTTTTTCTGGGGGTTTTGGGGCGGTCCAGGGGTATTATCGTTGCAACCGCTGAATCCAAAAAAACGCTTAAAATATCGGCTCCGGCTGGATCATCCATTTCGTTGCTGGCCGGCGCTCTGGGGAAAGTATATCTGGCTTCCCAGTCTGCGGATCAGGCCGTAGAGTTCATTCAGGCGAAGGCGCTGCCCCGGTACACCGAAAAAACCATCACTGATAAAAGCAAATATATTGAAGAAATCGATTTGGTACGTCAAAATGGATATGCTGTGGATGACGAAGAATATCTTCCGGGAGTCCGGGCTGTTGCCGTCGGTGTCGGAAATCACCGAGGGCTGCCTCTGGCTCTGTGGGTGGTTGGTTTTGCCGGCGCAATGGAAAAGGATGTATTGCCGGATATCATCCGACACATTCAGCAGGCAGCCAGGCACTTACAAAAAATTATGGATTGTAAAGGGGAGCAGTGATGAAATCGATTCCGGTTCAAGAAGCGGTGGGGATGCTGTTATGCCATGACATCACCAGCATCGTTCCCGGTGAATTCAAGGGAAGGGCATTTAAGAAAGGCCATGTCATTCAGGAACAGGATATTCCCGCGCTCCTGAAGATGGGTAAGGAACACATTTTTGTGCTGAATTTGGATCCCGGAGACATTCATGAAGATGACGCCGCCATTCGGATTGCACAGGCTGCGGCCGGTCCGGGAATCGTGCTGAGTGAAACCTGCGAAGGCCGTGTCAACCTTATGGCAGGCGTTTGCGGCCTGCTGAAGGTCAACAAAAAGGCGCTGTTTCGCATCAACAGCATTGAAGAGATCGTATTCGCCGCTCTGCACTCCCATCGGGTCGTTGCAGATAAATGTCCGGTGGCCGGGACGCGGATCGTTCCCCTGGTAACCCGTGAAGAAAAAGTAACGGCGGTTGAAGCTATCTGCCGTGAGGAATATCCGGTGGTGGAGATCAAACCCTTCCGGCCGCATCAGGTCGGTATCGTCACCACGGGAAGCGAGATTTTTCATGGGCGGATACAGGATAAATTCGGTCCGGTACTGCGCAACAAATTTGCCGAACTGGGCAGTGCGGTCATGGATCAGGTGATGGTTTCTGATGATGTGGCCATGACCGTGGGCGCCATTCAGTCGTTCATTGACCGGGGTGCCGGGCTGGTTGCAGTCACCGGCGGCATGTCGGTCGATCCGGATGACCAGACCCCTGCCGCCATCCGCGCAACCGGCGCCAGGGTGGTCAGCTACGGAGCGCCGGCTTTTCCAGGGGCCATGTTCATGCTGGCCTATCTCGGTGATGTTCCGATTATCGGCCTTCCTGGGTGTGTGATGTATTTCAAGGCAAGCATTTTTGATTTGATTGTTCCCCGGATTCTGGCCGGTGAGACGATTCAGCGGGAAGATATCATCGCCCTGGGGTATGGTGGGTTCTGCGAGAGCTGTCCTTCCTGTCATTATCCCGGCTGTGGTTTCGGTAAAGGGTAAAGAGGCTTGACTGAATATCCCTGAAATAAGGATCAAGGCCGATTGTTTTAGATCGAAAGGAAGGTGTACATTGAGAAAATGGGTTTGTGCCATTGATGATATGTTGAGCAGGGAACAGCCGCTGGTTTTGGCCTCGATTTTGAGCCATGAAGGTTCCACGCCCAGATCCGCTGGAACGCGGATGATGCTTGGGGCCGATGGTGCGTTCGTGGGCACCATCGGCGGGGGACGGATCGAAGCCGTTGTTATGGAAACATCCCGTCGCATGTTGGGCAAACCAGGCGCCGTCATCCAATCGTTTGATCTGACTTCTGAAATTGCCGATGCCATGGATATGATCTGCGGTGGAAAGCTGGAAATCCTGGTGGAATCGATCGCTCCCGATAAAACCAACCGGTTGTTTTTTTCCAGCCTGCTTCAGATGTTGGATCACCACAAAAAAGGGAATATCATCACGGAGATTATGGGATCTGATTCAGCCTTTCAACAGGTCCGGCGAGCCGTTCTGCTTCAGGATGGCGAAATGATCGGTGATTTGGATATCGGAATGAAAATTGGCCCCATTCCCGAAAAACTGCGTACTCCACTCCTGACAGCGTCCGGGGATCGACAGTTTTTCATCGAACCGGCAATGGCGGCAGAGACGGTTTATCTTTTCGGTGCAGGCCATGTCAGCCTTCAGACAGCCATTTTTGCTAAAATGGTGGGTTTCGACGTCGTGGTTCTGGATGACCGGGCAGAATTCGCAAACGCCCGCCGGTTTCCGGAGGCCGATGAAGTGCGGGTTCTTTCTTCGTTCGATCGACCCCTGGATGGGCTTTCAATTCATGCGGACAGCTATATCGTCATTCTGACGCGCGGCCATCTTCATGATAAAACCGTTCTGAAGCAGGCGCTTCGCACACCGGCAGCTTATATCGGCATGATCGGGTCCCGCAAAAAACGGGACGCCATTTATCGGGTACTGGAAAATGAAGGTTTTTCCGAGACGGATTTTGAAAAAGTCCATTGTCCGATCGGGCTTTCCATCGGCGCCCAGACGCCCGAAGAAATTGCCGTCAGCATTGTGTCGGAACTGATTTACGTCCGGTCCCTGAGCTGATATGGAAACGCCAACTCTGTCCGCCATCATTCTTTCGGCAGGCCTGTCAACCCGGCTCGGAGAATTCAAGCCGCTTCTGCCCCTTGGCAACGAAAGGTTTCTGGAGCGCGTGATCGCATTGTACCGATCTGTGGGCGTTCAGGATATCCGGGTGGTGACTGGACATCGCTATGAAGAGGTGACGGCGATTGCCGAGCGCAGTGGCGCCAGGCCGGTTTTTAACCCCGATTTTGCGCAGGGCATGTTTTCATCAGTTGTTGCCGGCGTTTCAGACCTTCCGCAGGGCTGCACCGGTTTTTTCATTCATCCGGTGGATATTCCCCTGGTCAGGCGGCACACCCTGATCGATCTGCAAAATGCCTTTAATCATGGGAATGCCCGTGTTTGTTATCCGACCTTTCTGGATGTCCGCGGACATCCTCCTCTGATTTCCGGGAATTATGCGAATGCCCTTAAATTCGAAACAGGGCAGGGCGGTCTTCGGCAATTTCTGAACGGATATGAAGCTCAATCCTTGAATGTGCCGGTTGTGGATGCGTTTATCCTGAAGGATATCGATACGCCGGAGGATTATGCGTGGGCACGGGGATGCATGGATCATTACGATGTGCTATCCGATGCCGAATGCCGGGCGCTTATGATCCGGCAGTCTGTTCCGCAACATATCATCGACCATTGCCTGGCAGTGGCGGACCTGACAGTGCGGATGGCAACAGCACTGAAGGCTGCCGGCTGCATGCTGGATATTGAATGGATGGTATCTGCGGCTCGGGTTCATGATCTGGCCAGGTGTTGTTCCTGCCATGCTGCCGAAGGCGCGCGTATCCTTCGGGAAATGGGATTTTTCCGCATTGCCGACATCGTGGAGGTTCATATGGATTTTCAGGTAGATAAATCATTGCCGATTACGGAAGCCGAGGTGGTTTTTCTGGCCGATAAATGGATTCAGGAGGATTGTCAAATCGGGATGAAAGATAGATTTGAGGCAAAACTTCGAAAATTTGCCGCCGATTCCGATGCCTGCCGGGAAATCCTGAGCCGACGGGATAATGCACTTGCATCGCAACATCGCTTAGAGTCCGTACTGGGTGCCGCCATCCAGGAATCATACAGACTATTATGACACTGAGTGAGAAAGGACCATTTTTTATCCGCTCGAAAATATGGTTTGAAGATCCTTCGGGAGAAGTGATCTTTGGTCTGGGGCGCCTAAAAATGCTGGAGGCCATCGACCGACATGGATCAATCCAGGCTGCTGCCAAAGAGCTTAAAATGAGCTATCGTGCTTTATGGGGAAGGATAACGGCTACTGAAAACCGAATGGGCAGGCAGCTTTTAACCCGGAATATCGGCGGCGCTTCCGGTGGTGGATCCCAATTGACCCCTTTTGCCAAAATACTTCTGGAAAAATTCCGCGAAATTCACCGGCGCATCGCCCTGGAATCGGACCGGTTGTTTGAGAAGGATATCCTTTCCATAATCACTAAAACAGATGAATAACATCGTATAATCATACATCTCTGGCGTATCTTTAACCCGGAAAAAGACATGCCGTGTCCGATCCCTGAGATTGGAATGATTGTCGCCGGATTCTTCAATATAATGGATTTCCGACAATGATGGATATGTGAACTTATTCCAGTGTGGATATTCTTGCAGCAGTTCCTCTATTTATGTTATGGAAATTGGCATAGTCATTGGGATGTTTTTTGCTTTGACCGCTCAACGTATATATGACAAATAAACGACGATCAACTGAAACCTATGGATAACGAAAGGAAAGTTCCATGTCCGTAACTCCGGTAAAGATTTATTCACTAAGCACCTGCAGCCATTGTAAGTCCACAAAAAAAATGCTTTCGGACTGCACCATCCAGTATGACTTTGTGGACGTGGATATGCTTCAAGGCGAGGAAAGAGCTGCGATTCTGGAAGATGTTAAAAAATTCAATCCAAAATGTTCATTTCCGACCATTATCATTGGAAACACCGTGATTGTCGGATTCAAGGAAAAAGAAATCAAGGAGGCGCTGGGTCTGGAATGAATGCTGAACAACTCCATGAAATGCTCAAAAAAGTCCAGGAGCCGAAAGGGTATTGTTTCAGTGATGATACTGGAAGGGTGATGGACTTGATGCAGGCGCTTCTGGCTAACAAGGAGCGTTATGGGTATATGGTCTGTCCCTGCCGCTTGGCCTCCGGAAACAAGGAAAAGGACAGGGACATCATCTGCCCCTGTGTGTACCGTACCGATGATGTGGCGGAATACGGGAGCTGCTACTGCAATCTTTACGTGTCCGGGGAATGGAACGAAGGCAGAATTCCCCGAGACTACGTACCCGAACGTAGACCGGTGGATAAGATATTTTAGTGCCGGAAAAAAGAATCAGCCAATAATGGATTGAATACTCGGAAAACAGAGATCAGAGAGATGTTGAACTGAAAGAAAAACTACGTCAATTATATCGAGAGAAGTGAATGCCGGATAAATAGAGCGTTATATTTTTGCGTGACTTCGTTACCCTCATACCTTCCTGAGAATGAACTTTATTGCCTGCGCCGTTTTATACGGCGTTTGGTATCGACGGACGTCGTTTACCTGACGGATGCCGCTCCTACTTCGCAATTTCTGCAAGATATTTTGCGCCTTTCCAACGCAAAAATTCCGCCCGGGAAGCGAAAACTCACTTTTATATCTCAGTTTCGGCTCAAACTGCACCGTTATGGCTGTGGGGGCTTGGTATTACTTTTTGCTACAGCTTTATGATCTTGGGAAGGCCCCAGTTGACCTCCCTCCCGACATCCCCCGCTGATGGGAGGAGTCTATTTTCACGAAAAAAAGGAGAAAGAGGAAATGAATTCCATTAAAACGGTCATTGTTCTGTTTTTGATGTTTACACTTGGTTGTGCAGCCATGAATGGTTCAGAGGAAAGAACTTCCCGGAAGCGCTCGGATTCACCTGAAAATATCCTGGCGCCCGTGGATTATTCCCAGTTCGGCAGACCGCCGATTCCGGTGAAAATTCTGTTGCTGATCCCATCCGAGTTCGAGCGCTACGCGCATGTCAGCAATTACGAGGGCAGCCGCATCCATCACAGCCTGGGTCGGGATGCCGAACTGGAATTGAGAGATGCTTTCGGAATTGAGTTCTCCAAGGTCGAGTCATGGCCGGTGCGAAGCGAAGCCAGGGCTGTTGAGATGCTTTCACCCAAGGACCCGGAAAACTACCAGTTGCGGACATACGATTATGTGGCGATACCCAGATTCATTCGTGTTGATTCCCTGGAGAGCAATGAAAAATACGGCTTTGAAATCGATCTTCAGGTGGAGTTTAACGCCAGAAATGGATCGAGTATCACCATCAAAGGACATGGAGAATGCCAGATTGGAAAATATGCGCAATCGACGCCGGAGAAAGGCGCCGTCCTGACATTGCAGTATGCTATTTCCGCCCTGCTGGATGGCATAGAAAAAAGACGGAATCTTTTTGAGCGCTGATGCGGACGCAGTGGTATTTTGGGACCGGCTGCGCCAAAAGGCCCGTGTTTGCGCGGCGTTTCCACGTATTGGAAAATGTTCTATGGTGTTTATGTCAATATTGACATAACGAAGGTTATAGGGTAGGAAATGACAAATATCAAATACAGAAATACTGCCGAAGGAATAACACCATGAATCCAACCGTCTCTGCCGAATCTTATTTTTCGGGCATGTCGCAGAATCTAAAAACCGTGGCCATTTTCCATCAACCCGCTGCATCCGCTCAGCCTCTTTTGCATTTGAACACAGAGATGGACGAGACGATTATCCCGTATGATGTCAATGAGGGGCAGATTGAAAGCTGGTTGACCGCGCTGGAAACGGTTGGCGCAATGACCAGTCCGATATACTGGCTGCTTTTGATCCGATTGAATGAAGTTGCGCTTCTGTGTGCTGGAAACTATGTAAACAATTGCGAATTTTCCGCAGCCGGAGATTTATTGGTGAATCCTCGGGAAATACTGGTGCATTCTAAAGACGCCCGGCCTCCGGTACGCAAATGGCGGCATGGGCGTCTGAGCGATCAATTCCGGGTCAACGGTCACTCACGAAGATTCACGATCGAAACATTCAAAAATAAATATCAGCTTGAGATCACCCGTCCACCGCTTTTGCCATATCTGCTTGGCAGCCTGAAAGATTCCGGCCGGGTCGCCGGCGCATATCTGGCCCATGTAAATCGGCGGATGCGTCAAATTACGGATGCGATCGGTTTTCTGACAAGTTGGCAGATATTCAATGCCGCCGACCTGCACCGCCGAACCCTCAGTGCAACTCCTGAAACACGGTCTTTTATCTCATCGCATCTCTGCCGGTTCGACAATCGGATTTTCCTCCAGGCAGGAAATGCTGTTCAGTGCATGGATATTGATCTCACCTGTCCGTGCGATCTGCTGATACCCACCCGCTAAGACTTGCCTGCCCCCACCGGGCGGTCAAACAACTCCGTTACAGATTGATGGCCTTGTTGCCGCATAAGTTACACATGATGTTGACACAGTATCATGCACATTAGAGCACATATCCTGTCTGAAATCCTCCAGTTCAAGTCAATCTCGATGCAGGACCACGGAAAAACAGTTGAATAAGACCCAGACGGGCTCTCCTATCTGAAGTCCGAGGCGTTCGCCGCTTTCCCGGGTAATAACAGAACACATCTCCGTTCCGTCCTCAAGGAGAACCGTGTATTCAGTCGAGATCTTGCCTTCCGTGATTTTGGAGATAGCGCCTTGAAACTGGTTTTCAGCCGTACAGTCCGGTTCACCATTACCTTTTTTCAAAATCACCCAGGGGGCTTTGACTTCTGCATTGATCAGCGATCCAACTATTAATCCCAATCTGACCAAGCTGTCATTGGTTATAACGGACGTTACGGATGCCCCGGAGATGGTGATCATGTCGATTTTTGACTGAATATCGCCAGGTTGAATCGCGCGGATTTTACCGAAAAAGATGTTGCGTGCGCTGGTTTTTCGAAGCGACTCTTTTTCAACGAAAAATCGGCTTGCCTGCTGAATGTCCTCATCGGAAAATTCAACATAGGATGCAGCCAGGTTGGGTGTTGAATGTCCCAGCATCCGCTGTACAACCGGCAATGGCATGTTGTTTTGGATCAACTCCACACCCCGGGATTTCCGAATGGCATCCGGAGCGCCATGCGCTGGAAGAAATCCGCAGGCCGCAGCGCGCTCGTAGAATTTACGGCGGACATGCCCTGGATCAACCTGAAACCAATGGTTTGAGGACGATTGCAACAAAGGGTCTTCCAGGGAAGCCTTAAGCTCATTGGAAAGGGCTTCAGACATCTGGACTTCACGTCTTTTATGACCTTTCTCAGCCCCGGTTTTTCCAAAACACACCACCTGACGGTGATAGTCAATATCTTGAAGTGGATTCAACTCCAGAACTTCGTTCAGCCTGGCGCCTGTATAACGGATTAAGAGAAAGATAAGCAAGATACGCTTGCGGGATGAAGAAGTATCGGATCGCAGCGAACTTTCCACCCATTCGCGGTATGATTGTTCCAGTTGGCTCAATTGCAGCGTATTTAAACAATTGGTTTCGTTTCTGGCAGAGATATTGATTGATTGGCCGGGCCGATTCCTTATTGAAGGCGGCATAATGGTTACCTGTTGCTGTTAATATTCAATTTGTTGGATTCTCCTCTGGTCATTCCACACATCATTTTTAGTACCCCTCATATTTTTAGCACATCCGATGATTCTTGCAAAGCATCCAATATTTCCTTGACAGCCCATAAAATTTGCTGATAATGAACACGATAAATTATGTAATCGTGTTATTTCGTGAATTGAAATCGGATACTCGTTGAAATTATGAGGTGTCAAATGGAAAAAATCAAACATTCGGGATCTTACGGACTCAAGGGTTTAAAGGCTGTATGCATGCCTGGGGTACTTGCAAAGGAGACATCCGCAGGAGATGGTGTTTCGACAGACGGCCTGGGAGACCTGCCCCATGAGAGGTTTCGGTTTGACCGACTTGAGCTGGCCGGCTCCTTTGGAGATCTGGGTACGCTCCTTCCGATCGTTCTGGCCATGATTCTGATCAATAAGCTGAGCCCTACCATCGTGTTTCTCTCATTTGGCCTGTTTTACATGATTAGCGGATATTTCTACCGACTGCCGGTTCCTGTGCAACCGTTGAAAGCCGTGGGCGCCATCGCGATTGCTAACCCGGCGCTAATTACCGAACCGGTCATTGGCGCAGCAGGCATCATCTTCGGCGCTTTGCTGCTTGTTTTTGCGTTGACCGGCTTTGTTGACAAATTGGCTAAATTATTTACTCAGCCAGTGGTGCGCGGCATCCAACTGGCCCTGGGTCTTGTTTTCCTGCGCAAAGGAGTTCAGTTGATTATCGAACAGAACTTGTTTCTGTCTGGCGCCGTCGGCCGTTTTACCGACTACGGCATCAATTTGATTCTGGGGGTGATTGTCTTTGCTGTGGTCTTGGCACTGATTGACAATAAGAAACTGCCTGCGGCGATTGCCGCCATTGGGATCGGAATCATTGCCGGTTTGGCGCTTGGCGGTCTCGACGGCCGCAATTTTTCATTAGGCCCCACCCCTGTCCGTCTGATTGTACCCACGCTCAACGAATGGTGGTTGGCCTTTATCATGCTGATCTTGCCTCAAATTCCGCTGACCATCGGTAATGCCTGTGTGGGTACGGCCGACACGTGCAGCGTGCTTTTCCCCGAACATCCGGGATTGAAAAAGGCCAGTGCCAGCAATTTCGCCCTGACCATGGGAATCGCCAATCTACCAACCGGGCTGTTCGGTGGCATACCGATGTGTCATGGCACTGGCGGCCTAGCGGCTCATTACCGTTTTGGAGCGCGGACTGGCAGTGCTCCATTGATGATTGGAGCCTTTTTTGTTGTGCTGGCGCTGGTTTTTGGCGAGGCGGGGTTGACGCTGCTGTCGCTGATCCCCAACTCAGTTTTGGGGGTACTCCTGATTTTTGCCGGGCTTGAACTCTGCCCTTTGATTCGCAGCCTTAAAGCCAATGAGGAATATTTCGTGGCCCTGCTGATCAGCGGAATTGCCCTGTCGGTTCCAAATATGAGCTGGGCTTTCGGTATTGGGATTATAGTAGATATTTTCATTCGCAAGGCCAAGATCAAGATTTAATCATGAGGAAGATTAGAGAATGTCAATCACAGTGCGATATAAGATCAAACAAGTGAATAATTCAGAGGTAATGGTTGTATCAGAGCATGTAATGCAGTAATAATGGAAAACCGATTGAAATTAAGAAAATGGTAAGAATTTCACAAAAAAAACTGTTTGGAAGAAAGATATTAACTCTAATCAATTTGAAATTGCTATGGATAAGGGAAATGAGCAAGCTAATTAAAGAATCGTCTGAAAAGGGTCGACTGCATATCGATACGCCGTTAATGGGAGAGTCGCTGGTTAGCAAAGAGTTTTTAAAGCAGACCGAAGCATCAGAATATTTCCGCATGCATCCGGATATTAATGTAATTAAAATCGGCGGCCAAAGTATTATGGATCGCGGCTCGAAGGCGCTCTTGCCGATTCTGGATGCGCTGATCAATGCCAAGGATAAACACAAGATATTACTTATGACCGGCGGCGGTACACGTGCGAGGCATGTATACAATATCGGAGTGGACTTAGGAATGCCCACAGGCGTGTTGTCAAAATTAGGCGATAAAGTGTCTTGGCAAAACGCAGAGATATTGTCTGTTCTTCTGGCCAAACATGGTGGTGTGAAAATCGGCCATGGCGACAATCTAGAGCAGTTGACCATGTTTTGCCGTCAGGGCTATTTGCCAATCACCTATGGGGTGCCACCCTATGGGTTTTTCGAACACCCTGCCGAACACGGTTCCATCCCACCGCACCGCACCGATTGCGGGGCGTTCCTGTTGGCGGAAAATATTGGCGCACGTTCCCTGATCTTTCTCAAAGATGAAAAAGGGCTTTACAGCGCAGATCCCAAAAAAACCGACCCAAACACCCTGACTTTTTACGACCGCATTTCCGCCAAGGAACTTCTTGAACTGGACCTTGATGATCTGATCATCGAGCGTCCGATATTAACTTTCCTGCAAAGGGCCAAGTGCCTGAAACAGCTACAAATCATCGATGCCATGCGTCATCCCGAGCATATTATGGCTGCTCTGAACGGCGAGAATGTTGGAACCATCATCTTTAAGGAATAAAAAATCAGGCTGATTTTCACAAAACAGGGCATTGGTTCAGACATTTCCTGAATCCTGGCCCCCACCATTTTTTGGGCCTTCTCCTTCATCCAGGAATATGGCTTGGGCTCCGGTTTCTGCGCAAATTTGATCCAGCTCTTTTTTGCGCATATGGTTGACATAAATTTTAACATCCGATCCGCTGACACCAACCACCCTGAATCGGGGCTTTTTTTCGCCTTTTTCGACTTTACGTCTTTCACGCACAAAAATTTTCGTGGTCATTTTGGCCTCCTGAGTGTATGCGTTAAATATGATCGATTCTTCAAACTAAATATATATCCAGGAAGGATATATGTCAAATAAAATTATACCGCATAAACAGTTCTCGGAAATGGGTTCCAAAAAAGTTGAACGTTATATTCAGCCGTCTATCCTTATGATATTAAAGGAAAAAACGTCTTATGGGTATGAATTGATTCAGAATATCGGTCAGTTTGAATTCGTTCAGGGGAATGCCCCGCCGGGTATGATCTATCGACATCTCAGGGAGATGGAAGATCTCGGATTAGTGGTTTCAGAATGGAAAACCGATGAAGGTGGGCCGGCCAAACGAATCTACCGTCTTACAAGCGAGGGAGACGAGGTGCTTAGCTTCTGGATTGATTATTTGGAACGTCAGACAAAAAAAATGCTTGCCTTCATAGAAAATTATCGAGAATTGGTAAAGAGTGGTTGACTGTAGCCGCGCAATATTTCGGCTGCAGCAGCAACCCTAAGGCTGCTGATCAGATGGATTGGATTCTTTTTTTTTGTTTTTAGCGTAAATATTCTGCCACAGACCCGCCTCCTTTAAGCTGACCAACAATACAGGTTCATGCGCCATCCGTCGCGGGCGCAGCCATTCATTGGTCAGCACCATGTCCTGTGGTGCAGGTGCGGTGGCATCGCGGTCAACGGATATCACAGCGATGTGACGCGCATTCAATTCCGAAACACGGATCATTCGAGGATAGTTCCGCAGGCCATCGAACTCGATATAGCGTCCCAACCAGCCCGAAGCTGTTAGCCCAACAGATGCAGCCGCTCCGATGATGCCGTCCTTGGTGCCACCGTGCCCTGAAAGATGAGCAGATCCGGCCGCTCGAATGGCTTGTACCTGGGTCATCACGGTGTGCGTGCAGCAACGGCCGAATTCCATTAAATCGGACAGATACGGATCGGTTTCGGCGACCACGCATAAACCTGGGTCACTGCCTGCGACGGCATGCTTTGAAAGATGATCAATCGCTTTCTCAATGACACTTGCCATCAGGGCCGGATCGGCTATTTCCGCCAAAAAGCATGCAGAACTGTTGTGAGAGGTATAGGGTATTTCAGGGCATACAAGCAGTTGCTGTCGGATAACACCCTTGCAGCAACAATCGTCAGGCAATTCGGCGTTTAACCACCGGGCTAGTTTACCGGTGCCAATAGGCGATTCTTTTGAGTCGGTATCATCAAAGCCAATGTAGATCAGCATAGAAAACCTCTCAATAGAGCTATCTCCAAAAGTATTTGACCTATAAAGTAAGAGATAAAATCACCCCCCGCTCATCTCGTGTTTTGAAAAGATATATTGCCATTTTGACGATTAATAATATCAAAATGTTATGTCTTGTTTCCTAAATCCGACAGAATCAGCCTTAATTAATTGGGGTTTGCGGAGTGAACCGGCAGACCATCTTTGATACTTGCCAGATCGATGTTAAACGCTGAAAAATATCCCCAGACATGAACAATCCCAAGTGCATCAAAAAAGCTATTTATATCGGTAATCGGCGTAGGCGGTTTTTGAAAAAAACTTAATTGGTTGTTCTTTAAATACTGAATCGGCCAGGCTGTAACGGGTGAAAGCGTTGTATCGTTAATCTCGATCTTGTTGTTTTGCATCGTCATTCCGGCCAGATTGCCCGACATTTCCGCATAAAAGACAGCCGCAACCAATAAATCCGACGTACTATCCTCTGGTAGAATGAGCTGTGCAATCTGTGTTTCTAAAAAATAACTTTTATCTTGAATGTAGATAAGCCAGAAGTAATCTTTGTGTTCTTCTGTGATGTCGAGTTGATAAACATGCTGCCACGCATAAGGAACGACATCGCATTGATTATAAACGAGCGTGTTCAAGCTGTTCACAATATTTCCAGGATTGGCTGTGACCGGGTAGTGCGGGAATTTCGTATTCCAGTCGGCCGCGTACGCTGCGTTGCCAGGTGTCGGGCCGGCGGTTGGCATGGCGAAAACACGACCGTTCCACTTTGGGTCTGTTTTGGTAAGCGCGTCTTGGGCCCAGTTTGCGATTGTAGGAGAAAGTGCGCCGCCCAGGCTGTGTCCTGTGACGATCAGCTTGCTGGTGCCATTTTGGCTTTGTTTGAGTTGCGACAGATATTTTTCAAGTGTCAGGTCCGGCGTGGGGGAATGCTGAGCCTGCACCAGACTGGTTAACGAATAATACACGCCGAAAGCCGTTCCCGATGAAATCATTTTGTTTGTGGAAACCACTTCTTTAACAGGAATGGCGGTCGGTTCGACAAGCAGCGGGGGAAGGGGTGGCTGCTGAGTAGCCATCGGCCAATTGACAAGGAATTCAGGGCCGACCATAAAATCCTCTAACAGCCAGTCGAGCAATCCATTCGGGTTGGTACCTGCAATTGCCAGGATGTAGGTATCCTGCGAGTCGCTGTAAACGACAAAAGCGGCATTGTCGGATTGATCATCGCTGTCGGTCAACTGAAAATCGCCCGGGCCCCAGACAAGTTTCCAGTCACCTCCGATCAGTTTTGAGCCAATGGTTTTTAACAGACCGGGCGCCGTAACATTTTCGCCTTTGGTGCTGAAATAAGGAGAGGGAACAGCCGTGCCGTTGGTTAAGGCGTCATACGCATAGTCGGCCAATTGCTGCGGGGTTCCTTTGACAGCGGATGGGGCGTTGGAAATGAAGTTGAAGATGAATGCAGTTTGCGTCAGATCGAAATTGCCGGTTTGTGACAGACTGTTCAACCCCCAGCTATAGACATCGAAGTATTCGTTTCCTTGGGTGGAAAGTGCTGCATTGTAGGTTAAATTCACCCAGTAATGCGTGACCCCATCGGGCATCAGAAGATCTGGAATGTGGATGGATGTATTGTCGAATACAGTTGCTTCCACGCATGAAAATGAAGGATTGGCGATATTACCGTAACTTGTCAACTTGAATGAGATCAGTGAGGGATACGTTGGATTGTGTTCGTAAACAAGATCCACCCAGAGCGTTTGGTTTCCCGATGTCGGATTATCATAGGAAAGATAAGGGATGTGGAGGTTATAATTGTTATCTACGGTCGCCGTACAGTCGGTATTTATCGACTCCTGGCTTTGGGCTTGTATGGGTAACATCAAGCCGATGAATAGAAAAAGAAAGCTGATGCAGCCAATACATCCTGAAAATTTTCTTTCCGTCATACTTGTTTCCCCCTTGTTTCAATTTATAAACAGTCGTGTGAATGAAATTAAAAGTCGCTGATGATGTCAGAAGATGGCAGCCAGTGGCGCATACGCGGATTTTGTATTGATAACCAGCCCTTTATTATTGTTCGTAAAAAAGCGAAGGGGTGCTTGCAGATCCGTAATTCCGGACTGATACAAGCTTTTATAGAAATAAGCAAGGCCTTGTTTTTCCCGATCTTCCAGCTCATATACCAAAGATTGATAATATAACCGGGCGATGGCCGGATCGATGCCCAGTCTGACGCAGGCTTTTTCGACAATCAGATTCATATTGGCATAGCCATGTTTGCGGGAGGTTTTCAGCAGGTTCAGAACGGTTTCCACCCTTTCCGGATAATTGCGGGCAATGTCTTTGCGGACGACCCAGACGGCAAAGACGAAGGGAAGGCCGGTCATACGCCACCACAGGGCTCCCAGGTCAAAAATATTCGGAAAAAACCGTTCCCATGGCTGGGACAGGGCGGCATCTCCGATCACCAGGGCGGCATCAATATCTGCAGGCAGTTGCGTTGGCGATTGGACTCTGCCTACGACAAATTCCGGATAAACGCCTTTCAGGTTGAAGATCAGCCGGCACAGATCCCTGCCGCTGGAGGATTCATCCGTAACCAGAATGCGTCTGCCGCTCAATGCCTCCAAGCTGTAGCGGCTGACAAGAAGAACGCTGAGAACCCGTTCGCGGCAGGCAATGGCCAGATCCGGCAGAATCAGCCAGTCCTGTGCATTTCTGGCGTAGGCTGCCGAGGAGACAGGGCTGATGTCGAGGTCTCCATCGATCATCATCTGGTTCAGCGTGTTTGGCGGGCCGCAGATCAGTCGTACCCCCTGGTGGTCGCCCCGGGCCAGTCTGCTGTCGATGCCGTGATAGATCGGCGCCACATTCATGTAATCGATGCGGCCAAGGGTTACGGTGTGCGGGTGTGTTGTCGTCCTCATAATCAACCTGTCTTGGGTTTGCATTTTTAAGCAGTCTGGCCGAAATGGACCAGCGCCTCCACAATCTGAGAGGGTCTATATGCCTGAATATCGCAGTAGGCCAGCCTGGCCTCCTTGCCCGGCGCCAGGCTTCCCATCCGGCTGTCCAGCCCCAGTGCTGCTGCACCGCCACTGGTTGCCATCTGAAAAATCCGTTCCGGTGCGATATTGGAAAAGCTTTTGGATATAAATGTCATTTCATCGAACAGGCTCAGGCTGTTCACGCTGGCCAGGCTGTCGGTTCCGAGGCAAAGCGGGATGCCGGTCCGGATCATGCCGTCGATATCCGGAAGCCTGCCATGCAGTGTGGTATTGCTTCGCGGGCAAAGGCAGACATGAGCGCCGGATTCATGGATCACATTCAGGTCGGCCTGATCCGCATGGAGTACATGCACCAGAATCGTCCGATCATCCAGAATGCCAAGGGATTGCATGTATTTAACCGGGCTTTCCACGGGAAGACCCCAGGAAGTCGAGTCGATTCCCCGGGACTGCAGAAAATCTTTCCAGGAACCCTGTCCGGTTGTCAAAAATGACATTTCCTCGTCTGATTCGGCCAGGTGAATGGAAAACGGCGTGTTCTGCCGGCGGGTCCGGCATTTGATTTCCGTCAGAACCGTCGGCGATGTGGTGTGGGGGGCATGGCCGGCCAAAGACACTGGCAGGTCGCCGGGGTGGGTTTCCCGATATTCCGGGATCGACACCCTGTCGC
Source organism: uncultured Desulfobacteraceae bacterium (assembly GCA_903953895.1). GTDB lineage: Bacteria > Desulfobacterota > Desulfobacteria > Desulfobacterales > Desulfatirhabdiaceae > RAAP-1. The sequence continues at coordinate 7,689 of CAJBLH010000286.1, read as the reverse complement.
CAAGATATTCCCGGAACCACACGCCTGCCAGACCCGATTTCTGCATCGGCCCCAGGGTCAGTCCCAGACTCGCTATCTCTCCCACTGCCCCGCATCCGGATGCAAGAATTTCGCGGATTCCGGATTCAGCGGCTTTCAGCAGGGTGGCGTTATCGAGAAGCGCCCGCTTTTCAATCAAATCCTTGACCCAGAATCCAAACCCCTTGTGGGTTGTCATGCGACCCCGAAGCGCACTCAGCTCGAGATGCGTGTGGGTATTGACCAGGGCCGCAAACAAAACGCCGTCTCCATGATCCCGGACCTGACCGCTGTCCGTGGAGATAGCCGGCGTGGTTCTTTGCCCGATCGTATGAATGACGCCGTCTTCGACCCGGACATATCCGTTCGGATAAACTGTCCACGGATCGACCACGACCCAGCCCGCCCGGTGAATTACGGTACCCACTGCCTTTTGTCCTCTACCCGATGTTCCGCAAGTGCATTGTAGAAACAGTCGCGCTGCATCGCCCGGTAGCCGGCGCCTGCTATCATTCGAACCATGTCCGCCATGGACAGCTTGAAATCGACACCTGCTGCGGCCACCACATTTTCTTCAATCATCGTACTTCCCAGATCATTGGCGCCGAAAGCCAGCGATATCTGGGCGATTTTTTCCCCCTGCGTAACCCAGGACGCCTGGATGTTGGCAACATTGTCGAGTACCAGCCGTGAGACGGCCAAAACCCGCAGATAGTGAACGGCGGTTGCAGCACTTACGGGAAGTTTCGTGTTGCCGGGCTGAAATGTCCAGGGGATGAAGGCGGTAAAGCCACGGGTACGGTCTTGTAAATCGCGGATTTTCATCAGATGAAGGATGATATGCCCGGTTGTTTCGACATGGCCGAACATCATGGTGGCCGTAGTCTTCAGGCCAAGTCCGTGCGCCTGCTCCATGACGTTCAGCCAGGTATCCGCCGTGCATTTGTTCGGGGATATCCGCTGCCGGACATCATCCGCCAGAATTTCGGCGCCCCCGCCGGGGATGCTGTCCAGCCCTGCCTGAATCAGGGATCGCAGCGTCTCTTCGATGGATAATCCGCTGTTTTCAGCGATAAAGGCGATCTCCGGCGGAGAAAAACCGTGGATGTGGACCGTGAAATTTGTTTTGATAAAACGCAGCATATCCAGATAATCGTTCAGCCCAAGAAGCGGATTGAGCCCGCCCTGAAGCAGAATCTGGGTGCCACCCAGATCGAGGGTTTCGCGGATTTTTTGACCCAGCGATGCTTTCGAGATGACGTAGGCCTCGGGGTGTTCCGGCGGACGGTAATATGCGCAGAATTTGCATCCGCAGATGCAACCGTTGGTATAATTGATGTTTCGATCCACCACAAACGTCACCACCGGTTCGGGATGCAGCCGTTTTCTGATCGCATGGGCCAGAACGCCAAGTTCGAGCAGATCCGCCCGGTCCAGCAGAAGCTGCGCATCTGTGGCATCAATGCGGTCATGATTCAGAATTTTATCCCGGATGGGGGCCATTTCGGTCATTATCTGCATGTCCCTTCGGCAAAATCGGGGCTGGGAGCGATTTCGGAAACCGGATGGTAAAAGGCATCTCGTTCTACCGGATCATAGCCTGCGGATGTAATGAGATGGGTCAGTTGATCCCGGGTGAGCCCTTTGGGAGACGTTGCGCCGGCCTCATGGGATATTCTTTCTTCGATGATGGTGCCGTCCAGATCATCGGCGCCGAAAGAAAGCGCCAATTGCGCCAGTTTTTCGCCGATCATCACCCAGTATGCTTTGATGTGGGGGATATTGTCGAGCATCAGCCGGGCAATGGCGATGGTTTTCAAGTCATCGAATGCAGTGGTGGGTGGAATATGGGAAAGACCGGTACGGGCCGAGTGAAATGCCAGGGGGATAAAGGCGCAAAATCCCGATGTCCTGTCCTGCAGGTCCCTTAACGCCATCAGATGAGAGAGCCGCTCCGCATGGGTTTCGATATGGCCGTAAAGCATGGTGGCGTTGGTCATCAGCCCGGCGCCGTGGGCCGTTTCCATGACCTCGATCCACCGTTTTCCGTCGATTTTCAGAGGGAAGAGGCTGTCGTGAATCCGGCGGCTCATGATCTCGGCGCCCCCCCCGGGGAGCATGGCAAGCCCCGACTGTTTCAGCCTGGCAATAACCTCTTCGAGGGACAGCCCTGTATTTTTGGCGATAAAATCCAGCTCGACCGCCGTAAACGCCTTCAGGGTGGCTCCGGGTCGAACTTCACGGGCTGTTTCCAGCAGTTCCGTATAGTATCCAAACGGCAGCTCAGGATTCAGTCCGCCGACAATATGCAGTTCCGTGATGGGTTCATCGATCCGGGAAAGAATCCGCTGCCGGATATCCGCTGCCGTCCAGGCATATGCACCGGCGTCGCCGGGATTTTTGGCATAGGCGCAAAACCGGCAGTGGCTGATGCAGATATTGGTATAGTTGATGTGCTGGTTATACACATAATAGGCGTGATTCCCGTTGAGCCGTTTTCGGACGATATCGGCCAGTTGGCCGATTTTTGCGATGTCGTGGCTTTCAAAGAGAAACAGGCCATCCTCAAACTCCAGGCGCTGTTGCGAGAGTACTTTTTCCCGGATTTCACTGAAGCGATCCTGCATGTCGGTTGTCCGTATGATGAATAGATTCTGGTGTAGCTTTCAAGATTAAGATTTTGGGTGCATTTTCGGTCGAGGATATACGAGAAAAGTAATATCCTCTCGTGCTGCCTTCCCGGTACCATTATCTTGGACGAGTGTTCAATAAGTGACCAAGCGGTCATTTATTGAATAAAATAATGAAAGTCCATGATGATTGCAAGTGTTTTTTTACCATGAAATCGGAAAACCTGGATACATTTCAGCCAGGAATTCTGTGGTAAAAAAAATCCAGATGCAATATGTATTAAAGGGGATTGATGAGAATGCAAAGGGAATTGACCGGTATAAAAAACATTGTCGGGGATTTGTGTTTCATGTATTTTAAAGAGTCGATGGGGTGTACCCAGTTCTGCATGAAATTGGCGTCCGGTTTCGCCGGGCTGGACTCAAGTGATGGGATCGGATGAATCATGGCCCTAGACCGGAATTTAAAACAAAAACGAAAACGGGAAGAAGCACGAAATAAAACTGCTCTGGAACGCGAGCGAATCGGTCAGATAGAAAAAGTCAAGGAATATAAGCGCCAGCTTTCTTATTTATGGCACCAGAGTAATTGGAAAGATGTTCTTCGTTTCGCACTGAAAGGATTAAAATTAGCGCCGGCGGACGTATCATTTTTCCATTATGCCTGTCAAGCCGCAGAGGAATTGAAAGATGATTTGCTGCTTCTGAAACTGATGACGCAGGGATGGCGTCAAAATCTGATCCCCAGTTCAGGTAATGCCCTTGTGCTGGCGGAGCTGATATTTCGATATCAGACCAAGGAAGTCGAATTGCTCCAGGAAGTGCTGACAGCCACCCTCGAGGATCGCGAGCGGTTTGTCATCAAACTGAAAGGAAAAGACCGAAAACGGGCGGAACATCTCCTGAGCGAGGTTCGGCAGATGATCGCACTCAAACAGGCCCGGGCAGACAGTGCTTCTATTTTGGAGAAATTCCAGGCAGCGCTGCCGAAAACCCAGGATACTCCGGAGTCGATCTGCCAGCCGGAGGATTCCATCGTTCGATCGGCTGTCGGTGCGCCGTCGGTGCGACTACCTGATCCGCAGGTTCAGTTTGAAGTTGATACCACCGAATTTATGAAAGTCATCGATTCCGGAACAGCCTGTGATATGCAATCCCTGAATCTGACAGTGAACGCCTACCGTCTGGGATTCCGCAGCTCCTACGACCAGTTGATCTGTCTGGGCGCCTTAAACGGCGTGGAATCCTTCTGGCATCAGCAGGAAACCGCCAGAAAGGTGCTACGATCCTTCCGTGGCCGCGCCATCTTGGCCGATGAGGTGGGGCTCGGCAAAACCATCGAAGCCTGCCTGGTTTTGAAGGAATATATTCTGCGCGGTCTGGTGAAATCCGCCCTGATTCTGGTTCCCAGTTCACTGATCAACCAGTGGAAAGAAGAACTGGTATCCAAATTCAATCTCGCTGTGGCGGCATCCACAGACCCCCTGTTTCGGGACAATCCGGAAGCATTCTGGCAGATGCCTTTTCTGCTGGTCTCCCTTCAGACCGCCAGGTCCCGGCGGCGGATGGATGAAGTCTGTGCGCGATCCTACGACATGCTCATCGTCGATGAAGCCCATCACTTGAAAAATCAGACAACTCTGAACTGGAAACTCGTCAATGCCATTCAAAAAACATTCCTGCTGTTTCTGACCGCCACACCCGTTCAAAACAACCTGGAAGAGCTATTCAACCTGGTGACCCTTCTGAAGCCGGGCCATCTGAAAACCCGAAAGGCGTTCAAGGAACAATTTGTTGTGCGGGGAAATCCGACAGACCCGCAGAACCGCGAGCGGCTTCGCGACCTGTTGAAAGAAGTCATGATCCGAAATACGCGAGCGGCTTCCCAAATCCATTTGCCGCCCCGTTTCGCCACCACGGCAAAAATTATTTCCGCACCGGAAGAAACCACATTTTACCAGGAACTCAGCCAATTTGTATCGACAGTTGCCGAAATGAATCTGCCGTTTTTGAACCGCATGGTCACACGAAGGCTACTGGAGGCGGCCGGCTCATCCCATGCCGCGGCACTGTCCATGATCGAGAGGATCGATATTTCCCGCCTGAATAATGACGATATTGCAAGCCGTGTCCAACACCTGCTGAAACTGGGCAAAAAGATCAAGGAAAGCGCCAAGGCGGTTCAGGTTCTGGATTTTCTGCAGGCATCAGCCGATCAGAAGATCGTTTTCGTCAATCATCTTGCCACGCTGTCTTATCTGCAGGGGCTGATTCAGCGCAGAGGCATTTCCTGCGCCGTGTATCAGGGTTCTATGACCAGTGATCAGAAAACCGCCGCTGTTCAGGCGTTCCGCGATGGCCGCAGGGTTCTGCTGGCAACCGGAAGCGGCGGCGAGGGACATAACCTTCAGTTCTGTCATGTTCTGATCAATTATGATCTGCCCTGGAACCCCATGGATATCGAGCAGCGCATCGGAAGGGTTCATCGGATCGGCCAGGAAAAGGCGGTTGAGGTGTATAATTTCTGCCAGAGCGGCACGATCGAAGATGAAATCCTGGAAATTTTGGATAAAAAAATCAACATGTTTGAACTGGTTGTCGGAGAAATCGACATGATTCTGGGCCGGCTTCAGGGGGATCAGGAATTCAGTGACATGGTCTATGAGCTCTGGGTAAGCCATCCCGAAGAAGCCGAGCGCAAAAAGGCTTTCAATGCACTGGCGGTCCGTATCAAGCGCGCCCGGTCCGCTTATGAAAGCAGCAAGGAACTGGACGAGAAACTTTTCCAGGAAGATTTTGGAGTCTAATCATGATACAGGATTTGGAACTGGTTCGGTTTGCCACCGATTTCCTTGAAAATAACGGCGGATTGGTCGATGCCGATCCCGACGGCCTTCACGCACTGCTCCCCCCGGATCTGTCCGTTGCACTGAATCTGCCCGAAGACGTATGTCTGGGCGGGAATGACTATCCGCTGCTCTATGGCAGCCCGACACTGGATCGGTTGGTGCATGCTGCAACCGCCGGTATTCCGGTTGCGTACGGCGCCGTGACCATCCCCTATATCAAAAAAGCCGGATTCGATACGGCCGTTAACCGGGATTTGAGTTTTGTCAACGGAAAAGTCCAAATCGGCGTACATGCGGAGAGCCGAACGACCTATATGGTCCTTACCAGCCGCTATATCGCCCTGAGTGATGAACGCAAGGAAGGTCTGATGCGGCTGACGTTTCATGAGCCAACGGGTGCGGTCATTGCGGGTTTCGAGGATTCGGTCACGGATTTTGAATGTACGTATTTCCGGCAGTCCCATCTGCCGCCGCAGTTTTCAACCCGGATCGGTGTATCGCTTCAGACCGCCCTGAAATCGCTTCAAGATCGCATTACGGAGGATATGGCGCCGTTTGCAGCCAGTATGTGTAGAAGGCTTCACCGCGACGTCACCAATACGCGGGAATACTACCAGTCTCTGGCGGAAGAAATGCAGGCATCCCTGGCGCATCCGAATCTAAGCGACACCCAGCGCATGGAGCGTCAACAGAAAATCGACGGTCTGCCGGCGGAGGCAGATCGAAAGATATCCGATCTTCAGCACAAATACGACACCCGGATAGGCATTCGGGCCTGTGCGGCTGAACGGTATCTGGTGAATGTCGCGCATCTGATTTTGACCATTTTGTATCGCAAGGCCACCCGAACCTTGCCCGTATTTTACAATCCGGTCACACAGAGCATCGACCCCCTGGTCTGCGAATCCTGCCGAAAAACGACGCGGCGCATTGTTCTTCAAGACGGCAAAACCCATTTTGTTATGGTGTGTCCTGCATGCAGCCGGGCGTGATATCGCGTGGGGGCGACCAGCCGGTGGGGTCCATGCTGGCCGGTGCGCCGCAGGTCAGAGCAACCCAAGGAGAAACATCGTGAAATTTTTTACCACCGAAGGCCCTGTCAATTGCCAGGATCATTACTGCCTGCCGCCGCTGGAGCGGTTCGATCTGGATGAAATACTCAATCTGATAGCCTTGAAAAAATATTTTCTGATGCATGCGCCTCGTCAGACCGGAAAGACCAGCAGCCTGCTGGCTCTGATGACCTATCTGAATCAAGAAGGCACCTATCGGGCGCTGTATGCCAATATCGAAGGAGCGCAGGCGGCTCGTGAAAACATTGAAATGGGAACGGCGGAGGTGATTCACAGCATCGCTTTTTCCGCCCGCGATTTTTTGGGGGATAATGATGCCCTGATTCTTGCCGGCCAGATAGCGGGGCAGGTTCCGGCGACATCTGTAATCAAAGAATTTCTCAATCAATGGTGCCGGCAGTCTTCCCGCCCGACAGTGCTGATTTTAGACGAGGTGGATGCCCTGATCGGCGACACCCTGATCTCCCTGCTGCGGCAACTGCGAGCCGGATATCCCAACCGGCCGACACTCTTTCCACAGTCCGTTATTCTGTGCGGGGTTCGGGATATCAAGGATTACCGGATTCATTCGAGCAAAGAAAATACGGTGATCACCGGCGGCAGCGCTTTCAATGTCAAGGCGGAGTCACTGAGGATGGGTGATTTTATCCTGCAGGAGGTTGACACCCTCCTGCAGGCGCATACCCAGGAAACCGGCCAGATTTTTACGGAGGATGCCTGTCGATTGATCTGGAACTTTACACAGGGGCAGCCCTGGCTGGTCAATGCGCTGGCCTACGAAGTCTGTTTTAGAATGAAGCAGGGCCGAAACCGTTCCGTTCCCATTACCCCCGAAATGATCGTTCAGGCCAGGGAACAGTTGATCGAAAGACGGGTGACGCATCTGGATCAATTGGCCGACAAACTGAAGGAGCCCCGGGTCCGGCGGGTGGTGGAGCCCATGCTGGCCGGCGGCATCATTACCGAAGGCACGGATGACGACCGCCAGTACGTGATCGATCTGGGGCTGATCCGGCGGGAAGGCGCCGGCGGCCTGATCATCGCCAATCCGATATACCGGGAGGTCATCCCCCGGGTACTGGCCGGCGCCCCACAGGATTCGTTGCCGCATATTTCGCC
>CAJBLH010000285.1 GCA_903953895.1 uncultured Desulfobacteraceae bacterium | reverse complement strand
TAGTAGATGCAATAAACGACCACGCTACTTGTAATAACAGTAGCAACAACATCGTTTGCCTCATCTTTGTATCCGACTACATATCTTCCTCGTCGAGAAATCCCGCCAAAATTAATTGCCTATAGTCGTCGTATATCTCAACCGGGCGGTCTACACCATGAACTTTCAGGGTGGTCGACCAAAGGGAGGTCCCGGTGGGCCCGCCGCTGGACGTGCTATGACTCCCAAGGGCCAGATGTCAGGCAATGGCTCCGGTCCGGCGATTATGATGATGCCACCGCACATCCGAGCAACCTTCATGCCCAACCCCCCCTTAAAACATTTACAATTGTACAACAAGCGGGTATTGGTGGCTGATAATTACATCACAGACGATGACGACGACAACTCCATCAATATCAAAGCTGATATTCAGTCGCTTTCCATGAAAACGGTGGAAGCTTTCTCATTCGGACAAATATCTGAAGCGTCGGGAAAAATGACGGGGAATTTTTTGGTAAAAGGCAGAACTGATGCGCCCGAAATTACCGGTGAATTGGTGTTCGACAATGCGTTTATGAAACCTGCTTATTTGAACAATCGTCTGGAATTAAAACATGAAGCGGTACAGCTAAAAACCGACGGACTTTATTTCAGGGATTTTACACTGCTGGATGTCAATCAGCGCAAAGCCGTGATTGATGGCAAGGTAAAAATGAAGCAATTTAGCGATTATGTTTTCGATTTGCAGGTCAATGCGAGGAATTTTCTGTTGTTCAATACCACTCCGAAAGACAATAAAGAATTCTTTGGCAGAATGGTGATTGACAGTAAAATTAACGTGAAAGGCCCGATGTCATTGCCCGTTATCAACGGACGGGTGAAAATGAGAAAAGGTTCCAACTTTACTTTTGCAGTGCCCGAAGATAAAATTACTTCCGATAAGGGCGAAGATGTGGTGGAATTTGAAGATTCAACCACGCTCAACAGCATTCTTTATAGAGCCGACAAAAAAGAAGTTCAGAAATCGGGATTCACGGGTTTTGACCTTACGTCAATAGTCGAAGTGGACAAAGAAGCCACGCTCAAGCTGCTGATGGACCCCACTTCCTCCGATTCGCTGGTGGTGAAGGGCGAAGCAGCTTTGAGCTTTACGATGGACCGAAGCGGAAAAATGAGCCTTACAGGTGCTTATAACCTGAGCGATGGCAGCTATTTGGTATCATTGGAATCCATCATAAAAAAGAAATTTGACATTGTTCCGGGCAGTACCATTATTTGGAATGGCGACCCGTTGGATGCCGACATTTCCATCAATGCCAATTATGCAGTCCGCGCCACGCCTTACGATTTGGTGGCGGATCAAATGGCGGGCATGAGCGATGCAGACAAAGGCGGTTATAAACAGAAATATCCATTTTTGGTAATGCTGAAATTACGTGGCGAGATTTTACACCCCGAAATCAGTTTTGAAATACAGCTCAGACCGGAAGATAAAGGAATATTGGGTGGCGCGGTAAATCAAAAACTGAACATGCTCAATGAAGATGAATCAGCCTTGAACAAACAGGTTTTCGCGCTTTTGGTGTTGGGGCGGTTTGTGCAGGAAAATCCATTGCAGACAGAATCGGGAGGAACTTCCTCCTTGCTGCGGTCCACGGTGGGTAATTTTCTGTCGTTGCAATTGAATAAACTCAGCTCCAAAGTGGTGCCAGGCGTAGAACTGAATTTCGATGTGCAGTCGTACGACGACTATCAAACCGGAACAGCGCAAGGAAGAACGCAGGTGGAAATTGGCGTGAAAAAGCAATTGTTCAACGAGCGATTGAGTGTGTCGGTTGGTGGAACGGTAGATGTGGAAGGCGACAAAGCCAAGCAAAACTCGGCAAGCGACTTTACCAGCGATGTATCGGTGGAGTATAAATTGACCTCAGATGGCCGATACCGATTGAAGGGTTTTAGGCAGAATTTGTACGAAGGAGCCATTGAAGGACAGCTGGTTGAAACGGGAGTTGGCGTGGTGTATGTGCGGGATTTTGGGAAGTGGAAAGAGCTGTTTATGAAGCCCGAAGTGAGGAAGAGAAGAACAGCCGCTAAAGAACGGCCCCTAGCCCCTAAAGGGGAACTAGAG
>CAJBLH010000284.1 GCA_903953895.1 uncultured Desulfobacteraceae bacterium | reverse complement strand
AAGCAGGTAAGCATCTTTTTAGCCATGTTGCGCACCGAGTCCTCATCTTCGATCAGAAGTACCGTGCCTCCGCTTTCGATCTTTGAGGATTTTGCTGCTTTACCTGTCAGTAGCGCTTCCGGCATGGCAGGCAGGTCATGCCGGATAGGGAGTTCTTCCGTTGATACCGGGAAAAAGATACGAAAGACACTTCCCCGGCCTGGTTCGCTTTCTACTGTGACTCCACCGCCGTGTGCTTTTACAATTCCTATTACAACGGGCAACCCCAGTCCCCGCCCGGTAAACTTTGTGGTGAAAAATGGATCAAAAAGTTTCTCGATATCCTTGTTTGCGATCCCGCAGCCGGTATCAGATACTTCCAGGCAGGCATAGACAGGATTCAGCGGTTGCCAGTCGATGGGGAAACGCTTTGATGTGGGAATATCCTCATGAGAAACCGTCTTGACGGTCAGACCAATGGTTCCCCGATTGTCAGCAATGGACTCCCATGCATTGGTGACCAGGTTGGTAAGAATCTGGTGCATCTGGTTTGTGTCCGCTCGGATGACTGGACCGGAAGAGGGAAAATCAGCATTAATGAGTGCTCCTTTCGGTGCTGCTGCCTGAAGAAGGGTCAAGCTTTGACGGCAGGCTTCGGACATGTCAATGGGTTCTTGATTGCCTGGCGTTTGCCCCAGATAGGTCAGCATCAGTCTGCTTACCTCTGCTGATTTTCGTGCCGCCTGCAGGGCTTCGGCCAATGTCTCGGAAATGTCCGCACCACGAGGCAGGTCATCCATGGCCATTTCCAGATTACCCATCATCGCATAAAGCTGATTGTTGAAATGATGGGCGATTGCGCCGGCCATACGACCCAGGCTCTCGGATTTTTGAAGCTGCTGGTTCTGGGCTACGAGTTCCGCCTTTTCCGCTTCAGCCTGCTTGCGATCGGTGATATCCTGAACTGTTCCTCGAAGCCCCACAATTTGGCCACTGGCATCACATATCGCTTCACCTCTTGCCTCAACCCACCGTCTTGGCCCTGCATTACTGTCCAGCTCCAAAATGATTTTGTATGGCTCCCCCGTTTGCACTGCCTTATCCACTACGGTGGTCAGTTGTGCTGCACTTTCAGGGGTGTAATTTTTCTGGTCCTCTTCGTATTTAGGTGGCTGTGAGCCCGGATTCTTATTATAGATTCTATAAAGCTCCTCAGACCACCAGATAACGTCAGTCATGGCATCCCAGTGCCAATTCCCTATATGCGCAACACGCTGCGCTTCCATTAATGCAGATTCGCTCTTCCGCAGCGACGTCTCGACCCGCTTGCGTTCGGCAAGCTCAATCTGTATCTGGTCGTTGGCAAATCGCAAGTCAACTGTATTTTGGTCTATTATGGCGCGTATCTGCTTCATTTCCACGTTGATTTTTACACGCGCCAGCACTTCTTCGGCTTGAAATGGCTTTGAAATATAATCAACAGCACCCACAGCAAACCCGCGTAGAATTTCGTCGGTTTCTTTGAGAGCGCTAAGAAATAAAACAGGGAGATCGCGTGTGGCTTCGCTACTTTTCAGCCGGGCGCAAACTTCGTAACCGCTAATATCAGGCAATCGAATGTCGAGCAGTACCAGATCTGGCAGTGCCGATTTGATGGATGATAAGGCTTCTATCCCTGTTTTTGCAGCTCGGACACTGTATCCGCGTTCGGAAAGTAATTGAGATAGTAAGCGCAAATTATCCAACTGGTCATCTACTACTAAAACAACGCCTTTGGTTTCATTGTTTTTCATGTTTTCACAGACCTTTGCTCAAGCGATTTTTTTACTGTTTCATAATCAAAATGATCAACGCAAAAATTCAACTCTTTTGCCAGAACTGGAAATTGGTTACTCAGTTTTTGGGCTATATCTGCAATTTTCATGGCATCGGTATTGTTTGCCGCAAGCAGCAGTTTTGTGCATGTGTCCTCATCCAAGGAACTTAAATCCAATGTTTGGTTTTCCATAACAGTTATTTGAGCCATTTCTTCCGCATTTTCTTCATACCTGTATTTCAGTTTCAGGTATTTTTCCATCATGGCAAAAATAGCGGTCTCACGATACGGTTTGCCCATAAAATCATCACAGCCGGCGTCAAAAATTTTCTGGCTTTCATCCTGGAATACGTGTGCTGAGAGGGCTATTATTATTGTATTTTTCCCAGTCTCGGTTGCTTTAATAATTCGAGTGGCTTCCATGCCGTCCATAATGGGCATACGAATGTCCATCCAGATAAGATTTGGTTTCCATTGCTCAAAAATGTCAACAGCTTCTTTTCCATTTACGGCTTCACGCACCTCAAAACCCGTTAATTTTAGTAGTGTTGCCAAAAGGGCGCGGCTATCGTCAGTATCTTCCGCAACAAGAATTCTCGGAATTTTCTGACCTGTTTCCAAACCAATTATTAGCTGTTTCTGCGTTTTTGTTTTATCTTTGAAATCCCAGTTGATTCCTTGCTGTACTGGAATTGAAAAACGGAAAATACTCCCACTGTCAATCTGGCTTGTAACTGATATTTGTCCCCCCATCATCTTTACACAGTCTTGACTGATTGCGAGTCCCAATCCGGTGCCGCTCTGGCTTTTTCTGCCACTATCGGTTTGCACAAAATACTGAAACAATTTGTTGACTTCTTCCGGGGCAATTCCGTGCCCGGTATCTTCCACATCTACCTGTAAACAGATTTTGTTCTGAGGCTCAATTTGGGCTGAAAAACGAGCAGTTATGCTGCCTTTGCGGGTAAATTTAACCGCGTTTCCCAGAAGATTTGTCAGCACGATACGCAGTTTTGTTTCATCGGCAACAATATATCGGGGAATTTGTTCTACACCCAGCAGTTCAAGCGTCAGATCTATTGCATCGGTTCTTATCCGAAACATTTTATCCAAATCATGAATCATCTGATGCAGGTCGAAATTGCATGGTGAAAGGGTCGTGCGTTTTGCCTCTATTTTGGCAATTTCGAGTACTTCGTTAATCAGTGACAGCAAATGTTCGCTGCTGCGAATGATGGTATCCAGATATTCTTTTTGTTTCCGTGAAGCCGTGACATCTCTTTGCATGAGTTGTGAATATCCTAAAATGGCATTCATGGGAGTGCGGATTTCATGGCTCATATTGGCAAGGAACGCGCTTTTCGCCTGATTCGCATCCTCTGCAATCTTTTTTGCCTGCTCCAGTTTTTCTTCACGCTGCTGTATTTCGGTTATAAGATAATCCACAGAGGCAGCCATATCCGTGATTTCATCCGCACCGCTTATCGGAATTGGAACTGGGCGTCCTTCCACATGATCCCGCATACATTGCCCCAACGTTAGTATCCGGCTGATGATTGATTTGCGGATATAGAGATTAATCACCACGACGATGAGAACGCCAAACAGGGGAACGGTGATGAGTATCACGGAAATATGCCGGATTTCCCGGTCAAACCGATTGTTTTCTTCGATAATATCCATCTGTATTTGAGAGAAAATCCGGTTGACTGTTTTTATCAGTTCACCGGTCAGAAATTTGTTTTCGATCAGATTTTCTTCCATGTTTCCTTGCAGCGAAATCTGATTTTGTCTGAGATCGAAAATATTCTGTTCGCTGCTGCCGTATCCGATCACTTCCGACTGAAGGGACTTGGCGGCTGATCCAAATTCGAATAAACTGTTGGCGTTTATCTCTGCAAGCAGCAAATCGAATTCTTTTTTGACGATGTTCAAATCTGTGTCATTCAATACGTTGGCGCTGAATAACATATCAATCACCGCCTGATCCATGGACTTGTGCCAAATGTTGAATATCCGGTTCTGTTCTGATCCTGGGTCGGTTTTGATGGTACCCGGATTCCGGGAAATTCGATACAGCCGTAGAAAAATCTCTCTGCTTCTGTATTCTGATTCAACTTGGCTGCTTGTGATTTCGATCAGTATTTTCAGATTTTCAAACACAAGATCGAACTGTCCTGACAACAGATCGATGTCTTCTGAAGAAATACCTGCTTGCCGAAGGGGGAGAAGCAAATTTTCCTTGCGTCTGATTTTATCTTCGACATCCTGAGCCAGACTGCTGTGGATATATTGATTCTTTGCAATAATGATATCAGGTGCATTGGCCATCAGTTGCTCGGTTTCCCGGACGAGTTTCGATGCGTCGATCAGCCCCGGCAGTTTCCGGGTTGAAATCTCTGCAAAACTTTTTTGAAAGTAACTGAAAGTCAGCCTGATCAGTCCGGCGGAGATTATCGCCACCAGCACCATCAAAACCATACCAGCCAGCACTTTTGAGGCAATGCTGATTTTAAAATTCGACATTTCATTTTTCCTGTGGCTTTTCTTTCCAGTAAACGCCATCAAGAGGCGAAAGGACTCCCCATATACTGTCGTTTACCCCTCCAAGATTTTTATTATAGAATGTCATAAAAGGATACCTCATCAGATAATGTATTGGCAGATCATGAACCACTATTTTCTGAAATTCCGCATAAAGTGCTTTGCGTTTTTCAAAATTCATTTCAGACCCTGCAGCATCCATCAGTTCGTTGACTTTTGGATTACAATATCCCTGGGTATTGGACCAGATAACCCCTTTACGAATATTGTTGCAATCATAAGTCCGATGGACACCGATCACGGGATCACCCCAGTTGTAAACCGTATCCTGAGTGATCATAAAATTGTTGTTGGAAACGATATCCGACCATTTGGAAAAGTTTTCCGATGCCCTCACGGTTAGTTCAACGCCGATCTTACGAAGCAGATCATCCTTTAAATATTGAAGAAATGCAGGATTCCCAGGGATAAAATCAATAGTCAGTCCGAATCGTTTACCTGTCTGGTTACGCGGGTATCCCGCGGCATCCAGCAGTTCATTGGCTTTTTCCACATCAACTGGATATTGTTCCACATCCGCTGAATATAAAGGGCTATCCGGAATAATAGGACCCGTGACTTTTTGCGATTTTCCATGAAATATCGTCTTGATTATAAAATCCCGGTCAATGCTATACGCAATAGCCTGACGCACACGCAAATCATCCAGAGGTTTTTTCCGAAGATTGAACGCAAGCCAGTACATCGGACCTATCCCCTCATACCCTTTATCCGTGCCAATCAGGTTTTTATCATTTTCGAGTAACTGATATCCCCTCGGATTGAAGTAATATGGTAACAACTGGATTTCACCTCCGCTGAGGGATAGCTGATCGAATATTTTAAAAAATTTGTAACTGATTTTGTCGAGAAAAGGACGATCCTTGATGAAAAATTTATCATAACGTTCCAGAATAATGTGCTTTTCCGGAACAAATTCAACAAATTTAAACGGGCCTGAACCAACAGGAGCCATATTTGCCGGATGCGTTTTTATATCCCTGCCGTCTCCGTAAATATGTTTGGGTATAATTGGCAGCAATACCGAGGACATTGCCAATAAAATTGCAGGGTGTGGCTTGTTTAAACGAATTACAGCGGTATGCGGATCAGGTGTTTCCACTTTTTCCACAGGGGCGAACATGGAATGGAACGGGTGATATTTCTGAACGGTCATGATGGAAAACGCAACATCTTCTGATGTAATCAGTTTGCCGTCATGAAATGTGGCTCCCTTGACCAGATGGAGCGTCACTGAAAGCCCGTTTTCAGCGATTTCCCATTTTTCGGCAAGATAGGGCTGAGGATTCCAGTTTTCGTCGTACCGCAGTGGAGCGGCAAACAACTGTGCACCCGGCATACCTGTGTATACACCTGAAACTATTGCGGGGTTAAGATGTGTAGGACAATTGAACATTCCGATAACCAGTTCACCGCCTGATTTGGGTATGTTCGCATTGTTTTCATTCCCGGCAGCGAAGTCCGGCAAAATAAAAGCGGACATTTCTGTTACAAAAAGCCAAAAAACCATAATCAGACACGAAACGTTTTTATGCATTATTGTCTCCTTTTTAGGATGGACAGAAACCCTTATCCTTAGCAACGCAATAGCCGGCAAACTGAAGCTGATGATACCACTTGAGCTGAAGCCGCTTACAAGTACGCGCGTTATTATAAAAAGATCTCTTTTTCAGCAATTGCCTTGATCCTTTAATAGCCCGCCGGGGGTACCGGTGTTTTTGGCGACAATGATATCCTCTTGCCCAGACTCATTCACTCGCTCACCCTCTGCAACCTCATCCAGCACTTTTCTGACCATTTCGGCAAGATCACCTCTTGCAACGGGCTTCTTTAGAAACCCTTTGATGCCTAAGGGCTTACCGCGCTTCTCGTCGTTTTCATCGCTGAATCCTGTGCAAAGAATAACAGGAATATTCGGTCTGATCGAAATCAATTCCATGGTAAGTTGCTCCCCGGTCATATTCGGCATTCCCCTGTCGCTGATCACTATATCGAAATTTGACGGATTGGCTCTGAAAGTCTCTAAAGCATCAAGGCTGCTCGTTCGGGTAGTTACATGATAACCCTGTCTTTCGAGCATCATCTGTTCCATGCGTATGATCGGCTCTTCATCATCAACCAGTAGAATGCTTTCGCAGCCCGTTGGATACTTTCTGGTGACTGCGGCAGGGTTGCTGTCTTTGGCGTCTTCCAGAAGGGGCAAATACACATTGAACGTTGTCCCGTTCCCAACCTCGCTGTAGACCCGGATATCCCCGCCGTGTTCCTTCGAAATACCATGTACCACGGAAAGCCCCAGTCCCGTGCCCTTTCCCAGTTCCTTTGTGGTAAAATAGGGATCAAATATTTTGTGCATCAAAGCTTGATCGATTCCAGTTCCAGTGTCTGAAATGCTGATACATGCGTATTTGCCAGCTTTTATCGAATTGTCGTATAAATCATCTCTTCCAAATTCAGTCTCTTTCAGCTCAAGATTGATTGTTCCGCCGGTTTGTTCGACGGCATGAAATGCATTGGTGATCAGGTTCATGGCGATCTGATGTATCTGCGTGGGATCTGCGGAAACCATGCCGCATTCTGGTTTGATAATACTTGTGATTTCTATGTTCATCGGTATCGTTGCCCGAACCAGCTTTAAAACCTCTTTCAGGATCGGCTGAATCCGGATGGGAAGTTTCTGGGGATTGGATCGACGGCTGAAAGCAAGGATCTGTTTGACCAGATCACTGCCCCTTTGAGCGGATTTATGGATTTGTTCAATATTTTCATACCCAGGGTTGTCCGGTGGAATATCAACGAGCAAAATCTCTGAAAGTCCGCTGATCGGAAACAAGATGTTGTTCAGATCGTGGGCAATGCCGCCTGCAAGAGAACCGATAGACTCCATTTTCTGCATTTGCAGCAATCTCGACTCGAATTCAGCTTTTGCCTTTTCGGCATTTTTTCTGTCGGTGATATCCAGAGTCGTACCAATATAGCGAATCAGTTTTCCCGTATCGTCGAAGTAGGGATGAGCCAGATCATAAACCCACCGCACGCTGCCGTCGGGACGTACGATCCGGTGTTCGAGTTCGTAAACAGTACCGCTTTGCAGGGCTGCCGAAAATGCCTTGTGAAGCAGTTCGGAGTCGTCTGGATGTATGCACTTTGCCAGCATCTCGTCATATGCAGGGGACAACCCCTCGGATTCGAACCCGTAAATGCGATACTCCTCATCGGACCAGACAGTCTCCCCCGTATCTGCAATGTATTCGAACGTGCCCACATGCGCGATCCTTTGGCCCTCGGACAAAATGTATTTCGTTCTCAGCAAGGCTTCTTCTGCCTGTTTGCGTTCGGTAATATCAATGCAGATGCCGATCATCCTTATCGGCCGGCTCTGTTCGTCGTATTGGCCTTTTCCAACCGCGTTTATCCAGCGTATCTGCCCGTCAGGCAGCACAATCCGATAATTGCTGTCCAGAGTCGCCTGTTTCTCCAGTGCTTGAGCAATCCGGGATTTTGAAATTTCTAAGTCTTGGGGATGGAGGACGCTTTCCCACAATTCAAAAGACGCAGCGTTTTTCAATGGATTGAACCCGAAAATATCAAACATTTTGGCTGACCATTCTATGTGTCCTGCTAATATATCCCAGTCCCAAGCCCCTGCCTTTGCTGCCTGTAGCGCCAAGTCCAGGCGATCAGTAATCTGCAGCAAGGTGTCTTCCGCTTCTTTGCGCTCGGTGATATCGGTATTGATGCCAATATAGGCGACAATATTTCCCAGAGCGTTGCGCTGAGGAGTAGCCAATCCATACACCCATGTGACTTTGCCGGTAGGGGTCTGAAAACGGTATTCAAATCCCCGTTGGCCTTCGGATTCTACCATCCGCTGCCAGTTCGAAAAAACGTAGTCCCGATCCTCGGGGTGCAACCCTTTAGTCCAGCCATCACCAAGTGCTTCCTCCAAGCTCAGACCAGCCATTTCGCACCAGCGAGGGTTGGCATATCGACAGTTTCCTTTGGGGTCGCAAAGATAAATGCCCGATGGTGCCAGATCCGATAATGTGCGGAAGATATCCTCGCTTTCCCGCATCGCCTCCTCGGCCTGCTTGCGTTCGGTTATGTCCTGTAATGAACCAAATAGGCGTATGGCCCGGCCGTCTGGTCCCGTTTCCGCAAATCCGTATGCCAGGCACACACGAATTTCACCGTCTTTCCGTAAAGCGCGGAGTTCCTGTTCATAAGGCGTTCCATCGGCTACTGATGCTTCGACAGCATGACGTAATCTTTCCATGTCTTCAGGATGATACAAAGCCGAATGTTCAGCCCAACTGGGCACTTTTTCGTCGGGGTCAAGCTGGAAAATGCGAAATAACTCTTCCGACCAAGTCACCTTGTCTGTTGAGATATCCCATTCCCAACTGCCAATATGTGCAATGCGCTCTGTCCGAGTCAACATCACTTGGCTGCGGTGAAGTGCTTCAGAGTTCAGCTTATTTTCGAGCTCAGCTTTTTCAAATTCCAGAACCCGCTTTAGCAATTCTTCGTATGTAGGTTTTTCAGACATGTGAATCATATATGCCATCCTTTGTTAACAATACAAAGCCGACCGGGTTGCCGCTCCTGTCCAGACAATAGGTGTGATGAATATCGGCAGGAATTGCAGCAATTATCTTACTTGGGTCTGAGAAATCTT
>CAJBLH010000283.1 GCA_903953895.1 uncultured Desulfobacteraceae bacterium | reverse complement strand
TAAGCGTTGGCTGTTTTTCCCTCATGTAAAATTAAATGGGCCTCAAACAGAGGCCCATTTAATCCGATAATTCATTCCCGCTTGTCAACCTATTTTGGAAATTTTCTGCTGTTCCTTACTCTAATAAACTGGGAGCCCACAGTAGTCGCTGTGATGAGTCGCAAGCAACAGGTGTTTATCATTGCATTGGCTCGCTTGGATTGTCTGTCTCGTATTGCTTAACAGCGTCCTGGACTAATACCTGATTCAGCGCCGCGAATGTCCGAATGGCTTTATGGATCACGTCATAACGTCGCTGAAACGCCGCCTCGGATAGCAGACTCTCCAGATTTTCAAGTGACTGGATCACCTTTTCTGACAGCTCGTCCGTTTCCTGGGGTTGGTACTCTGATCCGTCAAGCATCCAGTGGATTCCGTTAAAATCTTGCATCAGACATCTCCTTTTGGGTTGTGAATAGGCCCATACCATTCACAAGTCACCTCCTTTTCAGTTCAAAAAATTATCACGAATAAACTCTCTAAAATATACTTCGTCTGAATGGCATACAAATTGCCAACCGGGAAAATCAAACTGAGATATCGTTGTATGTGCGATATTGAAAATTTTACTCCATACCGCATCTTTGGTTTTTACGATACTGAGCAACTCGATTTCACATAGGCACGCCTGCGAATCGTAGAAAACTCTTTCGATGTAATGCACCACGCCTGACTCCTTACACTTCTGAAGGAAGTTCAGGATTTGCAATAGTTCATTCACTCGATTGTAACGAGACAGGACATTGACACCGTAAACCATTCCGATATCGCCTGTGTACTGTGATTGTTTACTGTCAAAACTGTCGTCATAATTCATTGCAAATTCCTTTTTGTTGGTGTGGACTCTGCTACCGATGGAGCAGAGACATGGTGGATGAAATATATATTTCAAAAACACGCCATGTATGAACTGCAATTACTGCAATAAGTTTTCATCGTCTGACTTTTGACAGTTAATGCAGTTCCTATGTGCCATGATTTTTGTCTTCAAATTTCAAACTTTTTGATGATAAATTATTTCAAACACGCCTTGTGAGGACTGCATTAACTGCAATAAGGTGTCATCAGGTACTTAATACAGTTAATGCAGTGCCTACATAGCGTGTTTTTAAATTTTTTGACTGATGTGGTATTCGGTTTTTTTTCTTCCGCTTGTGAACACTGCAACATGTTTCAAATACCCATGACTGAGCAGAGTCTTTATTGCCGTTTCAACTGTTCCCTCTGCTGACAGACCATGCCATTTAGGCCGCTTCGCATCGCTGATCACAAATGGGTTCGACAATTTCCCCATCTTGATCTTTTCGAGTAGTAATTTTCCCAGGTGTGCATCGTTGTTCAGCGCCATGCCGTAAACACGCATCGCATGAGACTTAAGATAATTACCAAATGAAATGGCCTTGTTTAAACTATCAATCTGAACATCACAATCGGGACTATCAGAATATTCTCCTAAATGGATCAATAGAGCCAATGATGGGATCAAGCTCCTATACTTTCCAAGATGTGATTCAATCGCCGGGTGAATGTCATCTGCTGATAGATCATGCTCCAATGCAGTCAACCATTCGATGAATATCTGTTGAGCATCATCCGCAAACTTGAAGCAAAACACCTTATCGTATTCCCCCGGATGATATGTCAGTTCCGAAATATGTCTAAAAAAATTGTACGCATATTCCCGGGCGGTTTTGTCTGGAAACCGATCCACGTATTCGAACACCGGGTGATCTGGATACACAAGAAATTGAAATCTCTGGAACATTCCATCATCGTCAAGTCCTGTGTTCATGGCAGATGAAACAATGTGCATCGCCTGGCTGGACGTTAGACAACCGACAATCGACACAACACAGTTTTCGATATCGACTGTACCCCGGCCAATGCGGTCATAAGTGTACTTGTTCAGGCCGTTCCAGCTTTCGCAATAAAAAGCTTTATCATTGCTCTTATCCTCGCGGTTGATCGTCTTGAAAAAACCAGACAACTCGTCCCTGTAGATCAAAACGCCGTTGGGATTCTCCGCTAAAAGTTCCCCCAATTTTTCAATGGTTGTGTCGTTCACCAAATAACGCTGGCGTGCTGGCTTCGGTGTGTCATCCGCCGGGTTCATATCCGCAAGCAGCGCCTTTGCTCTCTGGGTATCACCTTTTTTAACGGCATCCGCTGCCTTCTTTTTTAAATCGTCTGTTTGCATATCATGCAGGATATCCCCCCTTGTCCATTCAAGGTTATCCCTCTCAAATCTTTCTTTGGCCTCGTATTCAAGAACATACAAAGGCTTTAACACCTCGCTAAGTGCAGGTGATTTCTTCGCCGATGGCCTTCCGATGATACAGCCGAAATTGTTCGGGACGATTATCCAATCATCGTATTTTTTGGGTCGGATACCGCACTTCTTTCCCACTAATGAAGCAAACACAGCCATTGCGCCTATAGCGGAATAATCAACAGGGGACGATTGACGGTGTGCGATATCGGCAACCCAATCCCGTAGCGGTTCAGGAAGCCATTCAACGTTGAATTTTTCGACTGGAAGCAATTCACAATTGAGGGGGAGCGGTTCTTCCCATTCTTCTGATAATCCATCTCCGGCGGATCCTCCGGGTGATGATTCCGATCCCCCAGGCTGATATTCCCTTTCCGGCGGATTCAACGGCTTTGTCTTTCCATGTTTGACGCCATCGATGATGGTCTGCATTCTGCTTTGGGGATCGCTTACACCGCTATCGATAATGGCCTGCTGGAGCTGGGATATTGCAAACTGTTCATCAAGCCAACCGCCGCCGATGTATCCGCCAATGACAATCGAATTTTTTAAATGGGTGTCATGACGACTGCCCGGCTGTTGAGCATTTCGGACGTTCCCACACAATGTTTCGAGGCATTTCTCCACATACCGCCGCTTCGAATCGGACGACTGATATTGATTCTGTTCGGGTCTCTGCTGGGGTTTGTGTGGGGGGGGTTCAGTCTGCCATTGATCTATCGGGAAGTAGTCTGGTGATTCGTTGACGAACATATCGGGATCGTAACTAACAAAGCAGAGACGACAAATATCCTTTCCAGATTCATCAATATCGAGCTGGTACGTTTCACGGATATATCTCTGCACCGCTGCAAAGAATATTTTGTGACCCGTATCGTTTTTGATATTTTCGGCTATGAATAGTGCCTTTGCCCCATAATTCGATGGTGATATGAATGCAGCTCGCACGTAAGGATCATGTGATAATACAGTTTTTGTATGCTGCACGTCGTCAAGATGATCAAAATCGGCAACAAGTAGGCCTGTGGGTGATGTTATGTTTTCCTTTTTTCTGGTTGGTTCGAAAACGCCTGAAAAAGTTACGCAAGGTAATGATTTCTTGAATTTAAAAAACTCATCTTCGCCATCGTATTTTAAAATATCTCTGCCTTTTTCCACTATTTTTTGGTAACTGCCCCAACCTATTTGCCACAGCAGAGTCTCGACACTCATGGTTTCATAGGGTTTCTTGGCCAAAGCGTTTTTAAAAAGTGATATTTCGCTTGCAACAGCGCCTTTATTGATATAGTCTACATTCACGATATATTTTCCCTTTTCAAAACCCGCTTGGCTCGCCACCAGGCGGCTTTTTTTTGGTTTCTGCCGCGCCCCGACTTTTGCCAAAAAAACACATCATATCGATATACGGATAATTTCCGATATTGGAACCAACAATTTCCCCCCCATTTTCCTGATCTTAAAAGGTGTTTCCTGCCCCTTCGCTCGCTGGTTGTATAAAGTTCCTGAGTTCATTCCACATAAAGCCGCGGCTTCTTTAACAGTTAAAAATAACTTTCCAGGGTGCTTTTTTTCGATGATTTCGCTAATTTCTGACATTTTGTATCCTCCATTTTTTAGCCGTGTGCATATATTATATGCCATTTATTTCAAAAAAAAATTAAACTTTTGAGATAACGTTTTCTTTTATTTTAGACAAGTTCAGCGTTAAATATCCTAATGATTCTTGATAGTTAAAATCGCTATTAATGTTTTGAATGTTGATCTGGCCTAAGATGGATTCGACCATATCCATCTTGTTTGGGGTATCTTGGCTGTCTGCAATTCGGAATATTGTAACCGGCTTTAGGTAATTCGGAACATCACCAGAAAAACAATAAAAAATTACGTTCATAGAATATGCGATGTGATACGAAAAAGATTTCCCATCAGCCTTATCACTGAAAAATCGCAGGTCTCCATCGACTTGCCATATGTGTTGAAGTGATTTTTTTATAACATCTGGGAGCATACACAAGTTCATGGCCGTGTTGGCCACGGCAAACTCAAGCAGATTTGAGAATGAGAATAGATTCGTCTTGCCACGTCCTACAGCTTTTTCAACCCCAGGCTGCACACCGATACGCATCATTATATAATCGTATCTAAATTTTGGCATCGACAGTATTTCTTGAATTTCTTTCGATTGGAAATTTTTCATAAGATGTCTATAATCTATATTGTAGGCTATTGTCAACACTTTTTTATAACACGAAATAATAACGGTTATAAAACCGCTACTGTTTACCATTCCGTTTACCAACTGCCAATATTTGTTGAATTTTATATTATAAGTTATTGTATTTTTTAGTAATTCGTAGTGACAACCAGATTATCTCTGTGAATGACTTCATCATAAGGTTTTTCCCCCAGTCGATCCTGTATCTGGCAGGACTGAAGCCCCATGATCTTTCGAATATCGGCAGCGCTGTAGTTCGCCAGTCCCGTACCCAGAACCTCGCTTTCCGCAGTTTTAAACTCTACGGGCGCACCCATTCCAAAATCACCGACAACACCGATGATACCGCTGGACAGCAGGCTCTTTCCCCGTTTGAGAACGGCTGTTGCCGCTCCCTGATCGATCACGAGGATGCCTTCGGGTTTCAGGGAATAGCCAATCCAGCATTTCCGGCTGGGTAACCTATCTGCCTGGGGAACAAAGAATGTGCCGTAACCCCCCCCATCAAAAAGTTTATCGAGGATGTCGGGTATATTGCCGTTGGCAATCACCATGGGAACACCGGCAGCCGTTACTTTTTTTGCCGCCTTGATCTTGCTGAGCATGCCCCCGGTTCCCAGGGATCCAGGAATGTCGCCGGCAACTTTCTCAAGGCTCTTTTTAAACGTCATCACCATCGGAATCAACTCGGCATCCGGATGTACCCGAGGATCTTTGGCATACAGACCGTCGATATCGGAGAGGATAATCAGGATATCAGCATCCATCAACAGCGCAATCATGGCGGCCAGATTGTCGTTATCGCCGAATTTGATGGATTCGACGGCAACCGTATCGTTCTCGTTGATAATGGGAATTACCTGCCAGGAAAGCAAGGTATACAGGGTGTTTCTGGCATTGAGATAACGCTTGCGATTATTCAGGTCATCGCTAGTTAGCAGTATCTGGGCCACTTTGTTTCCATACCGCTCGAACGCGTTTTCATATTCCATGATGAGACTGGCCTGACCCACTGCCGATACCGCCTGCCGTTTGGGAATTTCATCGGGCCTTTTGGCCAGACCGATCTTGCGCATGCCGGCGGACATGGCCCCGGACGTCACCAGAATGACTTCCAGGCCACGATCGATCAATCTGCAGATCTGCCGGCTGATGGATCGGACAACATTCAGATCCAACCCGCTGTCTTCGGTCAGTACATTGCTGCCCACCTTGACAATCACCCGTTTGGCATTGTCAAAACTCGTTTTCCTGTCGGTTTTCATCGGCTGCATCCAGAAAGCTGACAATAGTTGATATCAAATTATCGATACCCGAACCGGTCACTGCGGATATACAAATCAGAGATTTTTGGGTCGGAAGCGATGCAATGGCATCCTGAAATCTGTTCGCAGCCTCGTCTGCTCCGGTCAGGTCCATCTTGCTGAGTACAACAATCTGCGGTTTATGGCTCAGCGATTCACTGTACAAAGCCAGCTCATTGTTGATGGTTTCGTAATCCCGGAGCGGATCATCTGGATCTATCGCGGAAACATCGATCAGGTGAACCAGAAAACGGGTCCGCTCGACATGCTTTAAAAATTGGATTCCAAGCCCCGCACCTGCATGTGCTCCTTCGATCAGGCCGGGGATATCGGCAACCACAAACGCTTCACCACCCCAGCGAGGTTTGACGACGCCAAGATTCGGAATCAGCGTGGTAAACGGATATGCCCCAATTTTGGGACGAGCGGAAGAAATCGCAGATATCAACGTGGATTTTCCGGCATTCGGAAGCCCGACCAGACCGACATCTGCGATCAATTTCAGCTCCAGGCGAATGTTTAAGGTTTCGCCTGGTTCGCCTGGCTGGGCAAATCGCGGGGTTTGATGTGTTGAGGTTTTGAAGTGGGTATTTCCCTGGCCTCCCCTTCCGCCTTTTGCCAGAACATAGGTTTCGCCGGAACTGACAAAGTCTCTGATGGGTTCGCCCGTGTCGGCATTCACGACCAGGGTACCAGGAGGAATTTCAATGATCAGGTCATTGCCGTCTTTTCCGGTTTTCTGGTTTCCCTCGCCGCCGGACCCATTTTGCGCTTTGAAGAATTTTTTGTAATTAAAATCGTAAAGCGTGCGTTTCCGGGGCGATGTAACCAGAATGATGTTTCCGCCTCTTCCGCCGCTGCCGCCATCCGGGCCGCCCTTGGGAATAAACTTCTCTCTCCGAAAACTGACGCATCCGCTGCCGCCTTTGCCGGATTCAATCGTAATATTCGCTTCGTCTATGAATTTCACTCGGCATAAACGCTGACTTTTTTCCGGGTACGGCCGTACCGTTCATATTTGACAACGCCGTCCATCTTGGCAAAAAGGGTATAATCCTTACCCAGGCCCACATTGTTGCCCGGATGAATCTGGGTTCCCACCTGGCGAACCAAAATGTTACCCGCCCGAACAATTTCACCGCCGAAACGTTTGACCCCTCTGCGCTGAGCATTACTGTCGCGACCGTTTCGTGAACTGCCGCCTGCTTTTTTATGTGCCATATCCTGAATTCTCCACGTCACCTGTCAATCATTACCTGCTGGCAGATGCAATCTGATTAATTTCGTAAATCAATCAATGATCCATTCCGGTTTAAGTCAGCACCCGGATCAGACCTCGATGCTGTCGATTTTTACGGCCGTATAATCCTGACGATGGCCTTGTTTTTTGCGATAGCCTTTTCGGCGTTTGAATTTAAATACAATGATCTTATTCCCACGGTCCTGTTCCACGATTCGCGCACTGACTTTGGCGTTCTCTATAACCGGTTTGCCCACGGATAGGTTTTCGCCGTCTGAATAGAGAAGTACCTGATCAAACGCCACAGACGACCCGACTTCCCCTGGAATTTTCTCGATTCTCAGGGTATCTCCCGTCTGAACCCTGTATTGTTTTCCGCCCGTTGCAACTACTGCGTACATATCTTTGATCCTCCTTGAAACAACAGAATAATAAACATTTTAAAATCCCCGATTCTCAATCTATTTATGAATATTGTCAAGATTTTTCTGTGGCATAAATGGGAGAAATGATATATTTGAATGCAGTAGGAAGTTCCATGACATTGCGATTTCATGCTTCATGACACAACAAAGCATGGCGCATATAACCCATTTCGATGATAGAGTCTGTCCATGAGCGTTTACTCGAATATTACCATCATACACAAAGACGGCACTAAAATCCAGCCTGTTTCTTTGAACATCATCGGTGAAGAGCCACTGTCGATCCGGATCGACGGCAAACCCTATTCGGTCGTCATGCGAACTCCGGGTGATGAAATCTCCCATGCCGCCGGATTCTGCCTGTCCGAAGGTATCGCCGACACGCCCGAAGACATCACGGCCCTGGCCTGCTGCGACGGCTCGGACAGCAATGTCGTCACGGTTACACTCACCGAAAAACAGCGCCTGAAAATCTCCGGGTACCTGGAGCGCCGAAGTTTCATCAGCCAGACCAGTTGCGGCCTCTGCGGAAAAGAACTGATACAGGATCTCACCACGGTCATCGATCCCGTTTGTGATGACACGCAATTTCAGCTCTCCAGCGCTCTGACTTGCCTTGAAGCATTTTCCAGACATCAGCCGCTTCGTCAAAAAACCCGGTCCACCCATGCCGCCCTGATTGTCGATGCCGACACCAGCGTGCTGTCCGCCGCAGAAGACGTGGGCCGCCATAACGCCGTAGACAAGGCCATCGGCAAGTTGTTTTTGGATCATAACCTTTTCCGTGCCAAAGGACTGGTGCTGTCCTCCAGAATCAGCTACGAACTGGTTCAAAAAGCCGCCCGTGCCGGCATTCCCATAATCCTTGCCGTATCCCGGCCAACCGCTCTTGCCGTATCCCTGGCTTCCCGTCTCGACATGACAGTTGCCTGTCTGGCCCCGGAAACCGGCCTGTATATTTTTTGCGGAGAACAGAGACTCATTGGCTGATGATACGGACTCGTTCCTATTGAATTCTTCGCTGATATAAGTTATAAGATTAAATTATATTTATCGCATTGAACAGTTCCACCAATACCGAAAGTATAGCCGAACCCATACACCGATACCCATGCAATCCAGCTCACAACATAAAAAAATCGTTGCCGACAACCGAAAAGCCCGCTTTAATTATTTCATCGAAGATGAGTATGAGGCTGGGATTGTTCTGAAAGGTACCGAGGTCAAATCCATTCGTAACGGCAAGGTCAACATCAAAGATGCGTATGCCAAGATCCAGGACGGAGAGGTTTTTCTCCATCAAATGCATATCGGCGTGTATGCCTTTGCCTACTACGGAAACCATGATCCGCTTCGGGTTCGAAAACTTCTGCTTCACCGCCGGGAAATCGAAAAGCTTTACGGCAAAGTCAACGAAAAGGGGCTCTCCCTGATTCCGCTTCAAGTCTATTTTCTCAACGGTAAAGTCAAAGTCAAGATCGCACTGGCAAAGGGCAAGCACCTTTATGACAAAAGGGAATCCATTAAGAAACGAGACGCCCAGCGGGATTTTGACAGGGGGCAAAGATAGGTTCTTGCTTTATTGACAATCCATCAGGATTGATTTATTATCATCTCAGATACTGCTCTTTAATATCATCTCCGCAAATGGGGGGCGCAACGGCTTCGACGGGGATATTGAAACTTTGGCTGCATACCGAGCTCCTGCCTGCTCGTTAAACAGACGGGAATAAATATAATCGCAGACGATTATAACTACGCTGTAGCCGCTTAGGCTACCGTCCTGTCGGATTACTCCTGCGGATCCGATAAGGGCGTCAACAGCGGGATAGTCGGCTTCTGTACGCCTGATTCAAAGCCGGCGAAACTTATATCGGGATAACTTCTCACGGATCCAGCCTGAAGGAGCCGTCAGCGGTGACAATCAAACTTCAGGATATGTATGTAGACGTCAAAGCGGAAAGTTTTCGGACGCGGGTTCAACTCCCGCCGCCTCCACCAAACAACAATTTAATCAAATCCAATAAAGTACTAAACCCCTTAGAAATATGGGGTTTTTTTATTGCCTATTGTCCAACAACGTGCTAAGAAATACCCCATAATCCACGGTTTTTGGGGTATTTATTGGGGGTATTTCGAAAAACAGTCGTTCGGATGTCCCCAAAATGCCCCTACGATAACATTATCCGCCATCATAGCAAAAGGTTATAAAGGGGGTAATCATGCCAAAGAAAATATCTTCAGCACTCTCCGATTTAAAAATCAAAACCGCAAAGCCCACAGAAAAACCATACAAGCTATTTGATGGGGAAGGGTTGTTTCTGTTTGTGTCTCCTTCAGGGGGAAAGCTATGGCGGGTAAAATATCGTTTTGGGGGTATCGAAAAAACCCTGTCCATTGGAAAATACCCCCAAAATTCCCTTCTTGATGCCAGGCAGAAACTTTTTGAAATCAAAAAAAAGGTAGAAAATGGCATTGATCCATCTGATGAAAAAAAAGCTGAAAAGGCTGAACGAATCGAACTGACAGAAAACACATTCAAGAATATCGCTATGGAATGGCATGAGAAATCACGGAACGAATGGACTCCCGGACATGCGGAAACCATCATGAGCCGATTAGAAAATAATGTGTTCCAGATGATCGGAGAACGTCCCATCAAACATATCAAGGCCAAAGAGGTTCTTGGTATGCTTCGGATCATTGAATCCAGAGGAGCAGTTGAAACTGCGCACAGGGTAAAAACCATCTGTTCGCAAATCTTCAGATATGCAGTTGCATCAGATAAGGCGGAAAGTGATCCAACAGTGTTTTTAAAAGGTGCGCTCAAAGCTGTAACTCAGAAACATCATGCAGCCATTATCGAACCCGATCAGATCGGAGGCTTACTCCGTGCAATCGACAGTTACAGCGGGACATTCACGGTTTTGTGTGCGCTGAAGCTTGCGCCTATGTTATTTGTTCGCCCTGGGGAGCTACGGCAAGCAGAATGGATTGAATTTGATCTTGAGGCCGGTTTATGGACTATCCCGAAGGAGAGGATGAAGATGCGAATATCTCACATTGTCCCATTGAGCCGGCAAGCCGTTCAGATATTGAAAGAACTGCATCCATTCACTTGTGAGAGTAAGTACGTTTTTCCATCACCCAGAACAAACAGCAGGCCGATGTCCAACAACGCAGTACTTTCAGCCTTATGAAGAATGGGTTTCGAAAAGGATGAAATGTCAGGACATGGATTTCGAGCTATTGCCAGAACATTGCTTGATGAAAAGTTAAAATTCAGACTGGATTTTATTGAACACCAGTTGGCTCACGCTGTTCGTGATCCAAATGGCAGTGCTTATAATAGGACAAGCCACATCAAGGAACGAACGGAAATGATGCAAAAGTGGAGCGACTATTTAGACGGTCTGAAGGCCGTGGCGAAAGTTATACCTTTCAGGAGAACAGGAACATCTGACTAAACAGCTTGGTGGGGATAGTTTGGGAGTAATTACCCCAGACGAAAAAGCCGGTATCCTGAACCGGCTTTCCCCATCTTCTTTCAGGAGAAACACCACAGGAGGTGTTCGTGAAATTCCTTTCTGAAATTGTTGCCATCACTGGTGAACATTTTGTAACCATGAAAGAATTGGTAGTCATAAATGCGGATATGGACAAATTAAATATCCTGCTGGATTGCCATAAAATAAACGCCTACAGTATACTTTATATTGCAGCGGTATTTGACCCGCTCCCCGATAATAAACCACATAGCGATGAATACACCACCCTGCAATAGACGGCATTGGGTATGTTCGTAAATTCTC
>CAJBLH010000282.1 GCA_903953895.1 uncultured Desulfobacteraceae bacterium | reverse complement strand
TTCACGATAAGACAACAATGCAAGCACAATCGTCAGATGAGAATTTTTTCCTAAAAAGTACAACGCCTGGATCACTCCCAACTTATGGACTTAATAGATGAATATAGCCTATGGAACCAGGAGACAGGAAAAACTGCACCCGTTTGAATTGTGGCTTCGTCGCTGGTGGCACAGTATTGCCCCAGCAGGTATTCAAGAACAAAGGTGGGAACGATCGCATTGCCCTTGACCGTTTTAACGAGATCCTTGCGGACAACAAGTCCCGGAAACCACTGATTGATTTTTTGATCGAAAAGCGTCATAAAAAACTCCATTGAACCACAGATTCACACAGATGGACACAGATAAATATCATAAAATAAGGCGCTCCCATTTGAAGCTTGGCGTACTTAAAATTGAGGATAAGCCCCACATGAAGGCCTGTGATTTTTAAATAGTTCAGAATCTGTCCTTTTTCATGGTCGGAAATTCTTTCAATTGTCTTGGTATCAACAACAATTTGATCGAATACGATCAGGTCAGGGATATATTCGCCGACCTTTACTGTTTTGTAGCGAACATCAAACCGTGGCTGCTGTTTGAACGGGATATTCCGTAAACCAAATTCAACGCACAGTGCATTTTCATATGGCTTTTCCAACAGACCGTGCCCCAGAGTATTTAAAACCTCCATTGCACACCCAATGATCTGATGCGTTTCCTGTTTGAACAAAAATCTGTGTTTATCTGTGTCCATCTGTGGTTTCTTACTAAAAGTCGAAATCGCTGGTAAATGAACGCCGCATTGTGTACCGGAGCGACTTGTACTCTTTGTAATGGGAGGTTCCGGCATGCTTTTCCTCCAGCTTCAGGATCACATCCTGGCCATTGGCTTCATCCGCCTTGCGGGTGAGCATGAAACGCACCTGAAGCCCACGGTCCCGCGGGTTTTCGGAGGTCAGGTCAAAGGTCAGGTCATGGCTATCTGAGACCAGATCGCCTGTCTGGGTGTAGATGCCTGCCCGGAGGATTCTTGGCTGCACCTTGTCGGTTGCCGGTTGCGCCTGGTATAGCGCCACAGCCAGTTGGCCGGAGGTGATCACCGAGCTTGATCCCCGCAAAATATCCACTTCAACCGTCGAAATGTCGCTCTGCCGTTTTTTGTTGATTTTAAGGATTGGGATCACCACTTCCTGCAGCGATGCTCCCCCGTGGATAAAACGGCTGCCCGATCCCTTCAATCGCAGTCGGTTGATCGATTTCGGGATCTGCACTTCCACATCGCCGACCAACCCGAGATGAGCGGATTGAAATTTTTTCAGGCTTACATGTTCAGGCAGGTTTTTACCCAGTATAAAACGGCGATCCATATAATTGTGGCAAGGGGCAAGGAGCGAGGGGCCGGCTACGGCATTATCCTGATGCTGACCACAAAGCGCCGACCACTCGCCACCAATGTAGTCGCTCTCTTCAATGGCGCGGTTCTGGTAGATGAAGCCATGGTCCGAGGTCACCAGCATGTTATTCACATTGGCCCCGGTTAGTTTTTTGATCAATCGGATCAGCTCCAGCAGGGTCTCTTCAACCGCTTCGAACACGCGATCTTCCGATTCCCGTTTGTCGCCTGTGGCATCAATGCGGTTGTGGTAGATATAAATAACATCGTGGTTGCGCACGAGAGCCCGGCTGTCTTCCTTATTGAGCGCCATCATTTCCTCGGCTTTAACTGCCGTGGCCCGCTGAGAAATGGCCTGGCCCAGAATCTTGATCCGGTTGGCGGTTCCCTGAGAGCTTAGGCCATCCACCAGGACGGTTCCGGAATCGTTGTCCGCCAGCATCAATTCCTTATTAGGCAATAACGCCGCCATACCGAGCTGGGTATAACTCGGCAGCATCGACAGCGCGGGCGAAAGGCTGGCCTCGTATCTGTCCTCCTGCCGGATCCGACTGAGCAACTCGTCACCGATCTCGTAACGAAGTGCGTCGGAGATGATGACACAGACCTTGTTGTCCTTATTCAGGAATGGTTGCACCCAGTCATCGAAAAAGTTCTTCTGCAGCGGGATGGGCGCTGCATTCCACTTGTTGGTTTCGTCCACAGAAGACTGCCAGCAGTCGTTTACCTTCAGAAGGAATTTGTTGGAGTAAAGGTTCTCGATCTGCTCGGTCAATGCTCCCATTAATGATGTTTGGCCCGACATGCGAACGTGGGAAGTGAACTTGCGGTAATTCTGATCCAGACGGAACCAGGATTTTGCGTATCGCTCGATCCAAGGGGACAGGGAATAGGTTGCAGGGTGCAGGGGACAGGGGGCAGGGGACAGATATGATTCCATGCCACCTGCAGTGTCCACAGACAACTGCTCCAATGCATAAATGAACTGCGCCGCATAATCCACGGCCTCGTACAGATGCTGATAATCTTGGTACCAGTGACTTTGCCGCCGCTGACGAACCCAGAGCGCCACATCGCCGCTGGAGACCGTTCGCGAGGACACGGCCCCGACCAGGTCGCTGATGATCTTCTGGTCAATCAGGCGGAAGTAATCCAACTCGATCAGTTCTCGGAAATCCCGATTGGCCAGATCCTGTTCGATGCCAAGGATGTCGGCGCACTCGCCTGAGAGGGCCTCAAAACACGCTTCAAACTGGCGGCTGTCCTTCCATCGTTTAAGGAAAACCAGTGCATCTGAGGATAAGGGAGTAGAGGATAAGGGTGCAGGGGGCAGGGTGCAGGGGGCAGGGAAATGCTGGAAGTAACAATATTTAAACAGTTGAATCACAAAATCTTTTATCCCGGGTTCGGTTGACATGTAGCCATAAAGCCGTTTCATCTGCTCCCAAAGATAACCGTCCAAATTGCACCGAGCTATGAGTTTTAATTTCTCACCCGTATCCGGAATCGGAAATTCGAACCCCAATTGGCGTTCATTCGGGTCTGTTCGCGGTGTATTTGCAACGAGTTCAGACAGTAGATTCTCCAGAACGGCGTTCATCCTGGGTTCGGAGCCCGCGCAGACGGCCAACATCTTCATGCGGATCATTCCCGGAGTGTCGTCTGGCTTGAGCAGACCTTTTAATGCCTCCCTGCGTTTGTTCAACTTATAGAACTCAGCATGGGTCCATACCACATCGGCAAAATCAAGGCTCAGTTCCAGTTCGGAGAGCCAGATTGAAACCTGGTCGGTCCGGAATTCACCATGGGCCAACTGCACGTCCAGCAGCCAATTGTTTATGTCTTCAGGCTGTGGGCCCTCATTATAGATGAGAAACTTCTGATCTGTTTCGGCACGAAGCATGCGATATTTGACACCGAATTCATTGTTGCGCAGTTCTATTTTTTCGATGTCCGGCAGGGAAAGCGATTCGAATTCCTTACGCAGATCCTTTTTGGCGTCATACCAGAACACAATGCGGTGTTTATCGAAGAGCTTGGTCAGCGCCTGGGCGATGCGATCGTTCATGCTGTTGCATAACCTCCAAACAGATATCGGATGGTCATCCAGAACTCGCCATACAACCCATTTCTGTCTTTTTGAAGATAGCCGGAGACAAACCGCCTCATGTCATCTTGGGTTAAGGAGTCTTCCAGAAAAGGTTCGATTGCACTGGCACGTAAGGCATCGAGTTTTGGGATATCCAGCCCAAGGCGGGTGATCGTCTCGGATGCTGCAATATCAGTGGATAATTCCGGGCTTATTTTCCCATCCCCTGTAAAGGCGAATCTGCTTTCACATGATGGATCAAGTGGCGAAATAAGTAACGCATCATCAAACCAGTTATCCTTCAGATTGCCGCAATGGCGCGGAATGCCTTTTTTTAATTGGTACTGACAGGAACACAGCATATTGGTAAAGTCCAAGGGATCTACAACTGGATCACTCTGCGGCCTGAAATGCTCAATATGGGAATCGTTGTCCGACAACCTGCGTTCACAGTAGCAACAGAGACCTCCCTGTTCCGCGATCAGAGCCTCTTTAACTGTTTTTTTGACATTTCCTCTCAAATCGTGATAGGTCGGCTGCCAGTCCGCATTGGCCATCGCCTTCCAATCGATGAATGCCTTCGGCTCTTCTTGTTTCACGATGAATTTCATTTGCCGATGATCTCCTTGCGTTTGATGAGAATCTCGGCTTTTACCAATTCAGGATCTTCGCCAATTTCGGCTTTCATTTCCGCGATTTTCTGTCTGGCATCGGCAAACTGATCTTGATTTATTTCATCATAAATATCGTGCAGACTGGAGCTGACCCTATCCGGCCGGGTGGTTTCCAGTCCCATCAAATCTTCCAGAATTCTGT
Source organism: uncultured Desulfobacteraceae bacterium (assembly GCA_903953895.1). Taxonomy (GTDB): domain Bacteria; phylum Desulfobacterota; class Desulfobacteria; order Desulfobacterales; family Desulfatirhabdiaceae; genus RAAP-1. The sequence continues at coordinate 17,375 of CAJBLH010000282.1, read as the reverse complement.
CCACGTTCTTTCCATAGGATTCCGCCGGTCTTTCAGCCACAATCCCGGAATCGGTCTGCTTGAGCAGATAAAGGCTTTCCGGTTGTACGTGCGTGATTACATGTGGTGAATGGGTGGAGATGATGAATTGACACTTCGTGAATACCTCCAGCAACCTGGGAACAATCATTCGCTGCCACTTCGGGTGAAGGTGTAAATCGATTTCGTCAATCAGGATAATGCCTTCCCCTTCCAGAGGTTCACTGCGCTCCGGGTTGGCAATCGCCATTCTACGTGCCAGGTCACCAACCATGGCTATCAGACATTTTTCCCCATCCGAAAGTTGATTGACCGTCAGAAGCTTACCGTTTTTTTCCACTTCCATGCGAAGCGGACTGCGTCTGACGGTGAGATTTGCGAATTCGGGTAGAAATGATTGAAGGGCGCCGCGAACTGCTTCGAGCTGAGGGTCTGGAAATTGAAAATTATCTGGTTTGAATAATTGCATCTGATCCGCATATTTTCGGTTTTCGTTCTCAAGATCCTCACGCTCCCGGAACCACTCAAAAAATGTCCGAAAATTCGCTCCGCTGGTCAGCACATCATCAAAAGCAGCGAAGAGTTTGAAGCTGTGCTTTTCCCGAATGCGAAGAGGGATATCCAGCACTGCCCGATTGACCGGATAATAAGCGAATAAAGGAAGATTGATTTTCTCTGCTCTTTCAGAGATTTGTCCTTGCAGCCGTTTTGTAAATTCATTCAAATTTGCAAAATTGCTTCGATCTTCCGGAGCACCGTGACCTTTTCTGCTTTTGGACAACCTCCATTCGATGGGTTGATTCCCTTCAATGCAATCGAGTTGGACTGAGGAAGATGATTTGCCATTGGTAATGTCAGTCTCTTGAATGGGCCTACCGGATGAAGCCCCTGAATATCGAATGCGGCTGACTGCCCACGAGAGCATGATTGCCACTGCATCCAGAATTGTGGATTTGCCGGCGCCGTTCACCCCGAAAAAAACATTCAGCCTTTCTTGAAAATCGAGCGACAGAGAATGAACTCCCCGATAATTGGTTAAGTTCAACCTGGTTATTTTCATTTATGAATCCTCGTCGTCCATGTGTTCCGTCGTTAAAAGCACCCTGCCTTTGTCCGTCAGCCGGTATTTCTGCAGGCGGCTGTTGGGTTTTTCGGGGATGGTGTATTCAAGTAGTCCGTCAGCTCTCAAGCGCGGCAAGGCTTTGCGCAGATTGCCGCTTAATTGTTTATGTCCAAGAGCTGCGGCGATTTCCGCTGAAGAAAGCGGCGCAGAGGCGCACGCCGCTAGAATATGAATTTCGACTTGTGCCTCGACTTGTGCCTCGACTTGTGCCTCGACTTCTACGGTGGCCGGCTGAACAAGTATCTTTTCCGGCAAGGGTATGGTGAAACGCACCCGCATTCCGGTTTCAGCAATTTGGGGTTCGGGCAAGCCCAGTTCTGCCGCTTCTTTGAACATGCGGCGCACGCCAGTGCCCCATTGTTCGATAAGATGCAGCTCGCGAAAGACACGGGCAATCACGGTGTTGCGAATTCTGGATGTTCCCTGCTTCATGTCTTCGATGGTCAATCCAGGCAGCAGAAGGCCGGGGTTTTCAATTTCTATGCGGTTATCCAGAAATACAACCCGGACTGGGGCCCCGCGCTGGGAATAATCGGCATGTACCAGCGCATTGATGATAACCTCACGCAGGATCCCTATGGGGATGCTCCAAACATCCTTTCGTCGGATTTCGGAGAGATCGGCGCCGCGAAAGGCATGTTTTTTTAAAAACAGCATCACCTCATCAACAGCCTTGGGCAGGGGCTGATCAATCTCGATATGGTCAAAGATATGAATTTTTTCGGTGCCGAAAAACCGTCCGCACTGAATCCAGGCGTCGGGGAAGTGCATCAGGCGTTCTTTTCCAAACAGCAGGACAGCGCCTTTGGTCGGCACCAGACGCCCCTGATATTGCCTGAGAAGCTTCAGGGTAATCAGTGATTTTTCGTCCAGCACGCGGGATCCGCCAAACAGAAGCTGTGCTGCCGGAATATCCAGATCATCCACAGATATATCCGGCATCACCATTTCATCAAATCCGGTTCCTTCCACAGAGCGGCGCAGTTCGGCAATCAGTTCCCGATCCGCCTGACGATTGCTGGAACCCAGGCGAACATATACGCCGCTATCAGTGCCTTCGGCCTTTAACCAGTGCGGCCGCTGCCCACTGGGATAAACCTCGATCACCAGTAAGGTTTTATCCCTGAATGTCACCATCTCCACATTCGGCACCAGGCGGGGCGAGATAGTATCAGCGATCAGGTTGCACAACCGTTCTTCTTCATCAAGCGGCTGATCGACCCCGATAACTTGCCGGTCATCCGTAACACCCAGAACAATCATGCCGCCCGCAGAGTTGGCAAATGCAACCAGCGTCTTCATCAGTGGTTTGGGTGAGGACAAGTCTCTTTTGAATTCAAGCGTCTTGCCTTCAGGCTTGGAAATGAGATCATCAGCGGAGAGCATCATTGCACGGCATCCTGTAATGGTGGGCTTTTTCAGCTTCGAAATTGCCATTGCAAACTGGAAATCAGTGTTTTGCCATCGATCCGGAATTGTGGAGTCACTGCCTCCACAATCTGCGGGTAGAAAACAGGCAGTAACGGATAACGCCGACCAGTTGCTCGAAACTCAAAGGCGATAATAAGATTCCATTTGCACTCATGTCGGACTTACTCCTCACCCTTTGCATCCAGGCCGGTGATCTTCTTGAGAGCCGCACCGAACTTGAGATAATTGACCTTGACGCCGTCGTCGAGGTCGATCTCTAGTTGCTGGGTGGCGAGCGGGTACATCACCTCGCGTTCGTAGGCGTCCAGCTCGTTGATCATTTTCTTGAGACTTTCGATCTCCTTCAGTGCCCGGGTCTTTTCGGCCTGGGAGGCGCCAGCGTTGATGCTTACCGCTTCCAGATGATTCTTTCGTGCAGTCAGTTTGGTGCGAAACTCGCGCAGATAGTCGTTGAGTACCACACTGACCGTATCCGGGCGGTAGCGGTGCATGTAGATCAGGGCGTTGAAGCTGCCCCTGGGGCTGGAAAACAGCCAGTAGATGGGGCGTTTTTTGTAGCGCTTGACATGATCGCTGTAAAACTCACCGATGAAATAATCGCGGAGGGTGTAATTGCGTTTTCCCTTGACGTTCAACGCCGACTCCACGAACTGGAGATTTTCCTCATAGTGCTCTTCACCGAAGGCAATGCGGAGGAACTTCCGGAATCGCTCAGTTATGTCATCGGAGAACCAGTCACCGGTAAGCATCGGAATGACGTTGTCGTCTTCGGGGGGGAAAGGGTGATTAACCACGGAACACACGGACGACACGGAATCTTTTATATTGTTTTTTTCAATATATTCCATACTTCCAATTTTCCGGAAATAATCTTCAATGGTTTCGCCCTGATTGGCCAGGATCAGCCCCGGCTTGTCCAGTGCGTAACGGCCGAACATGCAGCCCACGGCGTAAGAGATAAGTTCACGCATGGTGTCGGCCAGCAGCAGTGCCTCAAGTTCTTCCTCGCTCTTGTCTTTGCCGTAGCGGTAGTGAGGGTTGCAAGTAAGGGTGATTTCATTGAGTGGTACGTCGGGGGTCAGTTCATCCTGAAGGCCGTATGCATCGATGAAGATGCGGTTGTTTTCTTCCTCCAGTCGCTGCATTTCTAATGTCATTTCACGCCAGTGAGTACTTAGCTTCAGATAGGTAGCTATTAAAGCTGGTTGATGATAGTCAGGAAGTAATAACGGTAGCTTTTTGAAATTCCAAGAGATTTCATAACTGTCCCAATCTTCCTTTGCAACTCTTACCAAATTTAAACTGATTTGTGCCGTATCATAGTTCCATACTTTCTTCGCAAAGGGAAGTTTTTGGTAATATCCGATATGAAAATGAATAGTTGGGTTAATTATCCGTGCAAGCTTTGTGGCAAACTTATTGTTGCAATACGCCATCAAGCAAAGCTTCCATGAATCGTCACCTGCAAATTCTGAATGACCTACAGTATCATGTATAAAACCTGTCGGATATCGACGAAATGAATTCGCCTCAGTTGTAATGTCACACCAACTAATAGAATCACGAAAGTAATATTGATCATTCCTTACATAGGTTTGTTTTTCTGTGCCAGGTTTACTTAGAGCACGGATTACTCGTCCATCATCTTTCCAATTTACATAGTGAGTATGGTTTCCATACCACTTTCGGAATTCTCCCCCTTTATTGCATGGAAACCATATTGTACCGGATTTTTTTGCTGATAGTAAATCACTTGCACCATGAAAAGATAGTGATTGCGAAACTTCGTGCCACAAACGTAAAAATCTGTCATTATCGCTGGTTTGTAAACCAACGCGGGCATCAGAAACTCTCTCCAATGGAGGTTCCAATTCAATAATTTTGAGTTCATGTTCACTCAACCAATAAGCAATGGGACTGCCTGGGATGTTTTTGAATTCTTTCGCTGAGACATTAAACAGACAACTACGGTTAGATCCTAAAATTGTCTCGCGAGCCAAATCTGATTTTTCTGCCTCTGAATTACCATCCACCAAACGAAGAAACACACCCTTCAACTTTGGCTCATATTCATTCCTCAAAATGAAGGTTGTAGTTGAAACCACGGCACCACCAATCGTGTCAAAGGATCGTTCCCCAAGGTGGGCCATCGAAAGGATAGTTGTATCGGATAGTACTTTTTCTCGAATTTTCTCGTATGAAGACAAAAACATCCAAGATTGCATTGTGATCATAGCAACCGCACCACGCTTCAGAGCGAGATCGAGATTGCGTTCAATGAACATGGCAAACAGATCAGACTTGCTGTTGGGGTAATTTTCTTTTGCCCACGTCGCTAAACATCCATTCATCCCCTTGCCACCCATATACGGCGGATTAGCAATCACCACATGATATTTCGGACTCAGATAATCAGCCTGCCCCAGGACTTGCAGCACTTTCTTATGCGTCCTGCTCAGAAGTAACTGACCTGAAACACCCTTGGCCTCCAATGTCTGCATCAACCAGTCCACATCGGTAACATCCGGTCGGATCAAGGAGCCAAAGTTGTCAGCCTCCTCGAATTGACGCAGCATAGTTTCCAACGGAGCGGTGAACAGGTCACGCCCAACAAAATCCATGTAGTTCACCAGTTCGTCTTCGTCGAAGCGAACATTCTCCAGCACACAAATGTTTGGCCAAACACATTTATTGAAGAACCGGCGCTGTTTGGCACGGGCCTTCATGGTCAGGGCGAAAGCCGCCAGTTCTCCGGCACGTTCGTCAATCTCTATCCCAAAGAGGTTGTGGGTGAGGATCTTCTCCGGAATATCGGCAGGCTCGTAGCCTTCTTCTTCATATATGGAATACAGCAGATCGAATGAATAGGTGAGCATGTGTCCTGAACCACAGGCCGGATCGCAAATTTTGATCTCCTCCGGTGAAGAAATTCTCAAAAAATCTTCTTGAACCACAGATTCACACAGATTCACACAGATATTTTTTCCATTTTCTTTTGATCTGTGTTCATCTGTGTCCATCTGTGGTTCAGGTTTTATGTAGTAGTCCATCTGCTCGACCAGCTTTGAGCCGGGGCGGTTAAGCATCCACAGTCGGCCGATGGAGTTTTCCACCAGGTAGCGCACGATCCAGTGCGGGGTGAAGAGCTGGGTGGCGGCAGGAATGTTCTCAGGAGTGATCTTTTTGTTCTTCTTCAGCCCGTCGAACACCGCGTCCTTCTTCTCGGAGATATAAAACTGGTAGAGCCAGCCGATCACCTCCACATCCTGGCAGACATCCGGCGTCATAGCCTCGCGGGTGTAGGCGAGGATGGAGTTGCCCGAGAGCAGATCATCTGGCATCAACAGCTCGGTGTAATCGTCGATGCGCTGAAAAAGGAAGGGCATTGCCTTGTACCAGTCGTTGCAGGCAGCCACCACCAGCAGGCGGTAGGCCTCGCCTTGCGGGTCGCGGCTGGGCGCCTTGCCATCGAGCAGAGCAAATATCTGCTGCCGGACCTTGTCGTGCACCATCCCTTCGTCGATGTGCCCCATCTTGGCTTCGGCCAGAATCTCGGGCTGGAACTGTCCGGGGTCGGCTGGAGAGACCATATTCACCCGGTTATAGCGGTTCACGTCCATGAAGCGCAGGGCGCAGAAGCGGTTGAACCAGATGTAGGCCACCCGCTCGATGACCTGCTTCTTATCGCTATGCTGGATTGCTTCTTCCAGTTTTTTAACCGCTGGTGAATGTTCACGGCGTGCTGAGCTCTCTGCCGTCAGCACCAGCTTCAACTTGGCGCCTACCTGTTCAATCAAGGAACGTCGGGCATATTGAGCGAATCGCTTTAACTTTAGTGTTTCCATCGACTTAGGATCCTCCGGCGGCAACAGCAGCCAGGCGGGTGACTGGCCACTTCGGGAAGTTTTCATTCCATGTCTCGATGTTAAAAACCTGACAATTCTGGACAGGATGTCTCTGCCATCGTGGTGAGCTTTTTCCGGATGGAGAAAGTTTGCCTGCAATTTCATCAGATAAATTCGGCAGCAACTCGCTTTCGAGTGTCACCAGATTCAGGTAATAGACAGTCTTGGACAACCTGTCTTCTGCCCATCGATAAAAGAAGCTATCTATGAATTTGGATGCGAATGTTGTGCTGAGGGTGCCGTTATTTAATTCCTTTTGAAATTTTTTCAGGCCTTTTTCTTGTGCCTTGGGGTTTCCTGGGTCTTTCACTTCAACAAAGACGATTGCCTTCTCAAACTCGACGATGAAATCGACACGATGCATTTCTCCAATGCCGTGGTAATTGGGTTGGTCTGACTTCATTTGATCGAATACCAAGGCATCGATGGCATCGGTGAACTCGATCTCAATATCTCTCTCCCTTAACTTCACTTCCCCAACCCTCCCATTTTCTTGTTTACCTGTTCTTTGGTCAGGTCGTTGAAGGTATCTGCGATAGCATTTGGGGAAATTGAGCGATAGTCTTCAGCGCTTTCCACGCATATCTCACCTCTATCTCCACGGTAGAGTGCGTGATAGAGAACGTGGTCTTCCTTGCCCATTTCAAGGTCAAGCCATTTGAGTAGAAAATAGTCGTGGGTCGCCAGAATGATCTGCTGGCCGTTCCGTGACAGCTCCAGCAGGATCTGCACAAGCAGCTTCATCAGCTTGGGGTTCAGGTTGGATTCGGGCTCGTCCCAGAACAGCGGTCCGCTGACACCCGGCTGGATAGCGCCGGTTTCCAGCAGGCGTGAGAGCATCCCCGCCTTGCGGAATCCCTCGGCCATGGAGTTGGCTGAATATTCAGTGTTCTCTGTTTTGAAGGTGACCTTGCCACCTCCATAGAACGCAAATCGCCCGCCGCAGATATTCTCAATCTCGTCCATTGCCCATTTGGATTTTTCGTGAAGAATTTCCTGGCGAACTTCGGGCAAATCCAGAAGCAGACAGATATCCATATAGGTTTGGTCAAATGACAGCCCGTATTTCTCATACAGGCTGATAAAACCCTTCATGAAGGAGAGTACTTCCTTGGTCGGGATAAAGACCGGCTCGGATTGATACTGCTCGAAGTTCACACTTTCTTGAATGGCTATTGATTTGGAGTTGGTGTGGAAGGTCAACACCACCTTTTCATCCTTTGCGAAAAGGGCTTTCAACTGTGCATTATCAGTAACGCCGTGACGGCGCATCTTGCCGAGTTTTTCATCCAGCGGCATGAAAAGTCGCAGCAACTTGGTAGTGAGGACAGCCTCAAGGCTGTCCCTATCGATATCGGGCTTGCTCTTGAACACGGAGCCGCAAGAACAGAGCCCATAGGCTGCCTTAAGCAGGTGGGTTTTTCCGGTGCTGTTCTCTCCGATAATCACATTGATCTTGGGTGAGAAGTCAAAGATCAAGTTGCTGAAGGCAGTGAAATTCTTAAGTTCGAGTCGGGTGATCATATTTGATTCCTTTTTGCATAACCAAGAGGTACCTGAATATCCTTTGCGAAACAGAACTCGACATCTTCTTCTGTTGCTTTTTGTGCCAGAATATCAAACTGATTTTTTAGCTGACTGACGATTTCGCTCTTCATCTATTTATTCCCCAACTCCCCACAATCAATTTCCTGACGTCAGGAAATTGATTATTTCTAGTGATTTCGTGTTGATTCGTGGTTCCTATATCTGAATCCTTTTCCCGCAGCGGATTTCGGAAAACAGCACTTTCCGCATGGAGTCCAGGTAGCGCTCCACATCGGACTCATCAGCAAGCCAGGCCTTGTCGAAGGGGATCGGGATTGACCATGGCCGAAGGATCGGTCAATCCCATGGACGACTGTCTCCGGGTAAATTCATGGGGATAGAACGGTACGGCTTCAGGCTTGCCATTGGCCATCAGACACCGGCGCTCCAGCTTCCGGGGCGGTTTCCACTATTATTCCTTTGGATCAGGCAGATTCCCTGATTGTTTTTCCGGTTTTTTCCCCTCGGTTGCACTATTTTAACTTCATTTTTTTCAGCAACTGTCTTCCCTTTTCGGTAAGCCGATATTTCTGCATGCGGCTGTTGGGTTTTTCAGGGATCGCATATTGAACGAATACCTGTTGAACCAGGTGGGCCATAAGTTCGTTCAAATAACGGGTGGGTTTGGACTTTCCCAGTTTTCTGGCTATTTCGGCTTTTCTCATCGGGCCTGTCATAAGAATCGACAAAACTTTGGAAGCACCATATTTCATCAGATTGCGCACACCTGAGCCGAGTTCGTCTGCTCTGCCAATTTCCCGAAAAAACCGGGCGACGACCGGGTTCTTGGGGAAAGGTGAAAAGTTATCCGGGTTGATATGACCAAAACCGTGAGGTACGTTGCTGTTTTCGGTGCGCACCTGACCTTGTTCAATGATTAATTTGGCAGGAAAGGCATTCATGTATTCCCGATGGATAAGAATATTGGAGGCAACCTCCCGAAAAATGGCATCGCGGATGCTGATTCGGATATCGCCTTCCAGAAAAAACGGATCGGGCAGGTGTTTGGCAACAAAGGCCATGATCCGCTCATAGCTTTCGATCAGGTTGGTAGTAACAAAGTCGCGGTCATCATAACGATCCAGGTTAACCTTGCGTAAAATCAGATTAGTACGATGATGAGGTACTGCGGTAAGTATGAGATTGTCTTGTCCCAGAAGGAGGATGCCTGCCAGTGTTACACCGCTTTTGCCTGTTTCAGGATCAGTCTGATAGAGCTGGGCGCTTTTCAGGATATCGACATCATCCATCTTGGCCCAAGGATGGTCTTCACGCCGGAGTGAGGCAATCTTGCGACACCTTGAGATGAGGTCTTCCCGTAAATCGGCCAGCGTGGTATGTGAATAAATTTTGTTCTCTGAGTAGCTTGCCTGCTTGCGATGATAGAGTTCCGCCACCTGTCGCGTGTGATCGGTGATATCAAGGTCACCGTCCTCGTTTCGGTCATAGATGCGTCCGTTGCAGCGGTGAACCTGTGAGCTTTCCGGAACATAGATTCGCAGAACCGGTTTATTTTGTATTTCCAGTTCATCCACTGACAGATAACACGTTGGGGTTATCTTCTGCGGGTTGTTTATGGCCGTGATGAAGTCTTTTCGGATCTGCGCCACAGAGTCTGAATCTTGTATCAGTTCCAACAATTGGTTTTCATTTGTGCCCATTGATGATTCCTAAATTTGAATCCTTTTCCCTTTCCGTATTTCTGCCAGTAGGGCTTCCCGCATGGATTTCAGGTAGCGTTCCACATCGGATTCATCGATCAGCCAGGCTTTGTCAAAAGAAATTCGGATCGACCTGCTGGGAACATATTGAATGCGTGGCTCATGGACAGTTGGGATGGGTCCCGTGTCCGGTTTAGGCATTGATGGGTGTTTGTCCCCGTCTGACGGTGTCGGCTCCAGCGCTGGATGAGCCCAGGACGCCATTTTGGAAAGGAGCCTGTGGTAGTCCGATTCCTCGAAGCTTCGCAGATTGTCTCGGATCACGGCGATCAGCTTTTGCCGTTCCACCGACAGAGCAAATTCACTGAAAGGACGGGTGATTTGTTCCTGCTGCTCCGGAGTAAGCTCGGCAAATTCGGCCATGCCGCACATGCGGTCATTGAGAGATAGGGAAGCATCCTTGGCTTTGTTTATTTCTGCTGCGATCTGAGCAGACAACTTTTCTTGCAGCGCATCGACAAGGGTCTTCACCTGCTGCATGCGGTTGCCTTTGAAACACTCAGGGTCGGCCAACGTCTCGATGACCTGTGCTGATTCACCGCCTTCGATGCAGGTGAAATTTGGCTCCTGTGTCTGCACAAATTTGCGGGCGTTTTCAAAGATGTCTTTTTGCGGGCCGCTCATGAATTTGCGGATCGGGTCGATGACCTTCTCCTTCAGGTCAAGCAGTGTATCTTCCTGGCTCACCAGCCCGGTGATATGCCAGGTGTAGGGCTTGCTGCTGAGCCCCTTCAGCTTCTCAATCACTGGGGTCAGCGCATTCAGGAAAGGATATCGCGATGACTGCGCCGCCAGAGGCTCCAGTTGGTGGATCATCTCCAGCAGGGCCGCACCGGTTTCCTTGCCAAGCGCCTTGGCTTCACCGGCGCGGGGCGGGGCGTCGAAAAAGTCTTCAAAGAATTCCTTAAGGCTTCGAACCTGGGAGGCGGTGAAATCGATCTGTGGCTCCAGCACGAGATTGCCATGGCCGTGCGAGTTGCGCAGGGCGCGTTCCAGGTTGTCTTCCTCAAGGAGGTTGCCGTCGGCCCGGACCTCCACCTTGCCGCGGGCGCACAGGTTGGCAAGGGTGCAGAGCACGGCCGCGTAGTACCAGCCATAGGGCTTGCGCGAAAAATTCTCCAGCAGGTTCTTCAGCGTCGTGCGCACGCCGCTTCTGTTGTTGCTCTGGATGAAAGCCAGCAGCTCCTGCTCCGATTCCGCCAGTATTGTGGCATCGTTTGCAAACAGCCCTTCCTGGGAATGCTTGAGGCACTTGGCGACATCGTTTTCGGTGTAGGTGATCCCGCGCAGCATGCGCAGGTTCGGATAGGCCCGCGTGATGAGTTCATGGAAACAGCGGGTGATCCGGGTCTGCGGATCTTCACCGCCGATCTCGATCTCACTGCCGGCCACAAAGAGTTTGGCTTTGCCCAGCAGCCCTTGAATTTGCTGCTGAAGCTCCGCGTAGCGCTCCCGGTTCTGGAAGCCCTTGTCGGTCAGGATGCGTTTAACCGCTTCTTGCTGGGTGATGGAGATGTTTTGACGGATGTATTTTTCCGTCCGTTTGTACATCAGAATATCGCGCACTAGGCGGTCATCCGGCGGCATCACGACCAGCAGCTCGTCCCGCCCCATGTTCTGGGACCGTAGAATGGATTCGCTTTCCGCATTTTCATGAAACGGGGTGATGACATGAATGGCCAGTTCCTGTTCCCGGCCGTGCAAGCGATCATCGAGCTTTCTGGAATAGGGGTAGTCCTGTCCGTTTTCATCAAAGCGGATCTTTTTGGTCTTGATAACATGATCAAATACAATCTTTTCCAGCTCTGCGGCGACGTCGGCGGACTCAACGTCGGTATTTTTGATCTCCTGCTCGACGTCTTTTTCCTCGTCGGTAAGGTATCCATAAATATCTCCATTGCGCTGGATATACGTCTGCTGTTCCAGACGATTGAGCGCTTCTTCAACCTGCTTGCGGAGCAGCGGCAGATCCTGGTTAAAGTCATCCAGCATCAGCACACACAGGTTGCGCAGTGTCGGCTTGAATTCTTTCATGTACTTGACCAGGAAAAGGGTCTTCAGCAGGCGTATGGCGAATGGGCTTTCCAGATGTTTCTCGGACTGCAAAATGGCCCGCTGAATATTGGACTTCAGGGCCGAGCGAATCCCTTCGAACATCTGGTCAAAGGTGGCAAGCTGCCCGATCTTGTGGTTGCCGATTTGAATGGCCACTTGCTGAAATACGCCGAGCATCGAGCGCTCGCCGACCGAGCTGTGTTTTCCCTCGAACGCATTATGCTGTGATAGGTTCTGAATCGCGGACTGAAACATCGCAAACTGGTAAGGGATAAACGGATAGCTGTGGATGAAGTGATCCCGGTCCGCAAAATTGCGGTAGGTCTGGGAACCGTCCGCAAAGTCAAAAAGGGTTTTAAAGTTGTTCACTTCGGTATGATAGACGTCGGACAGCAGCCGGACCCCGTCGTCATTTTTCATGAGCAGGCGTTTTTGAATCACTTCGGCGACATCGGCGCTGGTAAGCTTCATTCGGTTGACAAAACGGGCCTGAATTTTGGAAAAATCGTTGCTCTGCTGGCGGCTCATTTCGCCAACGACCAGGTTCATGTCTTCCTGGGCGGTCACAATGATCCAGGCGCGGCCACGGCATTTGGTGGCAAGGCTTTCGGCGATGGTTTGCAGATTGGTCATCAGCTTCACGTTTTCGGCGATGTACTGCCCAACTTCGTCAACGAAGAAGTTCAGCCTGAATTCGGGGGATTGCCGATCGATATAGGCCTTAACCTGATCGGCGAAGTCCTCGATGGATACCCGATACTGATTTCTGTATTTATCAAGAATCCCCGATGCTGTTGTTTCAGGATCGCCGGTTGCCTTGGCATAGGCTTTTGCGATACTTTGTGACTCCAGAAGTGCTTGCTCTCGCCCCTTTTGCCAGCCCTTTCCGGATATGAGCTGATAGTCCGATTTGAACTGGTCATACAACCCACGGCTGTCAAGATCGCGTTCAAATTGGGCGATGTGCCCCTGCTTGCCGTAGTAACTGCACATTTCGTCAAACACCTTGACGAATACGGCCAGAAGCGCATCGATCTGAGTTTTGCTGATAACATCGGCCTTCTGGTCGATATTGAACAGAATGCTTTTTGAAGGAATGGCGACGGCCCGTTTAAGATCGCCGCGAAGGATCTCGTTATCCCCACATTTGGGCAGAAAAAGATCAAGTGTTGGTACACCTTCAATCTCGCGATTCTCCAAAAGCAGTGCAAGCATCTTTAAAAGGTGCGACTTGCCGGAACCAAAAAAACCAGAAACCCAGACGCCGTTGGCCCCTTCATAATTGTTATAGGCATCCAGAAATGACTCCAGGCGCTTTTCCACCTCATTGGTCAGCACATACTCTTCAATTTCAAGACGAAGACTGGCTTCATCATCGGCTTTGATGACCCCTTCAATCGGGCGGTCAACCGGCTTTTTGAAAATGGTTTTTAGAGTCATCTCGTTTCCTTCGTTTAGGCTTCGCAGTGATAGATGTTGAATGCCCGGTAATATTTATCGTCATGCAGTTTCCCGAAAAGATCAAGCGACGCGCCGGATTCCAGGGAGTGCGTGTAGTCCCCCGGAAAGAACATGACGGTCGGCTTTTCCTTTGCCGTGCTTTGCAGATTGTTCAGTACATTGTGGGATCGGATATAGGGGAAAACTTCTCCGACACCAGATAGGAAGAGAACGTCAAATTCAATGATCGCAAGCTTAACGGCCATGGCAGGCACCAGATGTGCTTCGGGATCCAACACTCCCTGGAGCAATTCCTTGAGCTGATCCTTGGATACAGAGGCTTCCATTTCAAGTAACTGCTCCCAGATTCCCCGATCTTTAAGTATCTCGATGGAAAGATCGTAGAGGTTGATTTCCAGTACCCGGACACCGGTTTGAGAGAGTTGGTTGACGATCTGCCGCTGAAGCCGCTCCATCTGGATATATTCTTCCGGTTTATATGGGCAGATAAAGAAAGGAACCTCGTTTCCAAGGCCTTGCTTCTGGAGAAAACGCTGTCCTGAGATTATGGTGAGTAGATGCTGAAATCTGTCTTGTATGGGTTTATTGCCGATATCCGGAATCACTGTACCCCTCTTAAATCGGATTCAAAAGCAGGAAAGACCAGAATGTCCTGATGGCTGCCGGGCGGAATGGCCTCAAGTATCCGGGAACTCAGCATGGCCGCATGGATAGCGTTATCGGCAGTCATAAGATCGGCTTCCCGAAGCATTTTAAACAATACCTGGCGCAGCTTATTTCGGGTGGCCGGCTGGATTTCATCCAGTTCAGAATGCCACTCCGATTTTTTGTTAAAGAAGGAATCAAAGTCTTCGTAATGAAGATCCATCTTCAGGGTGATGAAGCGTTCCCGAATAACCTCCACCGCAAAATCGGCAACGAATTTATACCGGCGGCAAACTGCGATCCACAAGAGATATCCTTGCTCCTGGGTGCTGCCATGGACCAGCAATTCTATTTCACTGGGAACGAGTGTTTTCAGCCGGGAGATGATCTCGCGACAGACTCGTTTTAATGTGTTCAGGGTTCTGGACTGAAGCAGATTGCCGGAAAGAACCTTATCTCGAACGGTGTTCCAGTCGCCCAGCTCCAGAAACAGCGCGGCCAGTGCCACCGATTCCCGATGGAAAAGGCTTCCTGTGGAAAATGACATGCTGTATCTTTCGGACTTCATTCCTGGTGTTGATTCTTTCTTGCGTGATCGATCGCACCGCTGGATCGACGTTAACCTGCCGCTGGATTTCGGTCAATAAAAAAACCATATCCTTGCGCGCAAATTCTGAGGAATGGGGTGTTATAGTACGCATCAATGACGAAGAATGCAGCGCAACGCAGTATCCGGACTTTTTGCGAAGTCGTCAGCCTTCATGGCACCAGACCACATGGTGATGAAATGATACAAGCTCCGCAGGGATTGGTCGAACGGTCATCGCCCTTTTGGAGCAAGCCCGGGCTAAACTTGTCCGGTCCGTCAACTCCGGCATGATGATCACCTATTGGTCTATCGGCCGAGAAATCCAGGCATTGCAGGGCGGTGAAGAGTGAGCGGAATACGGCAAGGAAGTCATCAAAACACTTTAAAAATCTCTCCCGATCGGGTAGAAATTTGCAGGCAACAGGCATCGAACCAGCCCTTCGTCAGGGATTCTCTCCGCAATTGACCTGGTCTCATTACCACGCCCTGATGCGTGTTCAGAATATCCAAGCCCGCGAGTTTTACGAACGGGAGGCTGCGGAGAGTGGCCGGAGCAAGCAACAGCTCGGGCGTCAAATCCAAACCACAAGCGTTTCGTTCTGATCGATCTGAAGCTTGGCAAGCTCACCCATGCATCATTTTTGCACGCTCTGCAAGGTGAGAGGTACGGTTATAAGCCCTGCCGTTTGGGTCTTGCACGGCATGCGCGAGCTGATGTTCAATAAAATCAGGTCGAAACTGAAGAACTTCATCTAAAATCGTCCGCGCCATCGCCCGGAATCCGTGTCCGGACATTTCATCTTTTTCGTATCCCATGCGCCGCAGCGCTGAAAGGATTGCGTTATTACTCATCGGCCTTGATGTTGTTCTGGGCGATGGGAAAACATACCATCGCCGTCTGCAATTTTATATGGTTTGTCCTGTGGTTTTGCGTTTTTGATCTTCATGTCTGTCAGTGCCATAGATGCCTCGCCCCCCTGTGGGTAACTTTTGGGGCATGCGAATTACATTTTTAAAAGTTACCCGCATGCTCTCAGGCCTGATAATGAAAGGCTCCCTGTCTTTGTGGGTAACTTTGCGGACTTTGTGGGGGATATTTCGGAGTTGCCCACAGAGTTACCCGCAAAATGTCTGGTTTCTGATGGTTTCCTTAGCGCATTGTTGGACAATAAACAACAAAAAACCCCTTATTTCTAAGGGGTTCTGAAGAAAAATGGATTTTAATGGACTGTGTGATGGGGCGGCGTCCATCAAACTTAGCTATAACAATCTGAATTTATGTATAATAATTTTATGACTATAATTCGATACCCCTAAAAATACCCCTAAAAAAATCCACTGTAACCTTTTTATCCACCCCCCTCTGTCGGTCTATAAAATCCTGGATCATTATCATTCCCCCCTGAACATCATCTGTGGTTTCTGCTGCCCGGGGGATCATATGGACGGTGTTTATCTGTGCCTGATAACTGACTGAGTCCGTCAGTCCCGGATTTAATTTCCCTGTAGATTGCATCTTTAATAGTTCCAGCACTTCTTCCCGTTTCATCCGCCAGTTGCCGGGATGCTTCGGATACGGATTTTGCAGCGCCGGTTAACTGTGTTAACGACACAGTTGCGGTTTTCACTTTTGAAAAGGGAAAAGTGAGGGTACCCGTTGGGTACCCTCAAACTTCTGGATTTCAAATCCGAAAGTTTTTCCCGATCCATTTCTTAAGAGTGACTTTAAGTCACCCTCAATCTTTCGAGTACGACAATTTGTCGGGATCAACCTCAAGTGTTTCATTATGCAATATTGCATACTTTTTACCCACCCCTTGCAGGGTTCCCGATTTGAAATCCGAAAACCATTTGAACCATACCCCTGATTCGCTGTAATCGCTCAGGATGAACGATCTACCGGCGCTGCTTACATTCCCTCATATCCCTGAAAGATGTTCCATGTTGAACTGTTGACGTGCAAGCAACTCAACCGCCGGTCTAATTCTACCATTGTCCGGGTGTCGTTGTCTGGCTTTCTGTCTGTATGGTTCACGAGCGGCATCAGGAAGTGACAGCCATAATTCACTTATCTGTCGTTCGCGTTCGATCCTTTTCATGTCGATTATCTGAACAGCGGGGGTGGCAACAGGTGTTGCCGGTGGTGTCGCGACCGGACCAAGTTTACCGGAAATGGACATCAAATATCCAAGCGGTGATTTGACATTTTCCAGTTTCCCGGATTTCTTGCGTGAGATCATCTCAGCCACGGCAAGCGGATCTGATTCTGTTGGTGGCCTCACGCCGAAAAGCGCCCCAAATTCCTGAAAGGCCTGCATGGCTTGCAAGCTGCTATTATTAAAAGAGCAAGCTAAAGCAGCAGCTTTTATAGTGGGTTCTGTCAATGGTGCTGAAATGGGTTGGGTTTGGGGGTAAATGGGGGTGGTATGTGTTATTTCTGGCGCGCTCTGTTCCCTTTCCGGCATAGCTTTGGCAGATTTCAGGGAGGCAATGTCCGAAAGTATGACCTCCATCATGGACTCGATACGGCTGAGACGTTCGTCATGACCACCTGTGTCTGGCTCAGGTTCCTTGTTTGGCTCTGATGGTTCATGTCCTGGGACGTTGAACATTCGCTGTCTTCCCCCCAGCTCCCCCTTCTGGATGATTCCGGCATCGGCAAGTTTCTTAATGGACTTACAGACAGCCTTTTGTGAGATACCTAAAACGGCAGATAGTTCTTTCGGATTGGTTGGTTTAGGGTTAGCCATGAGATAAAGAAGCTGTCAGCGGCGCCCTGAAATTGTATTAAATCTGGCGGTTTGAAAATGTTAAATTGATCAGCAATATTTTCTTCCTGT
>CAJBLH010000281.1 GCA_903953895.1 uncultured Desulfobacteraceae bacterium | reverse complement strand
GATTTGAAGACCTTTTGGAAAAGAAGCTCCAATAAACAGGGCGCTGTCGTTTTCGGTAATAAATTCTTATAATTTTCCATGCAAAGTGTTAACTGAGAAATGAAGGATGCCGGAAAACGGTATTTCTTTTTCGCCGCCGGCTTCATGATTTTTACACTGCCGGACCATGGAGAGCAGGGCAAAGTAGGTGAAATTCAGGACGAATGTTTCCAGGCACGATTTCTCTGGATTAAATTTGTGGTGTTTCCGTTGGCACTTGAACTTCCATTTGACGTACTCAATGATTTCTTCCCGAGTCATGCCATATTTGTGATACAGCCAACGAACCCTTTTTTGAATGGCAATGTTCATCCAGATCTTGCCGCCGCGATGGATGAACCGGTAAATAAGACGGTACGAGTCGACCAGAATTTTAATTTCGATGCTCATTAAGCTCATTAATGATTACCGCCCGGCATGGATTCCTTTGTTTGATTAAGGATTGCAGTTTTGGCTATTTTTGCTGCGGCGGGCAAAGTGTAGCCTTCATCAATAAGATTCTTGATGCTGGAAATTATTTCCAATTGTTCAGTGGAGAATCGCCTGTAACCCCGGCAACCGGAAACGACCCGCTCGGCCAATGAAATATATCCCCTGGCTTCCCAGTTCCGGATTTGTTTCTGTGTCGCACGTGTTATTTTTGCTGTATCGCCAATACTGAAAGTCTGTTTACTTTCTGTTGTCATAATTTTTACCTCCGTGTAATTTTATTGAGGGCGAAAAGAACTCCCTCTATATCTACGGAGGTTAGATAATTCCTGGCATTGCCATAACCGAAAGGAGGGATTAAAGCGACCATCCAAAAAATTTCTATTTTGAGATTACCAACACCGCATTGGCACCCCATAACCGACCCAGAACCTTCACAACATTCTTTTTTGAAATCGCAGAAGAAGCATACATCCAGATTACAAAACCCCAGAAGCCTTCATATTTTTCTATTTTGAATTTCCAAAAGACCAAATGAAGACCCCCAGGCAGTCCAGAACCAGAACCTTTCACAGTTTTCTTTTTTGAATTCTCGAACAAAATTGGAATCAAAATAGAAAAAGGCAGAAAGGATTTTTTGAAAATATGTGTGGAAGATTGGTTTGGCAGGTAAAACTTGAACATTGTATTTGACATTATGTTTCCAAAAAGATAGATAAAAACTTGGCAGTAGCTTGCCTATCAACCTTACGCTGAAGGGTTCTGCAAAATGTGGAATCCAGAGTAGGTTGCCAGACACTGCTACTGCCACCCCTCTTTCCGCCGCCACTCAAAAAACTTTCACATTGAGTAAAATGGACAGGATATTCTATAGGAACTGTATAATGTAGGGTGTCCAGAATCCAGAATCACACCGGTCTTCTTTACCTCGCCACAGGGAATCTCTACCCCAGTGGCTTGAAATACCGCCCAGACCGCCATCATCGTCCAGAACCAGACGATCGGACGATCCGGACGATAAAATTATCAATCGGCTTCAGAGTCAAAGTCGAAATCCGTGTCGTCAGTTTCATCATCTGCGGCAGGGTCTTCAGGCTCTAAATAATCCTCCCCGAGGGTGTCTCTGCGTGCTTTCTCTATTTCCAGTTCTTCATTGGCGATATCTTCAGACATCGCCCCCATAATCGACCAGCCTTCCCCACTCATAAAATCATCGCACATTCGCCACCTCCGTTTTCCAACTGTTCAATTTCGATAATCACCTTGCCTTTACAGCATTCGCAAATGGAATGAGATATAGCGTCTTTCATCACCATTGAGCCAGGGCATTCCTTTTCACCCATTTCCTTTTGACACCAAGCACAGACAATACGATAAACCATAATTCCCTCCAATGAAAAAAAGCGTCCAAAGGGCTGTAGAAGCCAAAGGAGACGCCTTTTATGTCTATTGATAAAGATAGTATTGATTCAGTCAGAAATACTCACATACGACCGCACAATTCGCCCTATGCTACATCTTTGTGATTTGTATGCACTTCTCCTTCAATGTTGTTGTGGATAATCAGATTGAGAACCTTTTCTGTGTCGGAGAGGACTTTCAAACAAGCGGAATGAACATCCATTTTTAACTTTTCAGCGTACTGTTTGATGTACTGGAAATTCGAGCCTGTCGTATCGACAAGAGATTTGCCTACCATCTGCGCCAGAGCACACGCTGAGAGTTCAGCCACAATTTCTTGCAGCGGGTCCTGCCCTGGTTGGAGTTTGCCCTTTACGATATGATGCCCTGCGTGAGCCAGCTCGTGGAAAAAGACGATCTCCTGGCTCGTCGCTAGTGCGATTTC
>CAJBLH010000280.1 GCA_903953895.1 uncultured Desulfobacteraceae bacterium | reverse complement strand
GGAGCTTCCCGACTGGGTTCCCAAGCTGGAGCTTGGGAACCAGCGGCAAATAAAATCATTCACCGAATCGACCGAAACGATGGTCGTACCCGGCTTTCACGTCAATCCACGATGAGCCAAATGATATTCATCTCTTCATCTTTGAAGAGATTGATCTACGATTGATCTGTGTCGGGCGGGTATGAATATCGGTCGCCGCTTTGTGCTTGTGGGCAAGGGTTAAGAGGTAAGGTTATGGCTGATGGATCAGATCCACTTGTTTCCGTGATCGTCCGGACGAAAGACCGTCCGCATTTATTGTTCGAGGCGTTGAAGTCTGTTAAATCACAGACGTATGCCAATATTGAAATCGTGGTGGTGAACGATGGCGGATCGGATATCCATGATTTGGCCAAAAGCATCATCGGGGAGACGCCGTTCACCTATGTTTTCCATGAAACCAATCGGGGCAGGGCGACTACCGCCAACAGCGGGTTGACGGCGAGTCGGGGGGTGTATCTTAATTTTCTGGATGATGACGATATCTTCTATCCGGACCATATTGAAACCCTGGTGGCGTTTCTGGAGGAGCGCAAAGGAACTGTTGCGTATTGCAGTGTTCTGAACGTATTTTATGAGGGAACAACAGAAGTTCCCGGAGGGCGGATTCGGGAGGAAGTTGTTTTCAACCGTAAATTTGAACCCGACAGAATACTTTTTGAAAACTATATTCCCCTGATGAGCGTCATGTTCTCGAGATGTGCTTTGGAGAAAGCCCCGGGGTTTGATGAGGCGCTGGATGTTTTCGAGGACTGGGATTTCTGGATGCGCCTGTCCCGTTTTTTCGAATTCCTGCATTTGGACAAGATCACCGCGGAGTACCGGTTTTACGGCGGCCAGAATATCGAAAAATCCCACAGGCAGAAGTATGAATACGACCAGGCGCTGGGGGTCATGTTTGAAAAGGCGTTACCTTATTTAAGCGGCAGGGCCTGGCTGCATTTCCTCGATGAGGGATTGGTGGGGTGGCTGAGACTGCAACAGAAGCAAACCTTGGATGAACTTCACCAAATCGAGGAAAAGTATGCAGCACTTCGTGACGACCATGATAGATGCTCGGTGTGGGCGTATGATCTAAAATCCAGATTGGATGCTTTGCAGAAAGATTATGACGTATTGGCAGACGAGATGGCAGCCATGCGCCGCTCCATATCCTGGCGGATAACCGCTCCTTTAAGATTGGCAGACAGAAAGCCATTTCAGTAAGGTTCTGTTTCAAGAATGCATCAATTAAACCGAATTGATTTCATGACAAAGTGCCGCAGGAGATAAATACGAGATATTGTGGCAGTTAATACACTCTTTAAAAGGGTTGTCCGATTGAAACTTTTGCCTGAAATCGTTATATACATCCCCGTTCCAGATATTTTTTACATTGTCGCTGCTTATATTTCCTAACGGATTGTATATGTAGCAACAGGGTGTAATTTCACCTGCGGGTGAAAGATATATACGCTTGGAAAGGGATTCGCAATATTTGATTGGTTTAGCATCCCCCCGCTGGATGGTTTCATCGAGGAATTGCTTATAATGCTTTAACATCTTCCGATAATACATTGTCATCTTCTTTAGCATGAGGTAATTACGGCCCAAAGAAAATAAATTCGATAAATCGACATGCTGCTTTGGAACATCATATCTATCTATTATCACATCCTTTATTTTGTTTGCCTGGATATCAATCGCCTCAGCGCCTATAATGTTGACAATATCCTCTATATGGCTGCGAGCATGCAATTTGTCTATATAATCACCCGGAAAATTCTCTATGATCATATTGTTCCCCCCGATTGGGCTATCGTCACTTGCTTCAACGCCCGCAAATGGTGGTGGCAAGCAAAGAAAAACGCCTAATCGATTCGCTGCTTCAACCGCTTTTTCATGGTAATAATTATACAGGGGCTTATAATTTTTCACGTCCTCATTATTGAGGTGTTCATGGTAAACAACGACGAAATATCCATAAACTTTCGGAACACCCAGAAGATACGCCAGCTCTACAATTTCCGGCAGCTCTCTGATATTGCTCCCCAGTATGGTGCAGCCAAAATATATCAGGGGTTTAAGCTTGTCGGGTAATAGATCGACAGTTTTTGTCAATAATTTGATGTTCTGCAGCAACTTCTTATATTTGGCGCCCTTGCGAGTCGCTTCAACCATTAACTGCGTTGCACCATCTATGGAAATATGAATTCCCTTGGTAGCAGGAATTAAATTGGTCAGTATTTCAGGCGTGATCAGCGTTCCGTTGGTGTGCAATTCAATCTTGGCGCAATAGGGAAAGAACTCGAGCAGCAATTGGGTAAAATTGGGAGAAGCCAATGGCTCCCCGCTTACCGTAAATAGATATTCATCTGCTGTGGGCAGAACCTCATGGGCGACTCGGGTTAACATCTCATGAGGCATGTTGATCGTGTTGTAATATTTCCGATGTTCTTCAACGCCATGGGTCTGGCAGTGGGGACAGCGCAAATTACACAATAAGGTATTTTGAAAACTCACACCGTGAGGCATGGTATGAATGGTGCTGTCTTGTGTCAGCAATTGCAATAATGACAGCTTGTGGTTGATTGATTTCATTTGAATATAAATATCAGATAGTTTCATTTCATTGTCTTTATTGTGTAAGGATTATTCATTTTTGGAGTTTTCTGCAAACCTTAAATGAGGTTTTCAACATCAGTGCAATTGGCTTAAGTCTATTTTATGACTTAATACGTGACATTCGGCCGGCCCCCCTTTCGGCCACCGTAGAATTCGAAATTGGAACCACCACACGTTGTCCTTCCCAGTCTCGCACCCCTTTATCGGGCATCAGGAATTCATGATTCGGGCGATATATCCCGAATGCCAGCGAACTGACTTCATTTGGTAATGGTTGCTGAAAGGTTATGGCCCCATATCTCCATCTGCGGTTATCGAAAGGAGGAGCATACACACTCAAGGATACAGCTATATCGTCGAGTATTTTACCGGATTGATCGATAAGGTGAAAAAACATATACCGCTGCTTGTTCGCTTCTTCATGACGCATTTCCTCCCACCAATATTCCACTTTTATACCTGTGTCCACACGGCGAACCAACAGGGCGTGTAACGTATATATCTCCATAAAATCAATTTCTTTCACCGCAAGATTTGTTGCATAGCCGGACACATCCGCTTCATTCCACCAACGCCGCAGCGAATTTGCCGCTATAAACTCAGGACGCCAGGAGTGCGCCGACACAAATGATTCTGTTGCACGCTCAAACTCTTTTATATTAACAATTTCAAGCAATCGCAACACGCTGCCATCTGTTACAATCTTTACACCGGCACTCTCGTTTAACCCGCAAATCCATTCCTGAAAAAAGATACTTTCTGAATCAGACGTATCAATCAGTTTATCAGTAAGCTTTTCAGCTTTGCGACCCAAATCTTTTCTGACAAGAATGTAATCGGCACTCAGAAGTTGATCCGTTTTGACGACGAAACCGTTCTCCCAATTTACAGTAGAAATTGCCTTAAAAGCAGGAAGATCAGGTCTTGCCATTTCCTCATACAACCCAACTGTTATAAAAATATCCGGCAGTACACCCGAAAAAAATGAATAAAGAATCGCATTCTTTTTCCGATTTCTCAATTCATCCAGAAAAGTATAAGCCTGATGAACTTCTTCTCGATCTAATGCAACAGCGATATTCACCCCGGAGAATCGTTGCCATTGAAGTGACGGGGATTCCATCATCAGGAGTACACCAATATTCAGCGCAGGCAATAAACACAGAACAAATTCAGCCAGACGAATCCAGCGGTTCCCATGCTGTATAATATATAATGATACCGGAATGATAAAAACCGCACCCATCATAAAAAAGGGGGCGAAATATCTAACCTGGCTTCCACCAACCTGCACCACCAGCCAATACCAGACACCCAGGCTCCAGATGATCGGAACACTCAACAGCAATCCCACCATTTTTACCGAAAAAAAGTTGTGCCGATTATTACGAGTGAATAAATAATAGATAATCAGCAATCCTTTTCCGAGTACCCAAATAGCGAATGCAATTCCAGAAAGCTCAAGCAGCAGAGATAAAATTTGGGGAGGACTCTCTTTCTGTAAATCACCCATCACCTTTAATGCGTGTTTGGCATATGCGAAGTTTTCCATTGAAAAATAATTTGAAAAAAAGCAGAGAAGAACAACAGCAAAGTAGATAAGAAATGTCTGTATTCCTCCGATAATAATATAGCGTTGCAGCTTATAGCTTTCAAGAGAATGGTTTTGGGAAGGCAACGGGGAGGGGGTAGAGCTTTTTTTGGGGTCATCCCCGACCGATGACGCACCCAAAATCTTTGTCTTGAAATCTGTCGTATTGGATAGTTGACATTTCCTTGCGCAGAACCATTCCAGGCAAACAACAAACAGCCATGTTGAAGTGAGAAGAGCAATAACCATAAGGCCGGATGGCTTGATCAACAACGTAAATGAACCGAAAAAAGCCCCCCACATCAACCATGGCAACGACCGCGACCGAAGACTTCTGACATACCCGGCCGCCGCCATTGCGGCAATACCGGCCTGAAAGTTATCAACAAGACCCCAATACGATACTCCCGGACTTATTTCATTATTATCAAAATTATATAGCATCGAAATGGCGGAAAAAAAAATGGCCACTGCCGCCAGACCCCACCCCGCAGCAGGACTTTCGGGTATGCCTGCTGCCATATAAACGGCAATGACAATGCATACTATCGGAAAAAAAATGGACCGAAAGTGAAACCCCTTAAAATCAGAAGAAAATTTAAATGGATAAGACAACAGAATGGTTCCGGGTGGTCGATTTGTCGGCTCAATATTCAGGGGGTTAAACAGATTTCCTTGATCCACAGCCTTCCAGAAATTCATGGCTTTCTGCATATACGTCAGGGAATCATAATGAGGTGGCTGAACGCTCTGGACGTCATGTT
>CAJBLH010000279.1 GCA_903953895.1 uncultured Desulfobacteraceae bacterium | reverse complement strand
GAGTAATTTCCTGACTTCGTAATTGAACCTGCCGATCCCCTGCGAGTTGTCCGTCACCCCGTAATATGCAAAATGACCCCGCAACTTTGCGGCTGCCGTTTTCATCAATGTCGGGGTGGAAGCGGCCCCAAAAAAATAATGGTATAACTTCAATCATTAAGGAGATGATGTAGTCATGTGGCCGGAACGATGATCAAGGCCAATAACGGCGTTGCATATAAAACCGGCCAGAACCTTGTTTCAAGTGCTGAACACACCGGTAAACAAGCGCCTTAAAAATCTGGATGAACAGCTTGCAGCGTTTCCGTAGATCAACGGAAAACTCTTTGAAGAAATGCTGGCGACCGCCGGGTTCGACAGCCAGATGCGGCAGGCGCTCCTTGATTGTTGTGAGTTCAGACCTCGTTAATTTGAGTCGAAAAAGTACATTTTTTTTTGGACATTCAAATTAACCGAAAGGCGAACTGCCGACTTCGATTTGAAGCAATTTACCCCCCTTCGTTTTTTTGTCTTGCTGCTCCACCCGTGGTATTTTACATTTTCATGAATTATGATAGAGTCACTTGCCGTGAAAATGCTTATTCCAAATTACGATCATAACGATAGTGCATGGCGCCCGCAGGGGGCGGGTTTGAAATCCGTCCCCACCGCGGAAACCTTAAGTAGGACGGCAAGACCATAAAGGATGGTGTGATGATCACTCCGGAGATTTATAACAGTTATTTTCATAATCTGACAGCCGGTCGACGGATGAAATGCCTGGATCAAGTTTCCACCTTACTTGATCAGGGAATCGATCTGAAAATGCTGTATCTGGATCTGTTTCAAAAATCCCTGTATGAGATCGGCCACTTGTGGGAAACAGGAAAAATTTCCGTGGCAACGGAACATATGACTACGGCCATCACGGAATACCTCATGACCCTGGCTTATCCAATTCTTTTCAATGCGGAACACAGCGGCCGATCCGCGATTGTCTCCTGTGTCGCCAATGAATTTCATCAGATCGGTGGTAAAATGGTGGCCGATATCATCGAAGCGAATGGGTGGGACAGTTTTTTTCTGGGCGCTAATACCCCTGTTGAGCATTTGATCGAAATGATCCAAGAAAAAAAAACCGATATTCTGGCATTGTCCTTCAGCGTTTTTTTTAACATGCCGCACCTGATCGATGCCATCGAGCAGATAAGAAAGTTGGACAGCTATCTGCCCATCCTGATCGGCGGTCAGGCGTTCCAATGGGGGGGGCAGGATATTGCAGCACGCTACCCGAATCTGTTTTTTCTGGAATCCCTGCCGCAGGTGGAAATCTTTTTGTCGCAATTCAAAGGGTGAGACCATGCCTTCACAACCCATCCAATCTCTGGTTTTCGATTATGTGCTGACCCGAGGGTCGGTATTGATGCTGGTGCTGGATAGCGACCAACGCATTGTGCAGTCCAATGTCTTTGCCCGAACAGTCACCGGCAGACCGCTGACCGGGGAATTGTTTAAAGATGTGATCGTCGATTTTGAAAATCGTGTCGATCCCGGTCAACTGGCACTGAGTCCGTATGCACTGCATCTGATCAATATGAATACGCATCAGCGTCAACCCCAGACGTTTTACTGTCAATTTCTTCCATCGGGTGCCGGAGTTCTGGTTCTGGGCAGTTTGGATATCGCGGAACAAGAGCAGCTCAGAAACGAAATTCTGGGGTTAAACCGGGAATTCAGCAATCTTACCCGGCAGTTGCATAAAGCCAATATTTCGCTTGAAAAATTGAATCAACTGAAAAATCAGTTCCTGGGCATGGCAGCCCATGATCTGCGCAAACCGGTCGGCATTGTCATGGCCTACAGCGATTTTCTGATCGATGAAGCCACCGATCGTCTAAGCCCTGAACATATCTCTTTTCTGAATACCATTCGGTCTTCTGCAGACTTCATGAAACGGCTGATCGACAATTTTCTGGACGCATCCCTGATCGATTCGGGCCGGTTCGATCTTGAACTGAACTATCACGATATTCACGGCCTTTTGAACAATGCACTGAAAATGGTATCGCTGGCAGCCCAGAAAAAATTTACGCGGATCCTTGTGGAAAATACTTCCCCTCTGCCTCCACTTTATCTGGATGGTTCCAAGATAGAGCAGGTTCTCATGAATATTATCTCCAACGCCGTGGAATATTCGCCGACCCACTCCACGGTGACCGTCCGCATCCTGACGGAAGATCACCAAGCCGTCATTCAGGTAAGCGACCAGGGTCCGGGGATTCCCGAATCCGAGATTCAAAATCTTTTCCAAGCTTACGGCAGAACCAGCGCCCGTAAAACCGCCGGGGAACGAAGCATCGGTCTGGGGCTGGCGATTTCCCGAAAAATCGTGGATCAGCACTGTGGCAACATTACCGTAAAAAGTCAGATCGACAGCGGCAGCCTGTTTCAGGTCGCCCTACCCATGGGTACATCGGAGCATCCAAATGATGCGGGTTGATACAGACTTTCAGAAAATTCATTTCGCAAGGCAGCAGGGAGGGGATAATACTGTATGTAGTATATCTCCGACCGATAACGCCGCGAAATGAATTTTCTGAATGTCTATAGCTTTCGATTTGTCGATGTTACCGCCGAACGGCGTTTTCGGCAACCTGAAAGTCTGGCAAGGTATGGAGTATCTGGAACACGTACGCTTGCAAATGAATGCATATGATCTAAGGACAAGTCATGGAAACATCTCCTGAAATGGAAAACAGCCAACCAATCGAAACTCCGACCGGGAATAACGACATGCATCCGGAAATATCTACTGCCGGCAGCGCCCCCCTGCTGTATGTCGGCATCGGAGCTTCCGCAGGCGGACTGGAAGCCATCGAGAATTTTTTCTCCCACATGCCGCCGGACAACGGCATGACATTTATCGTCATTCAGCACCTTTCTCCCGACTACAAAAGTCTGATGGTCGAAATATTGTCCAAGCGAACCCGCATGGCGGTTTATCGGGCGGAAGAAGGTATGTGCGTCAATGTCGGATCGGTCTATCTGATTCCGCCGAAAAAAAATCTCACCATTTTTCATGGCAAACTGCTGCTGAGCGACACTGACCACCACAAGGGGTTGAATCTACCCATCGATATTTTTTTCCAATCTCTGGCGGAGGATCAGGCTGAAAAGGCCATAGGCATCGTTCTTTCCGGAACAGGCAGCGACGGTATGCGCGGTATCCGCTATATCAAGGAAGCCGGCGGCATGGTCATCGTCCAGTCCGAAGACTCCGCTAAATTTGACGGCATGCCGCGAAGTGCTATTTCAACCGGGTTAACCGATTTCATCCTGCCGCCGGAAGAAATGCCGGACCAACTGCTGACACTGGCCAAGCATCCATTGATTGTCAGAGCCGACAGCTCCCCGACACTACTGCCTAACGATAGTCATCTGGACCGGATATTTTCTCTCCTGCGTGAAGAATCCAAACTGGACTTTACCTTTTACAAACCCAGCACCATCATGCGTCGCATCGAACGACGCATGACACTCAATCGGGTGGATACACTGAAGGATTATGCCAGCTTTCTGAAAAATCATTCCCAGGAAGTCACCCGGTTATTCCGTGATCTGTTAATCGGGGTTACCAGTTTTTTCCGAGATACGGAAGCGTTTGCTGAATTGGGAAACAAATGGCTGCCTGACCTCATCCGAAACGCAGGCAATCGTGAAGTGCGGCTTTGGGTGTCGGGATGTTCTTCCGGTGAGGAAGCTTACAGTCTGTCCATTTTGTGCCGGGAATGTCTCGACCAGATGGAAAAAACAATTCCGATCAAAGTTTTTGCAACCGATGTTGACCGGGAAGCAATTCTGCGCGCCAGTGCGGGAACATACCCGATCAGTGCAGGAAATGATCTGCCGGCAGGGTATCTTTCAAAATATTTCCATATCCGGCAACATGATATCCAGATTGCCAGAAGTATTCGTGAAATGGTAGTATTCGCCCAGCACAATCTGATCAAGGACCCGCCTTTCACCAATATCGATCTTATCAGTTGCCGCAATATGCTGATCTATCTGCAGCCGGTTCTGCAACGCAAGGTCATGGAGTTTTTCAATTTTTCCCTGAATCCGGACGGGCTTCTTTTTCTGGGAAAAAGCGAAAGCACGGGTGATATGGCCGATTATTTCGAAGCTGTTCATCACAAACACAAAATCTATCGGGCTCAGGGCAAACGGCTTCCGGTGGTTCAAATTGCCGAAGCCATTCTTCCCGCGCCCAGATCCGCTCTTCCGCAGCATCATCGGACCGGTGGAGCCCGACAGATCCGCTATCACGAAGAGGAACGGATTCTGGAGCGTTTTTTACAGGCCATGGCCGGAGACTACGTAATGGCGGCTGTCATCGTCAATAACCAATTGGAGCTGCTGCATACACTCGGTGAAACCAGATTATTTTTTCATTTGCCGAGCGGCCGGATGCACAACGATATCGTCAAAATGGCCGTATCCGAAATCTCCATTCCGCTGGCTACCGGTCTTCAGCGGGCCATCGATAAAAAAGAATCCATCACGTATTCCCATATCCAGATGGAAACGGATGATCACAGAATTCAGGTGCAGATGCGCATCAAGCCCCTGCCTGTGAAAAAAGGCCAGGATGCCCTGATGGTTGTTTTTTTCGATAAAGAACGCGCAATTGAACTGGCCGAATCCGATGAAGAAACGGTTACCTACGATCTGGGAAAGGAAGCGCGTCAGCGCATTCTGGATCTGGAACACGAGGTTCAGTTTACCCGGGAAAACCTTCAAGCTACCATTGAAGAACTCGAGACGTCCAATGAAGAACTGCAATCCACCAACGAAGAACTGCTGTCCAGCAACGAAGAACTGCACAGCACCAATGAAGAACTTCAATCCGTCAATGAAGAACTCCATACGGTCAATGCCGAGCATCAGCAAAAAATTATGGAACTTACGGAATTATCTAACGATATCAACAATCTGATGGAAAGCACTCAGATTGCAACCATTTATCTCGATGAATGTTTTTATATCCGGAAATTCACACCAGCCTTGAAATCCATCTTCAAAATCATGGACAGTGATATTGGCCGGCCGCTGATGGACCTGGGGCACCACCTCGTGAAAGCATCCCTGTCTGAGTGGATGGAAAAAGTAATACAAAGTGCGCGTCCCATGGAAACCCAGGTTTCATCGATCGACGGGCATTCGTACCTGCTGCGTATTGTTCCATATAGTATTGGGCCCAAAACTTTTTCCGGTGTACTCTTGATCTTTGTGGATATCACCGATCTGAAAAATGCACAACAATCTCTGATCGCCAGTCAGGATAAACTCAACGAAGTCACCCACCTGGCATCGGTCGGTCACTGGGAATATGAGATATCGGCCGATATGTTCCGTTTTTCATTATTGGCGCAAGAGATATTTGGGCTGAACCACGACCCGCTGCTCTCTTTGAATGCGCTGCTGCACATGATTTCCGCTGATCGACAGGAAGATGTGGCCCGTCGATTTTCATCCGTGCGGAAGTTGAATACGACATTTGACGAGGTTTTCCGTATTCGGGCATCCGATAGCGGGCAGCGATGGATTCGGATGATTGGCCGTCCGGATCAAACGGGTCATAATCCTGAAACCGTTACCGGTGCGATTCAGGATGTAACCCGGATGATCGAGATTGAAACCGCCCTTGCTGATTCCGAGAAACGCTATCGGGAACTCTTCAACCATATCGGCAGTGGCGTTCTGGTTCTGGCGGCTGATCCGGGCGGTAAAGGGTATGCCATTGTCGATTTCAACCATTCCGCCCAGAACATCAGCCAATTGCCCGATAACGGTGTCAAGGGCGGCAATCTTCTGGATCACCTGCCGGATGTGGCTGAAAACGGCCTGATCGAAATGATCCGGCATGTGCAAGAGACCGGTAACACCGTGCGTTTTCCCGTTTTGCCTTACAGCCGGGAAGATCGCACCCAATGGATTGAACATTCTCTGTATCGATTGGCTTCCGGTGAAGTGGTCATGGTTTATGACGATATCACGGATCGCATCGGACGGGAAAAGAAGGAGTGTGAAGCCCATGTCTGTTAACCCATCCGATAATGGTGGCCACATCCGAATCCTGGTTGTGGATGATGATCCGGAAATCCTCTTTGGAACATCCCGGACATTGGCGAAGTCAGGATATGAGGTGTTGGAAGCCAAAACAGGAGAGGAAGCACTGAGCATGGCTATTCAGCACTGGCCGGATCTGGTCTTGCTGGATTGCATGCTTCCGGACCAGGAAGGTACAGAAGTCTGTGCCAAGATCAAGGCGATTCCGGCTCTGATGAACACGATGGTGGTGATGATTTCCGGGGTCCGGATCAATCTTGAATATCAATTGCAGGCATTTTCCAAGGGGGCGGACGGATATATCGCCCGGCCAATCGGCAATCAGGAACTGCTTTCCCAGGTGGGGGCGTTTGTCCGAATTCAGCGTCGCGGCAATTCTCTCAGGCAACGTGCTGAAACCATAGCGGAATCCTATCCGAGATTCGACAGCAATCTGAATACCGATGAGATTCAGCGTCTCATCCACGAATTCCAGGTTCATCAGGCAGAACTGGAAATTCAGAACGATGAAGTACATCGCACGCAGGTGGAACTGGAAAAATCCCGGGATCGGTATGCCGCTCTCTACCATCGGGCCCCGGTCGGCTATGCCAGCTTGGATGAAGCCGCCATCATTCGGGAAGCAAACCAGACGCTGTCGACCATGGTTGATACTCCACTGGGCCAATTGATCGGATCCCCTTTCAGCCGCTGGATCAGCGAAACCGACCGCCCGATGTTTCACAGTTTCTTTCCGACATTTTACCGTTATCCGAAAGGCAAATCCCTTGATCTGCACCTTGTACATGGGCCTGAGAAAAAAACAATCATTTCGTTGCAGGGAAACAAGCCAGAACACCAGGATACCCTAACAGCCGCAAACATCCGAAGCGGTTTGATCCATGTGGTGGCAGTAGATGTCACCCATCAGAGGCAGGCAGAGAAAAATCTTCAGGAATCTGAAACCCGATATCGGATCGTTGCGGAAAACGCCTTCAATTGGGAATTCTGGAAGGATGCGGAGGGCCGATTGCAGTATTCATCGCCATCATGTATGCGCATCACCGGCCACAGTGCGGATGAATTCATGCAGGATCCTGATCTGATGACGAAAATCGTCCACCCGGAGGATATGCAGAAATGGAGCAGTCATGAGGCATTGGTATCCACAACCCATGTCAAGGGCAAACTTACATTCCGATTGATTCTGCCGGATGGCGCCATCCGCTGGATGACACATGAATGTCATCCGGTGTATGATGAAATGGGGCGTTATATCGGAATACGCGGAAGCACCACCGATATTAGCTCTCAGTGGTTCACCGAACAGGCGATGAAGGATTCGGAAGCCCGTTTCCGTACCCGCACCAAACAGGCAGAAAACGCACGGAAGCTACTGGATGAAGAGCTGAAAATGGAATCGGAGGGCCGTCTGGCAAACGGTGTGGCTCACGATTTCAACAACTTGCTGGGAATTATTCTCGGTCATGCGGAGATGGCAATGGATCAAGTAAGCCCGGAGCATCCCATCCATGCCGGCCTGACAGAAATTTGTAAGGCAGCCAATCAGTCCGCCAATCTGGCCCGGAAATTGCTGATTTTTGCCCGTAGGCAGGACATTGATCTCAAGTGAGTACGTACTGCTGACTGTCAGCGATCCGGAGCAGAAAAACACATTCACGATCTATCTGCCCCGGTGCGGGACTGATTGCACAGATGCGAAATAATCACGACAAGAGAAGGGAAAACTACGATTTTGTTCCTGCCACCGTAAAGAGACAACAAACCACATCATCAATTACTTTCCGGTCATTTCCTTGATGATTTTAACCGTTTCCTTCGCCGCGTCCATGGGGTGATAAGCCGTATCGGAGATGCCGCTGACAACTCTCCCGATATCGTGATCCACTCTTTTTTTAGACCAGATTTCTCCTTTTGGCGCCACAAGATAGATGGAATAATTATGATGCCCATTGCCCGGTCTCTCTCCGATAACATGAAGCACCACTCTGGGCTTGTGGGAATCGGATTTTCCAAACAATACAGCGCCGATGGCATAACCGGCTCTGACCCTGCCGGATGTGACAACAATATTTTTATCTCCGACCGTAAACCCGGCTGCCGCCAATTCATTCCTGACGACTTCCAAAAACGGAAACAGATGCCCCGTATCCATGATGGCCCCGGCATTCAGTCCGTCGGAAATAACGATCTGAACATCCGGGATGTTTGATTCCCACGCTTTCCTCAGTTTTTCCATGGAAGCCGTCGCCGCTTCACTCAGGATTTCACCTGTCGGCGGGTGGGCCATGTATTCCGCCCGATCTTTTGACATGGTGGCAATCAGAACCGTATCGGGAATGGATCGGATAAATTCCGGTGTAAATTCCATCCAAACAGACATCTTGGCATCATCATAAAGCGAGCGGATTTTCCTGCCAAGTTCCGGATTCATATCCCATGGATGCTCCCCGTAACCTCTGGCAATCGGTACACCACGGGCTTCGATTCGCTGAATGGCCGCTTGGCCTTCAGCGTAAATTTCTTCTTTGGATCGCCGGTCTCCTTTTGCCAACAGATACTGGTAATAGACCCAAATGGGATCACCGAAGTGATCGGTGAATATGCCGTTATCATCCACGATGTTTATTTTTTTGAAGAAATTCCACATGGCGTCATTGACTTTATAACCGAATTTATTCCGGATACGGACATGGTCCTGAAACGCAGTGGTCAGATAGCTCAGCATGGGATCATTTTTGGTGGGAAGCGCCATAAGATAGCCTGGATTGGCGGGCATCACCTGATCCAGGCACCAGTCCAGATCATCCAGGCTGATCGGCATATGAAGGGTCGAGCAGATATCAAGCCCCAGACAAAGTCCGTGAAGTTTGCCCATGACGATATCTTCCAGGCAGCATCGCACGAGCTGCTCGCGGGTCTTGAATACCTCGGGTCCGATAAATCCCGCTACATCGTTGGTAAACGATCGGACTTTTCCACTGGGTGCAGCGTTAGCCGCTTCCATGATCAATGCCCGCGCCAAACCATATTTACGGGACTCGTGAACCACCATGTCGAACCCGTGGCCCGCACCGTTGGTAAAATCCGCACCTTGCCCTGTTTCATGGTAAAGTGTATATCTCCCGGTTCGCATTCTTGCGTAATTCATCATTTTGTCGATGGAAATATCAAATGTCTGATTGGCGTCATCGCATCCGGCCAGACTCTGAAACCAGATGGCGGTCTCTCCGGGATATTTCCGCTCCACCGCATATTGCTTGTCGATATGAGACAGCACACACCAGGGAATGGTATCTTGAAGTCCGAAGGTCATTACCACATCTTTCAACATCTTTTCGATGGCAGCGATATTTTCAATGGAATCCGAAACCGGATTGGTACCCAGAACCACATCCCCTGTAGCGTAGCACCAGCCGTCAAATACCTGCCAGACAATATCTTCAGGATTGTCCGTAGGCGAATTGGGTTGGATTCTAGCGCCCATGTATCCTTTTGCGCCAAGATTGCTCTCCGGCAGCGGGTTAAACACTTTCTTTCCGACCTCCGTCAGTTCTGCATTGCTCATGAGTTTGACGAGGCAGGCGATTACATCGCTGTTCAGTCCCCACATGATACCCTTAATATCCGATTCGGATTTGATCAGAACAAAATCTTTCAACCGGCCCATCGTCCAGTCTTTGACTTTTTCATATTGAGTGGAATCCGTGGTTTTCCAGATGAGTTTCTGCTGGTTGTCCTCAAACAAGGGGTGTTCGTGAATATCTTTAATTGTTGTGTTCAAGAGCAGTTTTCTGGCTTTTTCCCTTGTCTGATCGCTATCTGCTGCAACACCCATGGCTGCATCGCCTTCTTTGTACGGGTTGGCGGCCCCAATGACAAACCGGTAAAGCGCCAAGTCAAATTTCCCTTTGATTCTCTCCACATACTGGAAGATGTTCTCATCAGGCAAAGCATCTATTTCAGGCGAATCGGCGAAGCAGACACATGATCCCAAAAGAAAAGCTAAAAATGTGATGACAATCACAGGCTGTATCGTGGTAACCATCATATAATCCTCCTTTTCTCTTTCTTCTTTTTGCGAATTGGACTTGATTTTTTTCAACTTATCAGCAATTAAGCAATAAAAACAAGATATACTTTCATCGTCATCAACCGGGTATTCATAAACGCACAAAAAAGCATAAATGCGTTCGGCTTTTCGTTATCATTTCATAGGGGCGGATACTTTTATTCCTACGGGCGGAAATGAATTGTCGGCACAGTACGACTGATTAAAGATAATCATGCAAAAGTGCGATTTAACACAGAAGGGTCACACGGGCTTGGATATAAACTCGGCATCAAATGCATCATTGACATGAAAAAGACCATCAATATTCATATCGGCGGGATGCATGCAAGCAAAGAATCCGTAATTATTCAGACGGCTCTTGGCTCGTGTGTCGCCGTGTGTCTGTATGATCCACTAAAGCAAATCGGCGGCATGAACCACATTCTCCTGCCCGGAAAACCTGATCTGAAGCAGTTTGACTCTGCCGCCAGGTATGGCGTCAACGCCATGGAACAACTGATCAACAGAATCATGGCGATAGGCGGCAACCGGTTTCAACTGATTGCCAAAGTTTTCGGCGGCGCACATCTTTTCCCGGCAATTTCAATTGAGAACGGGGTTGGTAAAAAAAATGTGTCGTTTGTTGTGGAGTTTCTGCAGATGGAGAAAATCAGGATTATCAGTAGCGACATCGGTGGTCATGAATCCCGAAAAATATTTTTTCACACTGACACGGGTGATGTTTTTGTGAAACGTATTTCTTCCACGTTCTATCCAAAAATTGCCGATCGGGAAGAGAAAATGATGAATAAGATCCAGAAACAGGCCGAAATGCCCGCAAAGATAACATTGTTTTGACATACCAGACAGGCATTTCATAGTTAGCTTTTTTTCAGATAGTTATAGATATTTTCCGTGGATTTCGATGTCTTCGGTATTGACAAAGCATTTCCAAATATTCTATGTTCATGTCCAATGGGTCTGTTCATGCCCGCCATAAATATGAAATCTTTCTGCAAATAAGAAATAACCTATTGAAAGGAATAACAGAATATTGGTGATGTTGTCATTGGCTCGTTCAGTATGACATCTTGAGCCCAAGAGGCGGAGGGTCTATTTTTTTATATATTGGATTTTCTGCCGGCTCCTCATCTTGTTACCAACGAATGTGAAACAATGAAAAACCTAACTACTGTCAATAAGTCATTTAAAAAAATTTTATCGGTTATTTGCTGCTTTCTTTTCATTCTAACCACTGCAAATGCTCACGGCAAACAATCTGAGTCGAAACCCGAACATGCCAAAAACACTGCCGGGAAAAAAGTTTCATCAAAGACAACCGACAAGAAATCCTGCGCCAGCCGCCAGAATAATAAACCTTCCCCGATAGTCTCTGCTAAGACGACAGATAAAAAATCCAGAGACAGTCAGCAGAAAAAAAAATCCAGATTGAAGCTTTCCACCAAAAACACCGGAAAGATAAACAAGACAAAGCAGACTTTGTCGAAAAAGAAATCAGCTCAACTTATCACGGCTGACATAACATTAGAGCATCAGCCAAGCCCTTTTCAATATTCGCCGTCGGATTCTTCAGAAGAAAAGTTGCAGGAAGTAATGAAAGAATACATCGGCATTCCATACCGAAGCGGTGGAAGCAGTCTGAGGGGTATGGATTGTTCGGGATTCGCCAGAACGATCTATGCAAACCTGTTTGGGATCGAGTTGCCGCACAATTCCGCAGCCCAGTTCAGTTTCCACAAGCTTCAGAGAATCGATGAAGACGAACTTCAAACCGGAGATCTGTTATTTTTTTCCCAAAAAAGACGCATCAATCATGTCGGTGTTTATCTAGGAGACGGCAATTTCATCCATGCCACAAACGGCCATGGAATCACAATATCCAGCCTGGACGACCAGCATTGGAAATCCCGAATGGTGGGAACCAAGAGACCGATGTCATTCGATAAGACCGGCATGGAGACCCTGCAGTTCGAGGGAGGTTTCGACATCCGGCTCAATACGGATAATTACATCAAATCGTATGCAAGAGACGAATTTCGGCCTGCATATGATCATGCCAGCACCGGCCGACCCTATGCATTTCGCGAAACAAACCATGAAGTCTACGATTTCGACAACGGCCACCAGTATGCTTACGAAGTCGAATACAAACACCGATTATGGAACGATTATAGCTTCAGCGTCAGCGCTGCTCGTGAAAAACTGGATAAAGCCAGCGCCTGGAACATTTATGACCGCGAAATGGATGCTGTTTGGCCTTTCTATAAGCAGGCAGGAGACGATGCGTCTTCAACCGTCCGCCATGGATTCAAGTTGGCCAGTGAAATCAGTCCACTGGAAGGGCTTACCATTATGCCATCCTTTGTTTATTTCAATTACGATCAGCCGGCTCAAAAGAAGGAAATGCTGGAAGTTCCCAAACGTATCTTCGGCCTGAGTACTCAGATCATCCCGGCAGCAGGCCCATGGTCCGTTTCGATGGCCATGCATTATGCAGATCAGATGGAAATGATGGATTCTCTTTTTAAAACATCCGATTTGTTGAATACCATTGATATGTCATTGAAACTTGGATATTATTTTTCACGGAATCTTGAATTCTCCATCATGGGGAAGCATGATTTCAACCCGACTTCCGGTCGGACAGATCTGTCAACATCCGCTGAATCATCATCGATCAATAGCGATTTTATATTCAAGCTGGATATGAAGTATTAATTCCCCCTGTCTTCAAATTCCAGGTAGGGCCGGGTTTGAAACCGGCCTCTGTTTGATTGCTCATTGGTACAAAATTAAAACTTCTCCCAGAGTGGCGGGTCAAGCTTTCACATTGTCTGCATCGTCGGATCTATCTTTTGTCGATCGGAATATACCGGTTTTCACAAAGACCGGTGTATATCTGGCGTGGGCGGCTCAACCGCCAGTTGGGATCATCCAAACTCTCCTTCCACTGGGCGATCCAGCCCGGAAGCCTGCCAATGGCAAACATCACGGTAAACATGTTGGTGGGAATCCCCATGGCGCGCAGCACAATCCCACTGTAAAAATCGACGTTCGGGTATAAATGATGTTCGATGAAATAATCATCGGTGACCGCCGCTTCCTCCAACTGCTTGGCAATATCCAGTAGTGGATCACTTATATGTAGTTTATTAAGTACCTTATCACACATCTTTTTCATGATTCTGGCGCGTGGATCATACGTCTTATACACTCGGTGGCCGAATCCCATCAGCCGGAACGCATCATTTTTATCTTTCGCCCGTGCGATAGCCTGTTGGACATTCCCACCGTTCTTTTGAATACTTTCCAGCATTTCGATCACGGCCTGATTGGCGCCCCCGTGAAGCGGACCCC
This sequence comes from uncultured Desulfobacteraceae bacterium, assembly GCA_903953895.1. Classification (GTDB taxonomy): domain Bacteria; phylum Desulfobacterota; class Desulfobacteria; order Desulfobacterales; family Desulfatirhabdiaceae; genus RAAP-1. Next base: position 61,260 of record CAJBLH010000279.1, on the reverse strand, counting down.
AAAGTGCTGCGACCCCCGCGGAGATCGCCGCATACAGATTGACCCGACCGCTGCCGACCATGCGTACCGTTGACGTTGAGCAGTTTTGTTCGTGATCCGCATGAAGTATCCAGAAAACATTGAGTGCTTCAACCAGCGTGTTATCAATCGTGTAAGGCCTGACCGGATTATCGAACATCATGTTCAAAAAATTGGCGCAATAGTTCAGATCCGGCCGGGGATAAATCACCTTATGGCCTCGTGAAATTTTATAGGACATGGCAGCCAGAGTGCGGACTTTAGACAACAGACGGGTAACCGTCAGATTGATTTCTTCCTCCTCGTTGATTTTCAGTTCCGGATAAAAACTCCTCAGAGCTGTCACCATGGCTGACATAATGCCCATAGGGTGCGATGCCCTGGGAAAATTCTGAAAGAAAAACTGCATATCTTCATGAATCAGGGAATTGTCATTGAGAAGCACAGAGAAGCGATTCAGTTCCTGACGGGTCGGCAGCTTTCCGTTAATGAGCAGATAGGCGGTTTCCGTAAATATGGAGTACTCGGCCAGGTCTTCGACCGGTATCCCCCGATATCGCAAAATCCCTTTTTCGCCATCCATAAAGGTGATTGCACTGATACAACTGCCCGTATTGGCAAAACCGGGATCGAGGGTTATCAGACCGGTTTTCTGACGCAGCTTTGAAATATCGATACCTTTTTCACCTTCCGATCCGACAATCACCGGCAGTTCACAGACACGATCCCCATATATTATTTTCACTGTTTCCATCATTACGCTCTCTCCCCACTCTGATGCTCATATCCTGACAAAATCATTGACATCCATATTCTAACTTCATAATATCTGCAGCATGAAAGACGCAACCAATCGCCCGTTTGAACACATCAGCGCCATTCTCCCCAGGGCCATGAAGGCGATTCACCCGGAGAAAATCGACACGCTCATCACCATTTGCAGTCTTTGGGATGACATTGTCGGCAAAGCCCTTTCCGATCAGGTTCGCCCGGCTGCATATAAAGAGCCTATTCTCATCGTTCATGTAAATAGTTCAGCATGGATACATCACTTGCAGTTCTCCAAACAAGCAATGATCGCACAAATCAACGAGATGCTTAAAAAAACGGCGGTGACCGACATCAAATTTAAAATCGGTCCGGTTTAGCTACTCAACGGCTTTCAATAAAAAACCCGAACCGACAAGCCGGTTCGGGTTTGCGGAATTATATATTCCTGTATAGGTCAATCAACGACCGGCCGGGGTAGAACCTTTGCCCTTTCAGCAATTTCCGGAACCTTATGCTCCCATTCAATGGCCATCAGGTGAACGCCAGCGACCCCTTTCATTTCCTTGAATTCCTCAATCTGCTCACAAGCCATTTTGATGCCTTCATCGGCAACCTTGGTCTTATCCACACCCTGAAGCCGCTTGATGATCTCGTCCGGCACATCCATGCCCGGCACCTTGGCCTTCATATATCGGGCCATACCGATGCTTTTCATAGGTGTTACACCGGCAAGGATATACACTTTTTCCGTAAGCCCCATGTCATTGGCCATCTTCATAAAGTTGCGGAATTTTTCCATGTTGTAGATACACTGGGTCTGGATAAAATCCACGCCGGCCGCAACTTTCTTGGCCAGGCGGTGTACCCGCCACTCGAACGGATCGGCAAAAGGATTCGCAGCCGCTCCGATAAAGATTTTCGGCGGATGCTCGACATCCGTGCCGCCCTGAAACTTGCCCTCATCGCGCATTTTTTTCACCATGGCGATAAGCTGCATGGAATCGATGTCAAAAACGCCTTTTGCCTGAGGATGATCCCCGAATTTCTGATGATCGCCGGACAGGCACAGCATATTTCGAATGCCGAGGGTGTAAGCCCCCAGAATATCGCTTTGCATGGCCAGACGATTTCTGTCCCGGCACACCATCTGGTAATTGGGCTCCAGACCTTCCTGGATCACGATCAGGGAGGCGGCCCAACTAGCCATACGAACCACGGCGGTTTGATTGTCCGTAATATTAACGGAATCCACCATTCCCTTTAAAAAAGAGGCTTTGTGTTTAACTTCTTCAACGCCGGTTCCCCTGGGCGGCCCCAGTTCACCCGTAAAAGCAAAATGACCGGCCTTTAAGATTTTCTCTAAATTGCTTCCTGCTTTCATATCGGCTTCCTCATTATTTTCCGGCAGTTTCCGGTTTGCTGTATCCGGGCTGGATAACGGTCCGTGGTGTCTGATTCTGCCAGTCGTTGGCCGGGGTAATTTCCAGAATACATTCCAGGCGGTTCTGGCCCTTTAACCGTTCATAAATCATATACCAAGCACATGGCTGGCTGGCGTCTATTTCGCAGTTCCCTTTGTTGGTGCCGCCACATGGGCCGTTGTAGAGACCCTTTGCGCACATCGTCACCGGGCAGATGCCGCCGGTTTGACCCAGAACGCAACTGCTGCAAGATCTACACCTTTCCTCATACCATCCCACGGCCTGATTGACACCGATAAACGTCGTATCGACCGCCGGCAGCACCGGAATCGTCGGATAGCGTTCCGCCAGAAACTGGATGCCCGCACCGCAGGCCATGGACAGCAGGGCTTCATACTCACCGACTTTTGCATCCAATGCTTCCAGATATTCCCGGTCGCACTGGCGTTCGATGGTGATTCCGGAAATCTCGATCGGGTTGTCCTCGATTTTTCTGGCCATATCCAGCTCTGCGTTCAACACGGAAACTTCTTTTTCACCACCGGCCAGACAGACTGCAACACAGGTTCCACATCCCACATTCAGGACTTTCTTATAACCTTTGAGAAGCTGTTTGATCTCATCAAAAGGTTTTCGTTTGGCAACGATCATATGCCCTCCTTTATATTATTCGGCCGACTCTGGGTGGAATACATTCACTTCCTTCAGATCATCTCCCAAGTATTCCCGTTCGTTCGGACCGAGTATTCCCAAAGAAAGACAAATGAGCGTCCAGAGGTGGACAACCGGATAATGACCACCGTAATGCTCGCTCAATTCGTGAATCTGGGCATGGCAGTTATGGCATCCGGCGATGCAATAGTCTGCACCAGTCGCCTTGATTTGATCATCTTTAAGCTTTCCATACAGCAGGCGCTCATCTTTGAATCCGGACTGCAGGAATCCACCACCACCACCGCAGCAATAATTATTGGATCGATTGGGCTGCATATCGATGAAATTTTCTTCACCCACCACGGATTTCACCACAAACCGCAAATCTTCTGCGATGGGGTCGCCATAACTCTTTCGAACGATCTGGCAGGGATCCTGTACCGTGAACTTGATTTTCAGATCCTTGTTCCAGTCGGAATTGACCTTCAGCTTGCCTTCGCGAATCCACTTGGCATAATACTCATAGATATTTTTTACTTCAAAATTGTGTTCGAGGTTGAATTTTTTCAGTCCGGCCCGGACTGAGAATGTTACATGCCCTCACTCCGTGTTGAGAAATATCTTACACCCGAGCTTATTGGCCTGATTCACCGTGGTTCGGGTAATCTTCTCCCAGGAATTGTTGTCTGCCAGAAACAGGCAGTAATTCTCGCCTGCCCAGCCATGGCTTCCGTATGTCCAGTCGGCGCCGGCCAGATGCAGAATTTTCCACAGTGGAACCATTTCATTGGGCTCGGTCACGGGCTCTCTGGAATTCTGGTTTAAAAAGAACTCCGCCCCCTGCTTGTCGATGGGCGCATCCATCTCGGCGAATTCCGGCTGGGCTTCCCGGAATTCTTCAAGCACATCCTGTACCACAAAGATAAAATCATCCGGGGAAGTTCCCATGGCGCTGGTACTATCGTTTCGAAGCGCCATGTCGCAGGAGGCCAGAATCCCTTTGGGACGCTGATCCCTGGGTCTGAGCCCCCGGGCATTGTAAATGAGCTGCGGGATATCGATTTTCATGGGACAAACGTAGATGCACCGCTGACACATCGTACACATCCAGGGCCAGTCGGATTTAATGATTTCTTCATCCATTCCCAGCGCCGCCATGCGCAGAAACTTTCGGGGGTCCATGCCGGCGAGTCCGGTTGCAGGGCACCCGGATGAACAGGCTCCGCAAGTGAGACAAAGGTTCAGATTTCCGCCTTCGGGGAGGAGTTCCTTGACTTTGTCGATAAACATACTTTTCTTTTTACCGCCTAATTTGATTGCTTCCTCTGCCATTTTCCACTCCCTTAGATTAGACTTTTGCCCATTTTTTTAACGGATTGGGCCCAAGTGCCTTGATATGTTCCGTCATCTCTTTTGCATACGCCGCAAACGTCGGTCCTTCACCGGAGGAAAGATTATACATGCGCACCCGATCCCCTTCCAGTCCGACTTCCTCCAGTAATTTGCGGGCCTGTTCCACCCGCTGTCTGGCCTTGAAATTCCCCTGTTTGTAGTGACAGGAACCTTCCAGACAGCCCACTACATATACGCCGTCCGCTCCTTTCTGAATCGCAGCCAGAAGGTACATCAAATCGACTTTTCCGGTACAGGGAACCCGAATGATTTTTATGTTTGCCGGATAATCGAGTCGCATCGAACCTGCCAGGTCCGCGGCTGAATACCCTCAGTAATCGCAGCAAAACGTGATAATCGTTGGTTCAAATTCGGCCATTACATCCCCCCCGCCAACAAGGCTTCTATTTTACACAGTATTTGATCATTTTCGTAATAATTGAGCTGAATGGTCTCCCTTGGACAAACGCCGGCGCAGATGCCGCAACCGTGGCAGATGGCTTCATCAATTTCAATGACCTGTTTTTCGGTATTGAAGACCGGCACACTGAAGGGACAGGACCTGACGCAGGTCAGACATTTCACGCAGTGCTCCGTGTCCACCTGGGCGGTTATGGCCGAGAGTTTGATCTCCGATTTGGACAAAAATGTCGTAGCCCGGGAAGCTGCCGCCTGGGCCTGTGAGATGGTTTCCGTAATCAGTTTGGGACCATGGGCCGTTCCGCAGAGAAAAATGCCGTCTCCGGGCATGTCCACCGGACGCAGCTTGACATGAGCTTCGATGAAATAGCCTTCAGGATTTCGGTTGAACTTCATGATGCCGCATAAATCAGTGGTATCCTCGGCCACCATGCCTGCACTTAGAACTACCAGATCGGCCTCAATCTCCAGATTCCGCTGCAGAATATGATCTTTTACGAAAACCTGCATACCGTCGGCGCCTGGAACGACCTGGGGCGGATTGTCCGAATCGAACCGAATAAAAATGACCCCAAGGTTTCTGGCTTCCTTGTAAAAATCTTCCATCAAGCCGTAAGTTCGAATATCCCGGTACAACACGTAAACATTGGTTTCCGGATTCTGCTTCTTGATGATCAGCGCATTTTTGACCGCATTCTGGCAACAAATCCGGGAGCAGTTGACATTTTCCGCATTTCTGGAGCCCACGCACTGGATCATGACCACCGATGCAAGTTCTGCTGCGCCTTTTTCTTCCAGTACATCCCCTAACTGAACCTGTGTCATCACCCGCGGATCTTGATTGAAGCAGTATTCCGTCGGCGTATATTCCCTGGCGCCTGTCGCGACGATGATGATGCCGTGCTTGATGGTGCGTTTTTCATTTTCCGGCCCGAATACGACCGTCGTCGTGAAATTTCCCTTGTAACCACTGAAGTCTGTCACATTGGCGGCGGTAATCACCTCGATGTTTTCATGGCCGGTAACTTCAAGAATCAAATCGTTCAGATATACCTGAATATCCCCGCCCTCGATGGTATGATGCAGCATACGGGAAAAGCCGCCCAGTGTATTGTTTTTTTCGATCAGCGCAACATGAAAACCCTGTTTTCCCAGCCCCAGCGCCGCGTTCATGCCGGCCACTCCGCCACCGATGACAAGGGCCTGTTTATTGACGGAAATGACTTTTTCCTTAAGCTGCTTCAGAGTGGCGGACCTGGCCACGGCCATCCGTACCAGATCTTTGGCTTTCTGCGTGGCAATAGCCGGTGTCTTGGAATGAATCCAGGAATTTTGATTGCGGATATTGGCCATTTCAAAGAGATAACGGTTCAGACCGCAGGCTTCCAGGGTTTCCATGAACATCTGCTCGTGGGTCTTCGGACTGCAGGAGGCTACGACCACCCGGTTCAATTTGTGCTCGATGATCTTTTCCTTGATCTTGTCCTGGGTGTCCTGAGAGCAGGTGAAAAGATTCTGATCTGTATATGCAACGTACGGCAGGGTTGCCGCGTAATCGGCAACTTCCGGAACATTCACGACACCACCGATATTGATGCCGCAATTGCAGACAAAAACCCCGATCCTGGGTGTTTCCGCCGCCACATCCTGTTGATCCGGCATTACGATGACCTTGGTATCGGTACCGCGGGCCGCACTGAGATCCGATCCTGCCGCACATGCCGCCGCACTTGCCTCGGTGATGGATCCGGGAATGTCTTTGGGTCCTTGAAACACACCGCAGGTATAAACGCCTTCCCGTGAGGTTGAAACCGGGGTGAACGGATTGGTTTGCACAAAACTGTACTGATCGAGTTCGATTCCGAGTTGCTGAGCCAGGAGTTTTGATGTCTCCGGCACCTGAAGGCCGACGGAAAGCACGACCATGCTGAAAGTCTCTTCCAGGATTTCACCGGCTTCATTGACGAATCGAACGGTTAAATCACCGGTTTCCGGAATTTCGGTAACCGTATGCACCCGCGATTTGATAAAACGGACACCGTCCTTGTCTTTGGCTCTTAAATAATATTTTTCATAATCTTTGCCGAACGTGCGGATGTCCATGTTGAAAATGGCGCAATCCAGATCACAGTGGGCATGTTCTTTGGCGATCATGGCTTCCTTGACCGCGTACATGCAGCAGACCGATGAACAGTATCCATTTCCGCATTTATTCGTGTCTCGTGATCCGACGCACTGAAGCCAGGCGATTTTCTTGGGTTCTTCCCGGTCCAGAGGCCGGCAGAGGTGCCCACGATACGGACCGGATGCGCTCAGAATTCGCTCAAATTCCTCGCTGGTAACCACATTGGGGGACTTCCCGTAGCCCAGAAAATCGAGCTTGGATGGATCATATCCCTGGCTGCCGGAGGCCAGAATGATCGAACCGACGGTAATCGTAGATTCGCGCTCGGTGTCGTCATACTGAATGGCCTTGGCCACACACATGTTTTCGCAGAGGCCGCAGCCGATGCAGGTATCGGTATCGATCCCGAAGGCCAGTGGAACGGCCTGGGGATATTCGATAAAGGCAGCCCTGCGGTCATCCAAGCCCTTGTTGTAGCGGTTGACGGCGGTTACAGGGCAATGCCGGGCGCATTCCCCGCAGCCCGTACACTTGACCGGGTCGATGTAACGCGGATGATTGACCAGGGTGACAGTAAAATTTCCGGGTTCCCCATCAACGGTTTTAATTTCGCTGTTGGTGATGATATTGACGTTCAGATGCCGGCCGACCTCGACCAGTTTGGGTGAGATCACTCACATGGCGCAGTCATTGGTTGGAAACGTCTTGTCCAGCCGGGCCATCATGCCCCCGACCGTCGGCAGCTTATCGACGAGATGCACATAATAATCTGAATTGGCCAGATCCAGTGAAGCCTGCATGCCGGCAATTCCAGCACCCACAACCATCACTGAACCACTTGTCTTGCCATGAACCGATCCCATGATAACTCCTCTAGCGTAAGTCTCTACACTATGTTATACGTAATGATAGTTTTATAATGCGCCGAAAACCGGTACACACTCCGTGTGGCCCTTGAATTCGACCATATTCGTTTTTTCCATATCCGCCAGAAGATAGGAAATCCGTTTCAATCCAAGTCCGATTCGCCGGCTGATGGCCCTGACAGATGTAAAATCAGCGATGATGGCTTGGCGGATCAACTGCTTGTGATATTCTCTTTCCAGAACATCATCAAGAATTTTTTCGAAATTTTCCTTTTCCCATTTACGGCCGTACACATCACCTCTGGCCAGAAGCTTCACTTCTTTTCCGACCATCCAGCGCAGGGCTTCAGCCTTCAATGTTTCTTCCGCAGCCGCCAACTCCAGAGAGAACTGCTCGGCATCGAATTGTCCTTGGGCTTTGACCTGATCGATAACTCCCGTGGTTATATCGACAAACCGCTGGGCTTCGGCGGAAGATAGCCACGCCAGATGGAGGCGATTCTCACCGATGCCGGAGAGTTTCAGCAGTTTTTGTGTCATGAGAATCTTTTTTTCAGCTTGAATATTACCTTCCAGGTAATGACAGTCGCCGAAATGTCAGCCAGCCACCAGCACCCCATCACACCCGCTTTTGAGGGCTTGAACGATAAAAATCGGGTCTACGCGGCCCGAGCACATGACCCGGACGGTTCTCATGTTCGATGGGTGCTGAATCCGCGACACCCCTGCCAGATCAGCTCCGGCATAAGCGCACCAGTTACAGAGAAATGCAACGATTTTAGGTTCGACTTGTTCCATATTCACACCTTTTTATGAATTACGAATTATAAATTACGGATTACGAGTTGTGGATTATTTTTTAATTCCTAATGCGTAATTCGTAATTGATTATCAGACTGCCGCACAGACCGCAGCGACGATCTGGTCATCCCGGAAATGCAGCATGTCGATGGCCTTCTTGGGACATGATGATGCACAGAGCCCACAGCCTTTGCAGGATGCAGAAATGTTCTTGGCTTTGAATCCCTTGCCATCAACGTCTTCCTGAATGATGGCGCCGAAGGGACAGACTTCGGTACACAGGCCGCAGCCGATACACATATCCCGGTTGACTTGGGAGACCAGCGGGGATATCTGGATGGTTTCTCTGGCCAGAACCGTTGCGGCCCGCCCTGCAGCCGCCATGGCCTGAGCAATGCTTTCGTCCAGTGATTTGGGATAATGGGCCAGACCACACACAAATAGACCGTCTGATGCAAAATCCACCGGACGCAGCTTGGCATGGGCTTCCATAAAAAAGTTTTCCGCGTTGACAGGAACCTTGTAAAAAGCGGCGATATCCGCATTGGGAGAAGGTTCGATAGCAGTCGCCAGATTTACCAGATCCGCGTGGATCAACAGCTCTTTCTGGAGAATTGGATCGAAAACCCGAACATGAAGTCCATCAGGAGTTTCTGTTACAACGGGTTTACTCTCCAGGCTGTAGCGGATGAAAATAACCCCTTTTTCCCTCGCCTTTTTGTAAAGAACCTCCCTCTCTCCAAAGGTGCGGATATCACGATAGAGGATGAACACATCGGTATCCGGTTGTTTTTCCTTGATGGCAATGGCCTGGGATACGGATGTCGTACAGCAGACCCGTGAACAATAAGGTCTCTTGTCATCCCGGGAACCTACGCACTGAATGAAGACAACGCTCCCGGCATCAGTGAGTTTTTCCGGATTGTTCTCCAAATCATGCCAGCGGGTGACGGCAGGGTGTTTACCGAATAGATATTCATCAGTTACCGCTGCCTGACCACCGGTTGCCATGATGGCGATACCATGTTGAAGGATATGTGTTTTTTCTCCGGCCTGGACCCGTGTTTCAAAATTTCCAACAAACCCGGATGCATCGACAACTTGCGCCCATGTGAGGACTGTAATCAGCGGATGCTGATTGATCCGGTCGATCAGATCTTTGAGAAACTGCTGTACATCTTCACCGGACCACGTGGCGTGTACATCCCGGGCAGAACCGCCGAGATTTCCGGATCGCTCGACAATGGTAGCACTGAAACCCTGGTCGGCCAGGCTGAGTGCTGCGGTCATGCCGGCAACGCCTCCACCGATAACGAGTGCTGACTTGTTGACGTTAACAGACAGAGAGGGAATCGGCTCGAGGAGCATCGCCCGACGGATCGCCATGCGCACCAGATCTTTGGCCTTTTCCGTTGCCTTTTCCTTATCCCCCGAATGCACCCAGGTACATTGATTGCGGATGTTGGCCATTTCAAACAGATAGGCGTTCAGTCCAGCATTCCGAATGGTTTCCTGAAACAGCGGTTCGTGTGTTCTTGGAGTACAAGCGGCAACCACGATGCGATTCAGGCGATGTTCTCGAATGACCTCGACCATTTTGTCTTGTGCATCCTGGCTACAGGCAAACAAAGGCTCTTCCGTATAGACCACATCCCCCAGCCCCCGGGCATAGGCGGCAACAGCCGGCACATCGGCAATACCGCCAATATTGATTCCGCAGTTGCAAACAAATACGCCGATCCGCGGTTTTTCGTCCTGGACAGACCGTTCAGCAGGAAATTGTTTGTCTTTGACCAGCGTTCCTCTGGAGGCTGACAGGCTGATCCCTGCCGAACAGGCTGCAGCACTGGCCTCGACAACCGACTGCGGGATATCCTTGGGGCCCTGAAGGGCGCCAGCCACATAAATGCCTTTTCGTGATGTGGCGACGGGGGAAATATTGGATGTTTTGACGAATTGGTAGGAATTCAGCTCCACGCCCAGGGTTTTGGCAGCCTCGATGGCGGATGCCGCCGGTTCCATGCCGACAGACAGAACCACCATGTCGAAATCTTCGGACACGCGCTCTCCCGTATCGGTTGCATACACCAGATTTAACGTTCCGGTTTCATCGATCTCCGTAATGGTATGAACCCTGGATCGGACAAAACGAACTCCCTGCGCCTTGGCGCGTTCATAATACTTTTCAAAGTCTTTGCCATGGGTTCGCATGTCCATGAAAAAGATGGCAGGCGCAAAGTCCGGCCCAAGATGTTCTTTGGCAATCACCGATTCCTTGATGGCATACATGCAGCAGACCGACGAGCAGTATTCATTATCGCAGCGATTCAGGTCGCGTGATCCCACGCACTGGAGCCAAGCGATTTTTTTGGGTTCTTTTCCATCGGAGAGGCGGTGAACATGACCCGCAAACGGCCCGCCGGCAGACAGGATTCGCTCGAATTCCATGCTGGTTATCACATTGGGGAATTTAGCATGCTGGTAATTATCGAATCTGTCCGGATTGAAGGGAGTAAAACCTGCGGTCAGAATGACCGAGCCCACATTGAGGGTAATGTCCTTTTCGGTTTCATCAAACTTGATGGCGTTTGTCGGACAGAATTTTTCACAGGCCCGGCATTTGCCTTTCTGGAAATAAATACACCGATTTTTATCGATGGCGTACTTCAGTGGAACCGCCTGAGCATACGGTACGTAAATGGCTTTTCGTTTGGCCAGCCCTTCATTGAAAGGGTCTGATGTTTTTGCAGGACATTTCTCCGCGCAGGTACCGCAGGCGATACATTTTTCCATATCCACAAAACGGGGGGATTGCTTGATGATCACGGTAAAATCGCCGGAATCGCCGGAAATGGAAGTAACTTTGGAGAGGGTGAGAAGTTCGATGTTCATGTGCCGGCCGACCTCGACCAGTTTTGGGGAGATAATTCACATGGAACAGTCGTTGGTGGGAAACGTCTTATCCAACTGGGCCATGGCGCCGCCAATGGCCGGGCTTTCTTCAACCAGGTAAACGTAGTATCCTGCATCAGCCAGATCCAAAGCCGACTGCATGCCAGTGATACCGCCGCCTACAACCAAAACAGATCCTACCGGAGTCTTGTTGCTCATATTTGTCTTCCTGTTTTTCTCGGTAATTATAAGGTGCCCACTAACGCAAAAAAAGTCAGAAAATGCAATATATTCTGATGGTTGATTACATAAAAACCACCCACCGACAACGTCGTGATGCTGCTTGATGTAAAGCCTTTTTAAAGCAACATTTTTGTTTGAATTTTAACTTCTGCCAAATAATCCAATATGTGTCAAGGAAATTATGATTTGGAAAGTGTAATAACGCCGACAGCGACAGCCTGATAAATGTGCACCAACCTATTTATCTTTCATATCCACAAGATAGTGAATACCGGCGTAACTTATTCAACCATTTTATTGAATTTCGCAGCAATTCAATGGATTTTGAAGCTATTCGGCGTTTGATGAATCCGACTGCATTGTTCACAACTTGTTCATAACCGGAGATCATCTTAAAATCTTTGATAAAAAATTCGGTTTTCAATAAGCTGTATTTTGAGATAGTTGATCACCACCAATTATATTTAATTTATAATATCAGTTAGTTAAAATCTGTTCATAATTTTGTCTCTGCTCCTTCCGAATTCGGAATTATCCCGTTTGACTCTATCCGGGTGCTTCTGTAAAACCGAACACACGAAACAAATCATCGAGTCAATCCGATGAACACCGGACGGCAGTCTCTTTAAACGGAAACTGCACCATTTCACATACATCTCCGGGTGGCCACATGCTGTTCTTTTGGGTAGCCCGGCTGTGATCACAATAATTCTTTCATCGATTTTCATTTCACTCAGGCGTTCAAATTTCTCTGAACTGGCGATACCATTATGGAATCTATCTGGAACAAAACCAAAGACATCATCAAGACCCGCATACCCGGTCACAGTTATCGAATGTGGATTGAACCGGTTGAATTCATATCCGACAACGATGGCGTCGTGGTGCTTTCCTGCCCGAATTCTTTTTCAAAAAAACGGGTTCTCGAACATTACAGCGATATGATTTTATCTGAAATCCGGATGATTTCCGGCAAATCCGTTCAGATTGCCATGGAAGTATCTGCAAAGCATTCCACCAGTCACCGCCCACCGGACATCTGCCATCAAAAACCCCTTTTTCCCCAGGCCGATGCCCAGCCTGCAAGCGGCAGATATTTAAGAAGAGATTATACTTTCGATCAGTTTGTTGTCGGCGGCAACAATGATTTTGCCTATTCAGCATCCCTGGCTTTGGCATCCCGAAAGAAAACACAGCAGCATTCCCTGTTTTTACTGTCAAAAACCGGTATGGGGAAAACCCATCTGACCCAAGCCGTCGGCAATCATATCTTGACGGAAAATCCTGCGGAAAAGGTATATTATATCACAGCGGAAGATTTCTCCAATGAAATGGTTTCCGCCTATCAACATGATTCCATCGACCAATTCAAGAAAAAATATCGAACCGGCTGCAATGTTCTGCTGCTGGATGATGTGCATTATCTCAGTGGCAAGGAACGCACGCAAATCGAGTTGGCCATGACACTGGATACCCTTTACGACTCAGGTAAAAAAATCATTTTTTCCAGCTCCTATCTTCCCGGAGACATTCCCAAGCTGAACGACAAACTGCGTTCTCGGCTGTCCAGTGGTTTGATATCCGCCATCGATCCGCCGAATTTCAGAACACGGGTTCGAATTCTTCAAAAAAAAGCAACGGCCAGCGGTATTCATATACCTGAAGATATTACGCAGTATCTAGCAGGAGAATTGACTGAAGATGTGCGTCAACTCGAAAGCGGTTTGATCGGTATTACTGCCAAATCCTCTCTTCTGGGCGCCCCGATTGACATGTCGCTTGCAGAAAGCGTTATCAAGAACATTGTTCGGCAGCGTAAACTCATCACCATCGACGGAATCAAAAAACTGATTTGCCGGGAATACAACATTTCCAGTCAGGATATAGTCTCTCCGTCCCGCAAACAGACGCTGGTAAGAGCCAGACAGATTGCGATGTATTTATCCCGGCGCTACACTGACTCACCGCTTCAGGCCATCGGCAAGTGTTTCAATCGTTACCATGCAACAGCACTGCATTCCATCAGCGCTGTTGAAAAGGGAATCCGCGAAAATCATTCTCTTCAAAAACAGATCGAATTCCTTTGCGCCAAACTTGAAGAAGGGGTCTGCTGATACCGAATGTACTTTTAGGTCACTCCCCCCACGGGGGAGGGTTTTGGGGAGACTCAAAAACGCTGTTTGCGGCATATGGAAACATAAAGCGGAGGTGGCCCGCATACAAGGGCCGATCGGCAGAGCGTTAGTGGGGCTATTGATTTTTCTCAGAAAATGTTTCCGAATACATCAACTCCTCCAGGATTTCAGCCCGGATGCCGTACCTGCTTTCAATAGAGCAACGTAATCTGAGCGCGCATAAATTCAAACACATCCGATCTTCGGCATTGAAATCTCCAATGCACCCCAGATCATCACCCAACACTTCAGCCGTATTAGCCTTCTTTTTTTTCATGCTTCTTCCTTTAATAGTCTGCGCATTTCCTCATGTATCGAACCATTGGTTGCAAGAATCTCGCTGCCGTATATAGAATATGCCCGATTCGTAAAATCCGTGATGTAAGCCCCTGCTTCCCTAGCAATCAGGTAACCGGCCGCCGTGTCCCAGGGTTTCAGGTTCTGTTCCCAATATCCGTCAAATCGTCCACATGCCAGAAAACACAGATCCAGAGAAGCCGAACCCAGCCGCCGCACACCTTGCGAAGCCCGCTGGCAGTTGGCGAACCGAAGCATCACATCACGAAATATCTCTTTGAAATTATAGGCAAACCCGGTAACAAGAAGACTGTCCGAAACCAGGAGGGTTTCAGAGACATGAATGGGTCTGCCGTTCAGCCGAGCGCCCTGCCCCTGTACTGCCGTAAACAATTCGCCGGACACTGGGTTCAGAACAATACCGATGATGATTTTTCCTGCCGACTCGAAAGCGATGGATACTCCAAACAACCCCAGTTGATGGGTATAATTGGTGGTGCCGTCCAAAGGGTCGATAATCCACCTGCTCTCCGGATTTTCGCCGCTCATCCCGCTTTCTTCAGCTAGAATGGCATGGTCGGGAAAAGCCTTATGGATTGATTCGATAATAACTTTTTCCGATCCCAGATCCGCTTCGGTAACCAGGTCGATGGCGCCTTTATGGTCTGGAGCTTTGATTTTGCCCATAAATGAGCGAAGAACCCGGCCGCCGTTGTAGGCGGCGCCAATGCCGACTGTTTTGATGCGTTCAATATCCATATCGTCTGTTTCGCTTATATGTCTTTTCCAGGAGATGTCAATCTTTTTGTCGCTGCTCGATGGTCTGGGCCATTGCTTCGATCAGCGGCAGCAATGTGGTTTTATCGTTGGCTGAAACGGTAATACCGCCATAGTAGTTCACGCACCGCTCAACTTCCGACCGAGACAGCGCATCCTGCTTGTTCAGAACCCGCAGACAGGGGATTTGATTCAACGCCAGGCTTTCCAGAATCGTTTCCACCGATTGGATCTGATCCTCGCAGCGAGGATTGCTGATATCGATCACATGCAGCAGCAGATCTGCAGATTCTAGTTCTTCAAGAGTCGCACGAAAGGCAACCTGCAGGTCCTGGGGAAGATTTTTGATAAAACCGACGGTATCCGTAATAATGACATCGATGTCTCTGGGAAACCTGAGCCTGCGGCTGGAAGGATCCAGGGTGGCGAAAAGACGCTGCTCTGCGAGTACCTGACTCTGGGTCAGAGTATTTAACAGTGTCGATTTGCCGGCATTCGTATATCCGATGATCGAGATGACAGGCAGACCCTGTTTGCGACGCCTGGCCTTTTGCTGGCTGCGATGTTGAGCCACTTCAGCCAATGCTTTTTCCAGTCGGACGATGCGATCTCTGGCCCGTCTTCGATTGATCTCCAGTTTGGTTTCGCCAGGCCCCCTGCCGCCGATGCCGCCAGTCAACCGGGACATGGCGGTATTTTTAGTGGCCAACCGCGGCAGCAGGTATTTCAACTGTGCCAGCTCCACCTGAAGCTTGCCCTCACGGGACCGGGCGCGCTGAGCGAAAATATCCAGAATCAACTGGGTCCGATCGATCACCTTCATCGCGATCTGATCGGCAATGGAACGAATTTGGGAAGGATTGAGTTCTTGATCGAAAATAATGATATCCACCCCTTTCTGGATGGCCAGAAGCGCTATTTCCTGAAGTTTGCCGCTGCCCATCAAAAAACGTGGGTCTACCTGCCTGCGGTGCTGCAATACGGAGTCTACCACAAATATGCCGCAGGAACGGGCAAGCTCTTTGAGTTCTTCCAATGAATCCATGGCAGACTTGTGTGGTTCCGTCGAAACGCTGATCAGAAGTGCTTTTTCCTGACCGCGACTGGAGCCTGTTCTGGATTCACGCAACGTGATAGCCTGTCCGAGTTCAGATTCAATGGCGTGAATCAGATCCAGACAACCCATATCCAGCCGGTTTACCGAAAAAGATGGCAGGATGCGATACGGCGCCGCATCTGTTGCAGACGGCAGAACGTGCGCTGCCGTCACTTCCCGGGGCTTCCCGTCGGGAGTCAGGGTCAGAACAGCCATCATATCCAGGCGAAGCAGCGAAAGATCCGTTAAATCATCGTGGGAAATGGGCTCGGCTTTCAGGTGGGTGTGAATGCACCGAATTCCCTTCAGCCTGTCTGTTGCGCTTCGGTATTCACTGACATCCGGAAGCACGATACCGTGATGGTCTCCGACAATGACCGATACAAC
This sequence comes from uncultured Desulfobacteraceae bacterium, assembly GCA_903953895.1. Taxonomy (GTDB): domain Bacteria; phylum Desulfobacterota; class Desulfobacteria; order Desulfobacterales; family Desulfatirhabdiaceae; genus RAAP-1. The sequence goes on along the minus strand of CAJBLH010000279.1, from coordinate 44,926 downwards.
CTTGCCCTGGCGGTTGACCAAAATCCCGATCTGGCGACGGATTTCATGAGAAATCCGGCAGAGTGCATCCGTGATTTCAGGGGAAACCAGATATTGCGGAGAAACCCGCCTGTCGTAAATATCTTCAAGTTCCGAAATCTGGCCGGATTTTAAACCTGAAGTGTTACCATGAATTTTTTTCATCTGATTTCAGGAGCCGGATTTTCAAAACGGGTATAGGATTTCAGAAATGTGAGCGGCGCCAAACCCGTGGGCCCGTTTCTGTGTTTGGCAACGATAACTTCGGCTTTCCCCCGGTTCGGATTGTTTTCATCCCGGTTATACACTTCATCTCGATAGATGAATGTCACCACATCGGCGTCCTGCTCGAGTGCTCCGGATTCCCGCAGATCCGAGAGTTGGGGATGCTTATCGCTTCTTTCTTCCAGCTTTCTGTTAAGCTGAGACAACGCTACTATGGGAAGATCCAGCTCCCGGGCCAGGGACTTGATGGATCTGGATATCTCTGAGATTTCCAGATCTCTGCGATCGTTGGATATCGAGCTTTTCATGAGCTGAATATAATCGATGACGATCATCCCCAGGTCTTTTTCCATCTTCAATCTTCTAGCCTTTGCCCGAATGGTCATGGAGGTAATCTCAGGAGAATCGTCAATATAAATCGGTGCGTCGGAAAGAATCCCGGCGGCGTGCGTGAGTCGCTCCCAGTCGTCATCACTGAAAAAACCGTCACGCAACCTTGCCGAATCAATTCGGGCTTCGGCGCACAACATTCTCATGGAAAGCTGTTCTTTGGACATTTCCAGTGAGAATATCGCGCAGGGAACATTGTGGTCGACAGCGGCGTTTCGAACAATATTCAGGGCCAACGCTGTTTTCCCCATGCTCGGGCGTGCGGCGAGAATGATCAGATCCGAGCGCTGAAATCCTGACGTTAAATGGTCCAGCCCGGTAAAGCCCGTCGGTACACCGGTCAACAAGGTTTTATTGCCCTGACGTTCTTCGAGTTTATCGATATTCTGGTCGATCAGAGAACGGATGTGATTGAAGCCCGGTTTGATCTTGTTATCGGAAATCTCAAAAATCGCAGATTCAGCAAAATCCAGGATATCATCAACATCTCCCTGATCCTCAAAGCACCGCTTGACGATAAGATTGGCTTTTTCGATCAGTCGGCGGAGACAGCCCTTGTCATGAATGATTCTGGCATAATGAACAGCATTGACGGCAATCGGAACCGATTCCAGAATCTGTACGATACTAGAAACACCCCCCACAGTCTCAAGATGCCCCTTGGCTTTCAGGGCATTGGTCAGGGTTACCAGATCGACCGGTTCCCCCTTCCCATAGAGCTCCATCATGGTGGCGTATATTCTCTGATGGGCGGAACGATAGAAATCATCCGCAGCCAGAACCTCGACAACGTCCATCAAGGTGCTGTTGTCATGCAAAATGGCGCTGATAATGGCTTCTTCAGCTTCAAGACTATGGGGAGGAAGGTGGTAAAGAGATGGATCTTGTTGGGATTTCATAACAGATGACCAGGTACGAGGTATGGCTGAGAAAGCTGAAAAAGGGTGAAGAAATTGCGTTGTTTCTCAACTTCCTCGCCCTTTCTCACCCTGATCAACCTGATTTGACCGACCGCATTCAGTCGGATACGATTTCGACCGTGATTTCGGGTTCAACCCCTTTGTACACGCGGATCGGAATTTGGTATGCGCCCAAAGTTTTAATGGGCTCTTTCATCAGGATCATTTTCTTTTCGACGATAATTTCTTTGGCGGCCAGCGCGTCGATAATATCGCGGGTCGTGATGGACCCGTATAAGCGGTTTTCATCACTGACCCTGGCGGGAATGGTGCAGATGATACCCTCCAGTTTTTTGGCCATTTCCTCGGCAATGCCTTTTTCCTTGGCAATCTGAAGATCGACCCGGACTTTTTGTTGTTCAAACAGTTTATGGTTTTGCAGACTGGCTACAACAGCCTTTTTCTGGGGCAGCAGATAATTTCGTGCATATCCATCGGCAACTTTGACCTCGCTGCCGATAATGCCCAGAGATTCGATGGTCTCGGTTAAAATGACTTTCATAATGTCCTCCACATATCACCAAAGCTGATTCGCCGCATCGGGCGAAATTTATGATTCGATGTCAAGCTTTTCATTTTTATCAATTCTTCTAAAATCAATCCATAAATCGAAAAAGCCCAAGCCGATAACCAGCAGGGAAAACAGTTGCTGTATCCCGATCAGACCGTACAGCACCCCTCTTAACATTCTCGGGAAATTCCTTTTATCAAAATAAAACGAAACAATGGAAATCCCCTGAATAAAATAAATCATGACCAGAGCAAGCACGATATTCAGCCCGATAATTTTCAGAAATTTGACCGGAATCAGCAGCAGTACCCCTCCGGCAATCACGATCCAGACCAAAACCTCCGGTGACTTCCATTGGGTCAGGATGCCGAACTCCGGCGTCTTCAACCCTTTGAATCTGGTCAGCGACCTTATCATGAGCATATTGATCCAGCTTACAAAAAGTCCGGACATGACTGCCATTCCCGGAATGATCCGAACCAACACGAACTGAATGGTCTCCATCGACCGTGAAAGTGTCTGAAGAGTTTCTTCAGGCATCGCCATTTGTCGGTATAACTCAAGCGTCAGTTCCAGATTCTTCTTGACATAGAGATTGACCAGACTGCTGAACTCCGTCTGGCTGAAGGCACTGTAGAACAGCGCCAGGACAATGCCGGAGGCAATGACCGACAGACATGGATAAAGTACCGTCTTTTCAACGGAAACACCCTCTGCCAGCATCTCACCCAGTACAAAACCCAGTATCAGTAGAACCGCAAACAGCGCGATATCAAATGAAACGCCATCTGCCATGATCACCATGAGGATAAAGCTTGTGACAAGTATCAGCCCACCGGCTGATCTTCCGAGCTTATAGCGGTAATAGCTGATCGGCAGGGGAATCATCACTGCGCTGATGAACCCGATAATGGGAATATACAGGGTAGCGGCAAACATCAGGCAGGTAAAGCCGACTCCACTTGCGATCTTTTTCAGTACATCCCCATCTGCAGGTAACAACACAGGCTAAATCCTTATATACCATAGACTTTCAAAAAATTCATTTCGCAAGGCAGCAGGGAGGAGATAATACTGTGGCGTACCTCCGACCGATAACGCCGCGAAATTATTTTTCTGAATGTCTATATCTACATCTCGACAGAGCCGACAAAAGGCAGCAGTGCAATGGTTCTGGCACGCTTGATGGCCTCGGTCAAGAGACGCTGATGCTTGGCGCATGTTCCTGAAATACGTCTCGGAATGATTTTGCCTCGCTCGGTTGTGAAATATCGGAGAGATTTTGAATCTTTATAGTCAATCACAATTGTTGCATCCGCGCAGAAACGGCAGATTTTACGACGATGAAAAACCCGTTTTTTCCGCGTTACGGGTTTACGCTTGTTTGAACTGTAAGGCGCCATTTTTATTCCTCCTCCTCTTCCTCGTTAATATCAAATGATGAATCGACACTTTCATCAAATGGCGATTCCGATTCGCCGGATATGTCATCCACGATGGACTTAACAGGCGAAGATTTGGCGGCGGCGATTTCTTCTCTTATTTTTTCGACATCGGCATTTTCAGCCAGCATGATGGTCATGAATTTCAAAAAACGATCATTGATCCGGAAAGAGCGCTCGAGTTCATCTACCAATTCACCGATACCGCAATAATCGATGCGGAAATAATATCCTCTGATCTTTTTTCGAATTTCATAGGCCAGCCGTTTGATTCCCCATTCTTCAAGTTCAATCAAGGACCCGTTTTTCTGCAAGATGACATCCTTGATTTTGTCGCATAGGGAATTGCGTTCATCCTCCGGAACATCAGGATCAACGATGACAATTGTCTCATACCTTCTCATAAAACCTCCTTGTGGATATTAAGCCCTGAAACCACTCAGAGCAAGGACACAAAATTCGAAGACATACCAGCACCATCTGGTATAGGTCGAATAATTCAAATTTGATAGAATATCCTTGAAACCTTTAAAATGTCAACAGTAAAAAACAGTTATACCTGATGCTCAGATAGGGTAACGGTGCTAAATTCCAGAACGAAGAAACAATCATGTTCGGTCGGCATGAGTTACCACGACCCGTCAAGCCCCCTGAGACCATCCATGTACAATCGTCCGCAAGCCACGAACAATGAATACCGCGTTCGCAATATCGGAATACCCGAAGCGACCGCTGCTTCGAGCATTTTGGCATCCGGTTTTTTTCCCCGGACAATGACGATAGCCGAGACCCCTGCGATCGTGGCCGTTCTTAAAGCCTGTTCTGTCGTGAGTCCCGTCAACAGAACAGAACCTTTGGCTACAGCCGACAGGACATCCTCCATCAGATCCGCACCACCGGCCCCAGCGATATTCATGTCCATCTGGTCATGCCCGAACAAAATTTGTGCATTCAACGAATTTTTAATTTCGGATAATTTCATGGGCGATACCTGTTCATTCTGGGTTTAAATTCATGTCAATCGCGGCCATAAAAAAGCAATACCCATAAACCCGACTGAACGCTTATCATTTTTTTTAGTGGGTATAACTTCTCATAATTGCTAAATAATGTCAATATAATCGTTTCCAGATTCTTGACTGTCCAAGCATTCATGAGTTATGATGACACTGGAAGTTAATCAATTAAGGTGTATTTTTTAACGTAATGGGGACTGCCATGAAATCGCTTAAAGACAAGGCTATCGCTGCTGCAGGCCATATCCGGTCACAACTTTCAAATGTTCCTGAAATCGCCATTCTAACCGGCACCGGACTGGGTGAATGTGCGGACGGTGTTTTAGTACACACGCAATTTGCATATCAGGATATTCCGCATTTTCCGGTTTCAACTGTGGAAGGACATCCGGGGCAGCTTGTCATCGGCGCGCTCCAGGGCAGGCAGGTAGCGGTATTTAAAGGCAGATTTCATCTTTATGAAGGATATTCTCCGCAGGAGGTTACTTTTTCGATAAGGGTCATGCAGGAGCTAGGCATCAAGCAATTCATCGTTTCCAATGCCGCGGGCGGCTTAAATTCCCAGTTTTCATCCGGGGATATCATGATCATTCAGGATCATATCAACCTGACAGGTCGAAATCCGCTGGTCGGCCCCCATGAACCGAATTGGGGAAACCGTTTTCCAGACATGGCCCATGCCTATGATCCGAATCTAACCAAACTGGCCTCAACCATCGGCAGTCAGTTGAATTTGCCTCTTCAAACCGGTGTTTACGTGGGTCTATTGGGTCCTTCTCTCGAAACCCCGGCTGAAATTCATTTTCTGCAAACCATCGGCGCATCGGCAGTCGGATTTTCCACCATCATGGAAGTTATCGTGGCCGTGCAGGCAGGAATGAAAGTGATCGGGATTTCAACCATTACCAATGTACATACCCCTGAAAATCCCGTTCCCGCAACACTTGAAGAAATCCTTGATGTTGCCCGAAGAGCCGCACCCGCCCTGCAACAACTGATTGCATCTCTTGTCAAGGCCATGTAGCATTCATGAAATCTTATGGAGTTGTCGCGGATGGTTCCAGATGCCGGCGCGATTAAAAAATCAACATAAGTTTCTGCAAACAGGACTCTCAGATTCCAACAATTTTCGGCAGGCAATCAGGTGATCAACCATCTCTGCAAATCCCACCCCCCCTTCCCCTGCTGTGACCCAGGCCGGATCATGTACCATTTTTCCCATAAAGTTTTTTACATTGGCCACTCCAACGGAATTGGGGAAAAAACCAAACATGGGCGCATCATTGGGGGAATCCCCGGCAAAAATCACCTGGTTTTTGATGGCATCCAGATTCTTGGAAAACACTTCTTCAAAGAGCAGGCGGGTCATGATCAGTTTATCGTAATTGCCGAACCAGCCATTGACATGAATGGAGCTGATTTTGGCCTGAGCCCCGGCTTCCGTAAAACAGGCGACAATGCGATCAATGTCCGACAGCGACAGCGGCAACACATCCTCACAAAAATCAATGGCCAGATCCGCTTCCCGGTAAGCCTGATCCGAAGCCACCCGTGAAGCGGGAACCGATTTCCGGATCTGCTTTTCAATGGCTACCAGGCGCTTTCGGTCTGCGCGGCGTTCTTTCTCGGGCTTCCAGTAGCGCCGTGTCATTTTACGGGAAAGGCAGTCATAGCAAAAATAAAACGCGCCGTTTTCACCCACGACGCCGTTCACAGGCCACATCCGGGCAATATGGTCGCACCAGCCGGCCGGCCGACCTGTGATGGGAATTACGGCGATGCCTGCTTCCTGTAATTTTTCCATCGAAACAAATGCAATGGATGGCAGGCGACCGCTCAGCGTCAGGGTATCATCAATGTCCGTCAAAACATATCGCAATGAAAATACATTGGAAACAGGGAATTCAGAAAATGGCTTCATGATTTTTTTTGCATCTTTCACAAGAAATCGCTTTCGATATTCTCCAGCGGTTCACATGTCTATCCGAAACACGGATTAAGTGTTGCCAATTAACATGAAATGAATTAGATTGAATAAAATTTTAGAGACTGCAAAATGGAAAATCCTGCCCCGTATTCCAGAAGAAAATTCTTATTCGGCAAGTCATCTTTTAGCCAATATTACCACGAATAACACTAAAAATACAGATAGAGGAATCACATTTGAATTTCAGCACACTGGGACTGTCCGACCCTATCATAAAAGCCATCGGCAATCTGGGCTTTGATGTTCCGACGCCGATTCAGGAAAAAGTCATTCCGCAAATTCTGACCGACATCAGAGACATTGTGGGACTCGCACAGACCGGAACCGGAAAAACCGCGGCATACGGGCTGCCAATTCTGGAGCGAACGAACGTTTCATCCAGAAAGGTTCAGGCGCTCATTCTTTGCCCGACCCGAGAACTCTGCCTGCAGATCGCCAACGACATGGAACGATTCGCGCGGTTTCTTCCTAAGATTTCAGTCACTGCGGTTTATGGTGGAACGGGGATATTGGAGCAGATGCACTCCGTTCGAAAGGGATCACAGATTATTGTCGCCACCCCCGGACGTCTTCTGGACCTGATCAATCGAAAAGTCGCAGATATCAGCTCCATCCGGCATCTGATACTCGATGAAGCGGATATCATGTTGAATATGGGATTCAAGGAAGAACTCGACGCCATTTTGGCAACAGCCCCCAAAGAGCGTCAAACCCTTCTGTTCTCCGCAACCATGCCGTCCGAGGTTGCCAAAATTGCGGCAAAATACATGCAAAACCCGATCGAGATTTCCGTCGGCCCCAAGAATTCGGGAACTGCCAATGTGGAACACCAGTATTTCATGGTGCATGCAAAGGACAAGTACGAAACTTTAAAGCGGGTGGTGGATTATTATCCGGGAATCTACGGCATCATTTTTTGCAGAACCCGTATCGGCACGCAGGAAATCGCCGACAGAATGATCAAAGATGGATATAATGCCGAAGCGCTTCACGGGGACATGTCGCAGTCGCAACGGGAATTTGTCATGCACAAATTTCGGGCAGGCAATGTTCAGCTCCTGATCGCTACGGATATTGCGGCACGGGGTTTGGATGTGAACGATCTGACCCACGTCATTCATTATGACCTGCCTGATGACCTGGAAATCTACACTCACAGAAGCGGACGGACCGGCAGGGCCGGAAAGACAGGCATCTCTCTTGCCATTATCAACATGAAAGAAAAATATAAAATCCAGAGCATTGAAAAGACCGTCAAGCGGAAAATATCCGCTGCGAACGTGCCGCTGGGAAAAGATATCTGCGAGCAGCAGTTGATACACCTGATCGATCGGGTAAAGACCGTCGCCATTGACAGTGATCAGATTTCGCCATATCTATCTGTAATAGAAGAGAAACTGGCGGATTTGGACAGAGAGGCGCTGTTGAAACATTTCGTATCTCTGGAATTCAACCGGTTTCTGAATTATTACAAGAATACGCCGGATCTGACGGTGATTCCCCGGGAATTACCCAAAAAACAATTATCGATGACAAAAAACGGCGGCAAGGAATTAAGTAAAACCGGTTTTACTTATCTAGTTGTCAATATCGGCAAGAATGATCACGTGTTGCCGCCTCAGATCATCGGACTGATCAATCAAAGTACGCGAAACCGTTTCATCAGGCTGGGAAATATCGATATCAGCCCGGACAGGTCGCGGTTTCAGATTGAAAATCATTATGTGGACGAGGTGTATCAAGCTATCAGTGGTTACAAGTTCTGCGGAAAAAAATTGAGCGTGGAAAGAGAAGCGCCTCATGGCGAAAACCGAAAGAAACGACCGAAAAACACTTCAAGAATCCGCGAAAATTTTGTATAGTGATCAGAAAGTATTATGGGCGAGGGTTGGGAGGGAGTGTCCTAAAAACTCCGATTGAAACCGATCACAGTCCACCACGGCCGATGGAGATTAGTGTTGAAAAGCTTCATGTTCATATCGATCTTGAAAGCAGGATTTCTGCTTGTCTGCATTCTTCGCTTCCCCGCTTTTTGCGAAGATTTGCAGACCGTCACTTTTTTACCACAGTGGACTCACCAGGCCCAGTTTGCCGGCTATTACGTTGCTGTCCAAAAGGGTTTTTATCAGAAGCGGGGAATTGATCTTCGCATGCTCCCCGGCGGGCCGGACAGCCCACCGGCAGACATGCTGATACGCCGGAAGACCGATTTCACGACATTGTTTCTCTCCGATGCGATTATGCTGCGTTCCAAAGGAGTTGATCTGGTCAATGTGGCGCAGATCGGACAAAAATCCGGCTTTATCCTGGTAGCCAGAAAATCGAGCCATATTTTCTCTCCAAAAGACCTGAACGGAAAGCGCATAAGCCTCTGGTCGGATTTTCAGATTCAACCTCAGGCATTTTTCCGATTGCACCAGATTCAGGTTACCACCGTTCCCCAAACCTATACGATTAATTTATTTTTACAGGGCGGAGTGGATGCCGCCTGCGCCATGTGGTACAATGAATATCATACATTGCTGAATTCCGGAGTAAATGCCGATGAACTTACCACTTTCTTTTTCGATCAATATGGTCTGAATTTTCCGGAAGACGGCGTGTATTGCATGCGTGAGATGCTCAATAAAAATGATCGCACCTGTCGCAATTTTGTTGATGCCTCCCTTGAAGGCTGGCGGTACGCATTCGATCATCCGAATGAGGCCATCGACATTGTGATGATCTATGTTCAGGAGGCCCACATCGGCACCAACCGGGTACATCAGCAGTGGATGCTGGATCGCATCCGGGATATTTCCCTGATAAACGGTAGCAGCGATTCGATGGGCATCCTTTCCAAAGATGACTATCAGACGGTCGCCCAGGAAGTCAAAGCCGGCGGAATGATTGATAATATTCCGAATTTCAATGAATTCTATGCTCCCTGCCTGGATGATTCCCTTTAAAAAAAGTCTGGCATTCAAGATTGCCTCCCTGACCCTTCTGGGCACAGCCGGCGTTTTTATTGCCGTTTTTTATTATAACTACGCATTATCCCGACAAACCGTCCTCAAAACCGTAGAAGAAAATACCCGCTATTTGACCTTGGCGACGGTTCATAAAATCGAAAATACCCTTCTTGGAATCGAAAAAGTTCCGCGATTTCTGGCTGCATCCCTTGAAAATCAGTTATACACCCGCAATACCCTGCTGCAGTCAATTGAAAATGTTTTGCATACCAATCCGGAAATTTACGGAACAATGGTTGCCTTCGAGCCTTTTTTCTTTGACCCGGATATTCGCTATTACGGCCCTTATATATATCGGGATAATGGCGCGCTACGAAGTACTGGCGAGGAAACAGCTTTCAATTATTGTTTCTGGGACTGGTACCTGATGCCCAAAGAACTGGGCAGACCTGTTTGGAGCGATCCATATTTCGATACCGGCGGCGGCAATATTGTGATGACCACTTTTTCCATTCCATTTTATCGCAAAGTCCATGATGAGAAGATATTCAGCGGAGTGGTAACGGCAGACCTTTCCCTGAGCTGGCTGGAGGAAATTGTTTCCCGGATCAGCATATACCGATCCGGTTATGCCTTTTTAATTTCGCAATCCGGCGTTTTTGTATCGCATCCGAATAAAAACCTGATCATGAATGAAAGTGTTTTCAGTATTGCTGAAGCCACAGGCGATTCAGCACTTCGCAATATCGGCAGGAACATGATTCTTGGAAAAGAAGGATTTGTTCCGCTGAATCGCAATCTCACCGGAAAAGTTTCCAGAATGTATTACGCACCCCTGCAATCGTCCGGCTGGTCTCTGGGCATTGTGGTACCGGAAGATGAGCTTTTGGCAGATCTCCATACTTTGATTTTGAAACTGGTTTTGATCGGCGTGATCGGTTTTACCCTTCTGTTTCTGGTAATCATTTCGATATCCGGCAAAATGACTCGACCCATCAGCACACTTGCCGATAAGACCCTTGAAATTGCTAAAGGAAACCTGGATGTTGAACTTCCTGTCAGCAAATCCAACGATGAAATCGCGGACCTGACCACATCGTTTGAAAATATGCGTTCAGCCCTGAAAGAATACATTATCGATCTGAAGGAAACCACCGCCATCAAGGAGCGGATCGAAAGCGAACTTCGGATTGCCCATACCATTCAGATGAGTTTTTTACCCAAACACTTTCCGCCGTTTCCAGAAAAACAGGAATTTGATATCTATGCCACTCTGATTCCAGCCAAGGAGGTCGGCGGGGATCTATATGACTTTTTCCTGCTTGATGACAGGCATCTATTTTTCTCCATTGGCGATGTCTCGGGCAAAGGGGTTCCGGCAGCCCTCTTTATGGCTGTCAGCAAAACCCTCATGAAGGGGATTGCCAGCGAGAATATCCCACCTTCAAGCATTCTGGAGCGGACCAACCAGGAACTATGCGTGGATAATGACACCATGATGTTCTGCACGGTGTTCTGCGGTATCCTGAATTTTATGACAGGAGAGCTGGCATATGCCAATGCCGGGCATAATCCGCCGCTGATCATTGAGTCTTCAGGCAGCAAGCCCAGATGGCTGAATGTCACCCCCGAGATCATGCTGGGGGTCATGGAAGATGCGGTTTACAGCACACAAGTAACCATCATGAAACCCGGCGACAGCCTGATATTGTATACAGACGGGGTCACAGAAGCCATGGACCATGAAAATAAACTCTATTCCAACGATCGGCTCATCCGAACATTACAAACAGAAAAAAGCGACTGCGCCCAGGAAATTGTCGAGAACATCCTCCTGTCGGTCCGCGAATTCGTCGGAACGGTCGCGCAGAGCGATGACATCACCGTTTTGTCGCTGACTTTCACAGGCCGTCCGCATCCGAAAACTCCCCGGATCGGATGAAAACAATCTGACCGGCATGATGCAGTTTGCCCAAACTGAAGATACGTTTTTCAACGGCAGGATAAAGGTCTTTCAGCACCGGGATGGATATCGGTTTTCCATCGATGCGGTGCTGCTATCTGCATTTTCAGCCCCGAAGGCAAAAGACCGTATCGTGGATCTGGGTACCGGATGCGGCATCATTCCCTTGATTCTGGGATACCGGCATCCGGAGGCAATCCTTTCAGGAATTGAAGTACAGCCGGAGCTGGCGGCGCTGGCAGCCCGGAACATTGAAGTCAATGGACTTACAGACCGCATCACCATTATCCGCCAAGATATGAGATTACTTTCAAGTGCGGCTGTATCTGGGCCCGTAGATATGGTGATCAGCAATCCGCCTTATAGAAAAGACCGATCCGGCAGGGTCAATCTCCACTCTCAGCGGGCGATCGCCCGGCATGAAATTCTGGTCACCCTTCAAGATGTGACCGATACCGCCGCCAGGCTGCTGGGCATCGGCGGTCGATTCGCAATCATTTACCCTGCGGAACGGATCACGGATTTACTGACAACGCTGCGATCCGCCGGAATTGAACCCAAATGCATTCAGACGATACACGCCAATATCCATGACCCGGCCCGCCTCGTTCTGGTATCCGGCATCAAGGCAGGGCGTCCAGGCGCTGCAATGATCGAGCCGCTGGTGATATTTCAGCCGAACGGCTCATATACCGACAGGGTTCAGGCCATGTTTGCCCCCTGAAAGCCTTTTTTTTCAACCGTCGGTCAACCGGTTTAGCACCTGTCCCGTAACCACCTTTGGATAGAAATATGTGGATTTTCTGGGCATGATTTCCCCGGCCTCGGCAATCCGCTTGACCTGATCGATCCGGGTGGGATTCAAAAGAAAGGCGGCATCACATTGCCCGGAACAAACAGCGTCAAGGGCGACATCTGTCTTGCTTGAATAGCGCATGATGGATTCATCGTCCAGTTGGCTGTGATTCAGACCCAGGATATCCATCAGGATCAGCCGGGTCAAGACCGTCACATCCAGTTCCAGCATCCGATCCGACATTTCCTTCCCGTACATTCGCTGCATGACACCGGCTTTCAGGCCAAGCAGATATCCCTGCGGGTGATTTTTGATCACAACGCCGATCCGGGTACGGGCAATTCCGGAATTTAACATGTTGTTCCATTTCTCGACGGCTGCATCGGAAGTGGCATCGGTTTCCATTGGACACCGGGTGATATCAAAATACGCCTCTGCAGCGGTGATGAAACGGTCTATTTTTTCATGAGATATCGCTTTCACCATGCGGTGCGCCGGCAGAATCACCATCCCCGGATCTTCCATGCCGCATAAATACATCATGATAAAATTGGCCGGATGCTCCGGAGAAAACCCAGGGGTCTGCGCCGCTACCCACTGCCGGTAATTCAGGGCGGTTTCATACCGATGGTGGCCATCGGCAATAAAAAGAGACTTGTCGGTCATAAAATCGGAAATTTTTCGATGAAGGGCCGCATCCGTTACCCGCCACAACTGATGGCGGTGTCCGTAAGTATCAATGAATTGCATGTCCGGCGTATTTTCAGCACTCGACCGCCGGAGCATATTCACAACCATTTGCTCAGCGTCTGAATACAGGGAGAATATCGGGCTGTAATTGGTATGACAGGATTTCATCAGTTCCAGCCTTTCCGACTTCACCCGTGAGAACGTCTTTTCGTGTGGCAGCACCACACCTTTCTCAAAAGGCTCGAGGGCAACCTGCGAAATCAGGCCCCATCGCGTAATCTTCCGGGATTGAAGCGAAAAATCGATGGACGTCAGATAAAATGCCGGATAAGAGTCCTGAATCAGAACACCATCGGACAGCCAGGAATTGAAAAAACCCGCTGAACGGGTATGCCGATTGTCTTGGGAAGAATCCCTTTCCAACGTTTTTCCCAGGATCAGTCGAATGATATTCCAGGGATGGCGTTCATAAAAGGCAAGCTGCTCATCAGGCGTTATCACATCATAGGGAGGGGTGACAACACTTGCCAGATTCTCGACCCTTTCGGGGTTATAAACGATTCCCTTGAATGGAACAATTTTGGCCATCAGACAATATCCTTATGTACACAGGTGAATGGGCGGCAGGGTATAATCGGAAACAACGACGATCTCCAGTCTATAACCCGAACAGCCAGAAATGAATAAAACGGATCTCGATGATTCTCATATGAATCGCCGGGAAGAAATACTATAAACTCGGCGGTTATTCAAGTCCGAATGCAAAAAACAGAATAAGATCATTGACAGGTAATCTTAAAAAGTATATCTAAGATTGTCTTAAGTCAGAGGGTGATGGAGAGGTGGCCGAGCGGCTGATGGCCCCGCTCTCGAAAAGCGGTATCCTGTCTAAAAACGGGATCGTGGGTTCAAATCCCACCCTCTCCGCCAAAGATTTGGGACTGAAAGATGATCCCCCTGTTTGATTCTGGAGAGATGTCCGAGCGGCTGAAGGAGCACGACTGGAAATCGTGTGCGCTGTTAATAGCGGCGCCGAGGGTTCAAATCCCTCTCTCTCCGCCAGTTTCATATCCAATTCCAGCCCCGATTTTTATGGCGTGAATGCGCGCTCTGACGACCCTCCGTTGACTTTCCCAGGAAAGCATTATGTCTTATTTGGTTCTTGCCCGTAAATATCGACCTCAGACCTTTGCGGATGTCGTCAAACAAGATCATGTCACGCAAACTCTGAGCCATGCCATCACCTCCGGGCGGGTGGCTCATGCCATTTTGTTTACGGGTCCCAGAGGAACCGGCAAGACCACCATCGCACGCATTCTGGCAAAAGCACTGAACTGTCGACAAGGTCCAACTGTTTCCCCCTGCAATGTCTGTCGTTCGTGCATCGAGATCACTTCGGGTCAGGCGGTCGATGTCTTTGAAATCGACGGAGCATCCAACAACAGCGTGGATCAGGTTCGCGACCTCAGAGACAACGTCCGGTATATGCCTTCCCACAGCCGGTATAAAATCTACATCATCGATGAAGTCCACATGCTGACGGCTGCAGCCTTCAATGCCCTGCTTAAAACACTTGAAGAGCCTCCTGCCCATGTGTTGTTCATGTTTGCAACCACAGAGCCGCAAAAAATTCCCCTGACAATTCTTTCCAGATGCCAGCGACACGACCTTCGCCGGATAGACACCCAGTCGATTTTTTTGCATCTTCAAGCACTTTGCCTGAAAGAAGCGGTGAATATTCCTCCGGAAAGCCTGCTCGTTATTTCTCAGGAAGCCGACGGCAGCATGCGGGATGCCTTGAGTCTTCTCGATCAGATACTTTCCTTTTCCGAGGGCGCCGTCACCCACGATGTGGTCATCAGCCTTCTTGGCGTTATCGACAGACAATATATCTTCGATTTTTCTCAGGCGGTTTTAAACGGGGACATCGTGGAAGTCCTGGATCTTCTGGGAGCCGGTTATGAAAATGGTATAGACTTAAAACGCCTATACAACACGCTTGTCGAGCATTTCCGCAATCTGCTTGTTGTCAAAATCAGCAAAAATGCTCAGAAACTCGTGGATGTTCCGCGCCATGAAATCGACCGAATGCAGCAGATCGTAAAATCGGTTTCAGTATCCTTCCTCAACCATATTTTTGACATGCTCTTTTCAGAGGAAGCCTCGATCCGATATGCCGGCCTTCCCAGGATTGCTCTGGAGCTGGTTTTTTTCAGAATCATTCAGACCCGGCCCGCGCTTCCCATCGATGAGCTCATCGCAAAGATAGATAATCTGCGAAAAGAAATCCATCATCCCCCCCATCTTGTCGAAGTTCAGCGCCCGTATTTGGTTCCGGAAATAGACATCGCTTCCGAACCCGAACGGTTCCAGCCGCAACCGATGCTCGAATCACAAGCCGCCGTACCGTCGCATGCCATCGAAAAAAGCCCGGAACTACCGCTTCGCTTCGAGTTGCTGGAATCTGAGGCATCGCTGGATGCCGCCTTGAAACGAATTGTCGATAAAGTATCGGAGACATCTCGATCTCTTGTGCCTGTGTTATCGAAATCCACATTGAAGAAAACAGAGAATCACACCCTCGAGATTCATGTTTCCGGAGATGGGTACAATATAGACCGAATCCGTAAAAATGAAGCCCTGCTGAAATCGGTCGTCAACCAATTATTTGAAAAACCGATACAACTGATCGTTCAGGCTGAAAAAGAACCGCTTCCGGAAAATCAGGTGAGGGCTAACCAGACCCAGTATCTGAAACAGGAAGCATTGAATCACCCCCTCGTTGCCGATGTCATCGAGATTTTCGGCGGTACCGTTGTCGATATCAAGTTAGAGAAGGAGAAACCCTCGTGATGAAAAATATGGGAAATATGGGAAATATGATGAAACAGGCACAGAAGCTTCAGGCCAAAATGGTGAAGCTTCAGGAAGAACTTTCTGAAAAAACGATTGAAACGTCTTCCGGCGGCGGAATGATCAAAGTTGTAGCCAACGGCAAACAACAGATCATCTCCATTCAGATCGAAAAAGAAGTGGTGGATCCGGAGGATGTGGATATGCTTCAGGATCTGATTCTGGCGGCGGTCAATGATGCACTTACCAAATCTCAGGAAATGGTTTCCGCTGAAATGAGCAAACTCACCGGTGGCTTGAATATCCCGGGATTGATGTAACGACCATGAACCATTATCCCACATCCATTCGACAGGTCATTCGCCAGCTCAGCAAGCTTCCGGGTATCGGTGAAAAAACCGCGGAACGTCTGGCCATGTATATCCTTGGCTCTTCCCGCAGCGATGCGGAACAACTGGCGCGAAGCATCGGAGAGCTGAAGGACAAAGTCAGGCTGTGCGCCATCTGCTTTTCACTCAGTGAAGCCGAACATTGCAACATCTGCAGCAATCCCTCCCGGGATGAGCGGCTGCTCTGCGTAGTCGAACAGCCTGCTGATATGGTATCTATAGAAAAATCAGGTGCTTATAATGGACGATACCATATTCTGCAAGGCGCCCTGTCTCCCATGGATGGCATCGGACCCAACGCCATCCGCATCAAGGAATTGGTTGCAAGAATTGGTGAAGGCAAGATTCAGGAAGTCATTCTGGCTACAGGCACGCATGTAGAAGGCGAAGCTACGGCATCTTATCTTCTGGGCCTACTGGAGAAATTTCCGATCAAGGTCACCCGCATCGCCTCCGGTGTACCCATCGGTGGAGACTTGAAATACATCGATCAGATTACACTTAAAAGAGCTATGGAGACCCGTTATGCCCTGTGATCCCCTACCGCCCCGACAAATTTTCAACTGCCAGCAATGCGGCGACTGCTGTAAGGGATTCGGCGGAACCTATATATCCCCTGAAGATATTGATTCCATCGCCGCCTTTATTCATGCGGAGCCTGAATCATTTCTGAAAAAATACTGCCAGCTTTCCGGAAAAAAGCCGGTTCTGTCTCAGGCTGAAAACGGATACTGCATTTTCTGGAAAGACAGGATCTGCACGATTCATTCTGTCAAACCCCGGATGTGCAAAGCCTGGCCGTTTATTCCAAATGTACTGAAAGACCCTGAGAACTGGTATGTCATGGCAGGCCTCTGTCCGGGAATCCGCGCTGATGTCACCCCATCGGAAATCGTTGACTGTGTCCGCACTCAGATCAATCAAAATTGCGCAGGTGGTCAGACATTTTCAGGCAGTTTTCAGAGCCCTATAATTTGCCCGATTTGAGAGCCAAAATTAAACGCGGAATATGTCAATGAAAGTGAGACACAAAACCTTATCCTTCTACCCGTTTCAGCGCCTTATACAGAGCCTGGGTTCCTTCTGAAGCCTCGCCGTGTACTGCATTGTCCTCCAGAAACCGTTGCACCAGAGACGTCCCAGGCAGAGATATACCACATCTCTGGGCTTGAGAAAGAACGATATTGAGATCTTTCTGCAACAGTTTGACCATAAACCCCGGCGAAAAATCGCCCTTGACGATACGTGGACCCAGATTTTCCAGAGACCAGGATTGCGATGCTCCGCCGGACAGCACATGGATCATCACCTGAGGGTCAATGCCGTTTTTCTCGGCCAGCACCAGCGCCTCGCAGACCGCCAGCAGATTGACCGCAGTCATCACTTGATTACATGCCTTTACCACCTGGCCGGAACCGGATGAACCCACGTAGGTGATGCGTTTTCCCAGAGCTGAAAATATCGGTCGCGCCTGTTCGAACACATCCTGCTTGCCACCGACCATTATGGTCAGTGTGGCATTCCGGGCGCCCACATCCCCCCCGCTGACCGGAGCATCCAGAAATTCGATCTGGTGCTGTAGCAGGTTACGATACACAAGTCGCGCCGTATCCGGACTGATGGTGGACATGTCGATGAAAACAGCTCCCGTACGAGCGCTCTGCACGGCGCCATCGGATCCAAGCAGCACCTGCTCGACGTCAGGACCATCCGTGACCATGCTGATGACAAAGTCCGCATCTTTTGCCGCTTCGGACGGCGTTGGCGCCGGCTTGGCGCCGGCTTGAACCAGATCCCAGGTGCGTGAGGCATTACGATTAAAGACAGTGAGGGGGTAACCGGCATTCAGCAAGTGTCCTGCCATGGGTAAACCCATGATGCCAAGGCCGAGGAAAGCGATGCGTGGTCTGGTTTGCATAACTGATCATCCTTATTGAATAAACTCTCTATCAAATGATTGTTTTAGATTCTTATCAAGTTCCGTGTCTGGATAGCGATTTCGGCTTCTTCATTGGTGGGAACAATCAGGAGTCTCACCCGACTTTTTGTGTCTTGAATCTCGCCCAAGCACCCATTCATCGCCTGGTTGCGATGGATATCCAGGCGGATGCCAAGCTCCGACAGCCCTTCACAAATCCATTCCCGAATCAGCGGAGAATTCTCGCCGATGCCGGCTGTGAACACGACCGCATCCACACCACCCAGAGCTGATATATAGGCGCCGATATATTTTTTGATTCGATATGTAAATACCCGCAGAGCGGTTTCCGCCTGTTGGTTGCCGGCCTGCATGGCTGTGATAATATCCCTGACGTCGCTGCTGCCCGTTCCGGCCAAACCCAGCAGACCGCTTTCCCAGTTGAGTAAGATATCCAACTGTTCTGCATCCAATCCTCGCTGGCGCATCAAATAAAAAATGATGGCAGGATCGATATCTCCGCAGCGGGTTCCCATGGGAGTACCTTCAAGTGGCGTAAACCCCATACTTGTATCAACACTTCGGCCCCCGGATACTGCGGTGATACTGCAACCATTGCCTAAATGACAGGTGATCAGGCGCAGCTCGGACGGGGATCGGCCAATACACTCCGCTGCTTTGCGACTGACGTAGCAATGGCTGGTGCCATGAAAACCATATTTGCGTATTTTCAGTTCCTTGCAAAGCGGGAGCGGCAGTGCATACAAATAGGCTTGAGGCGGAATTGTAGCGTGAAAGGCCGTATCGAAAATTGCTACCTGAGGAATGCCTGGAAACCCTTTTTCACAGGCCATGATACCTTCCATATTCGGGGGATTGTGTAACGGGGCCAGGTCATAACAGGTCTGAATGATTTTTTTGATTCGGTCGTCAATCAAGGCAGGTTGCGTAATAAACTCCCCGCCATGAACGACGCGATGCCCAATCGCCCGGATTTCTTCCCTGGATTGGATCACCCCTGTCCGGGAATCCGTCAGAAGAGGCAGGATATTGGCAATGGCATTACCAATATCCGCAATGACAGCAAGATGTTGAATGGTTTCCCGACCGGGTCGCCGATAAATGAGTCGTGTTCCCTCCAGGCCGATCCTTTCCACCAGACCGGAAGCCGCCACTTGCAAATCAGCCGAGAAGAACAGCGTAAATTTGACCGAAGAACTTCCGGTATTGACGACCAGAATCGTTTCCATTCATTTTCCCCTCAAACTTTTACTTCAGCAGCTCAAGATCATGCTGAATTTTCTGATCTCCCTGAGCATAGAATTTCCGGATCCATTGTTCATGGCAGTCAAAACCCCAGTGGCTGTCTCGCCAGAGGCGGGCGGCGTCATCTTTCATTCCTTCACGGAGAAGCTGGATAAACCGGTCATGTTCATCGCAGTTGATCAATTCCCATTCCTTGATATAGGCCAGGCGGGTGAAATCGTATAACCGCTGTTTCATGATCACAAGCATCTGGTTCAGCATTGCATTGGAAGACAGTTCCAGGAAAACATTATGAAATGCGATATTGAGTTCATAATACTGCGTATCGAACGTACCGGTAGGACACTGCAGAATGCAGCTTCGCATGTCTTCGTTCATTTGCTGCATCCGATCCAGATGCTCCGATGTAAGACGACATGAATTGGATCGAATCACAGCGCTTTCCAGAGCGCCCACAATCTCCAGAATATTTTTGATTTCTTCAAGCGACAGGCGGTTGATCAACACCCCCCGTCGCGGCAGGATCGTCACGAAGCCTTCACATTCCATCTGTATCAGGGCATCGCGGAGCGGCGTTTTACTGATGCCCAGATGCTGACTGATTTTATTCAGGTCGACAAAAGATCCCGGCACCAGACTGCCGGCCTGAATGTTTTCACGTAAATATTCATACACCTGCTTTCGCAAGGAACGAAGATCCAGAATGCTTTCTTTGGATCGGTCGAGCAGATCCATGAATATTCCTTTCCTTTTATATACCACTTATTCTTACAACATAATCAAATCATTACAATGATTTTTTTTGATCGGACGCGATCATCCCGTTAAAAATGACTTTAATTAATTACAGAAATTTATCAATCGGAACATACTCCAGATTGAATGCATCCGCCACTCCCTGGTAGGTGATATGTCCGTTGACCACATTGGCCCCAAGTTTGATATCCAGGTTATCCTGCATGGCTTTTTTCCACCCCTTGTTAGCAATCTTTACCGCATAAGGCAGGGTGGCGTTGGTCAGCGCCATGGTGGAGGTCTTTGGCACGGCGCCCGGCATATTGGCTACACAGTAATGTACCACATTTTCTACGATATAGATGGGGTTGCTGTGAGTTGTGGCTTTGGATGTTTCGAAACACCCGCCTTGATCTATCGCCACATCCACCAGCACGGTTCCCGGTTTCATGGTTTTAAGCATTTCACGGGTAATCAGCTTGGGAGCTTTGGTGCCCGGAATCAACACAGCACCGATAACAACATCTGCCCGTGTCACCAGATCCCGCAGTGTAGCCGGGCTCGAAAACAGATTGAAGCAATTGGCGGGCATCACATCGCTTAAATACCGCAGCCGGTCAAGATTCATATCCAGGATATACACTTTGGCGCCCAGACCGCAGGCCATTTTGGCGGCATTGATGCCGACAACACCGCCGCCGATTACGACAACATTTCCCGGATCTACGCCAGGCACACCGCCCAGCAACACACCGTGCCCGCCCTGAGCCTTTTCCAGGTATTTGGCCCCTTGCTGGATGGCCATTCTGCCGGCCACTTCACTCATGGGGGTCAGCAGCGGCAATGATCCGTCCGGCTTCTGAATGGTTTCATAACCGATACAGACGGCCTTGCTTTTGATGAGCGCCCGGGTCTGGCGTTCATCAGCCGCCAGATGGAGGTAGGTGAAAACAATCTGGCCCTCCCGGATCATATCGTACTCGGCAGGCAGCGGTTCTTTGACATGCATGACCATATCGGCTTTCTGAAATATTTCTGCAGGAGCGTCGACAAGCTGCGCGCCCACTTTCACATAAGCGTCATCACTGAACCCGCTGCCGATACCGGCGGCCTTTTCCACCAGAAGCTTATGCCCATTGGCAATCAACACCTCAACGCCGGCCGGCGTCATACACACCCGATTTTCTTCCGCTTTGATTTCTTTTAAAATTCCAACAATCATGTCGTTACCTTCCTTTTCATATCGATTTTTGTGATGGTTATGGTGATGAAAGCAAAAACCCATTGATTTTGGTGAGTGGTTTTATTGATCCGAAGATCGTCAAAACATGTCGATAACACCTTAAATCGCCTGCTGTGTCCGCATGTCCTCTTTCGGCAGCACCTTCTGAATGGCGCGCCAGGCCATCCGTGCCGACATCAACTGCGGATCATTGGCTCGGGCGCGCTGGTTCCAGGTTGTGCCGTCGTCATCTTCTTCGTGGTCCATGGTCGACAGTTGCCGCAACCACTCGGTCTTGGTCTTCTGGATAAGCTCTTCACGTTCCTTACGACCGGAATCCCCGGCATCCGCGGTCAAGGCGGCAAGAATGCGCTCGGCCACGGTGGCGGCATCCCCCTGAATTCCCACAGCAACCGCCTTGGTAAGACCGATGCGGTCAGCATTGATATCCACCTGAATCAGCCCTGGCCGTCTTCGGCCAGTAGTCGATGCCATAGCCAGGCAGGGTCGAAAATGGGTTGAGCCGTGTACCGAGGGCGAGAACGACATCGGCCTTGGCGATCAATTCCATGGCGGCCTTTGAGCCATTATAGCCGAGGGGGCCGGCAAACAACGGGTGCGATCCGGGAAAGGCGTCATTGTGTTGGTAGTTGCAGCAGACCGGAGCACTCAACCGCTCTGCAAGAGCCTGTGATGCTTCGATCGCTCCGCCGAGGATGACACCGGCGCCGTTGAGGATGACCGGAAACCTGGCCGCGGAGAGCAGTTTCGCCGCTTCGACAATAGCGGCGGCGCCACCGGCCGGTCTTTCGAAACGAACGACCTGCGGCGGTTCGACATCGATGACCTGAGTCCACATGTCGCGGGGAATGTTGATCTGGGCCGACGCAGACCCCGGCGGGCTTTTTCGATGACCCGGTTGAGTACTTCGGCCTTGATCATCGTTTCGGCCGAATCATATTGATATTCCATATTCACCGTTTTCAGAATTTTTCGATGGCCCGCTTCAAGGCTGAGACAATTTCATCCATCTCCGATTTGGTGGCAACCAGCGCCGGCGCAAAGTTCATGATCGTATTGTTGCCCGGCAGGGAGCTGTTGGTCCGGCCCACCAGCACCCCTTCAGCCGCTACCAACCCCATGATCCGACCCATTTCCCCTTCGGTGATAGATGTTTTGGTCTGTTTGTCTTTGACAAACTCCACCCCGCAGAATAACCCCTTGCCGCGCACATCCCCCACCAGCGGCATATCCCTCAGGGATTGCAAGCCTTCCAGCAGATAGGCGCCAACCACCCGGCTGTTTTCCACCAGTTGTTCTTCTTCGATGAGCCGGGTGCTTTCAAGGGCTGCGGTCATCGCACCGGTACAGCCGCCATATGTACTGATATCCCGGAAATAGTTCAACCGTTCGCCTGGCTGGTTGGGATCACACAGAAATTTATCGAAAATATCCTGGCGGAAAACGGTGGCGGACAGAGGCATATACGAGCTGGCCA
Organism: uncultured Desulfobacteraceae bacterium; assembly: GCA_903953895.1. Classification (GTDB taxonomy): domain Bacteria; phylum Desulfobacterota; class Desulfobacteria; order Desulfobacterales; family Desulfatirhabdiaceae; genus RAAP-1. Next base: position 22,097 of record CAJBLH010000279.1, on the reverse strand, counting down.
GTCCCTTGGCCATGGTGATAATGTCCGGGTCCACATCATATTGTTCATGGCCCCAGAATTTTCCGGTTCGACCGAACCCGCATACGACTTCATCCATAATCAGATAAACACCGTATTTGCGGCAGATGCTCTGCAGGATCGGATAATACTCCTGGACCGGAACCATAATACCACCGCCAGCCGTGATGGGTTCGACAATGCAGCCGCCCACCGTTCCGGCATAATAGCCCAGGATTTTCAACTGTTCATAGACTGCGGCTGCAATACTCTCGCGGCCATGGCCCACCATGACGCTCCAGACACCGCCGGAAGTGGCATCGAGATATTCCCCGTCCGCGGATATCCTTGACCCGCAACCCCTTGCCTTCTACGATGATCATTTGTTCGGCGGTCTGAAAAACTTTATGGGGCTTGATGTGGTGCCACAAATAATCCCGGTCGCCTCGGACCATCTCATCTACATCGTAGTCGAGCCAGTTTTTGTTGTTGTCCATGATTTTTCACCCTGAAAATCCGACAATGATTCATGAATCAAAAAACTCTACTTCAGGGCTGTTATCGACGGTTCTTCCCCCAATGGGATTTACCGGGCGCTTAGATACGCATTTTTACGCATGCAGACATCAAAAATCATTCGATCCATGATATATGATATATCAGATATCAAAAGCCTGTCAAGTATCTTTTGTTTTCTCCGCCGACTGGTCCGTATGCCGGCCTTAAATCCCGTCATAGCGTTAAACCCTTTGTCTCGGGGCCCGTCAGAAGCTGCGTAGCCGGTTAACCGGAAACCGTCACAAAACATAGACAAGACCCTGCCTCCAATCGGTTCTGCATTGAGAGTCCTGGGGCGTCAACCACATGGAGTCCTTAACATGGCAGACTATTTAGGCAGGCGAAACAAGATTGAAGTTAAAAACCTGACGCGGCAATTTGGCGATCTTCTGGTTCTAGACAACATCAATTTCACGGTGGCCGAAGGTGAACAAGTTCCTGAAGATGGTGAAAACCCCCATTCCCACGGATTGATGATGTAGCGCCCGATGATCTGTCCGGTTGAACCGCACCGGGTTTTTCCGGATGGATCAACGGATGCTGCGATTTGATTCAATCTTTTCTTAGATGCGGCGTGTGACAAGTTTTACCGGGAAAGGAAGTTTAACTATGGCTTATGAATCTGTCAAAGTAAAGAAGCTGCTGAGTCTGGCTTTTGGACTGCCTCTGGGGCTGCTCATGGGATGTCGTCGGCCCTGCCCATGGTCTTTGGCGCGCTGCAGATCGCCCTGGCCTGCTTGTTGGGTCAATCTGGTCGGCGCCGAGTTGCTCGCGGCCGATCAAGGGCTTGGCTACCTGATCTCTATGGGACGCCGATTGGCGCTGCCGGATATGGTCGTTCTGGGCATGGTGTCCGTAGGATTCGTCGGTGCTGTAATTGGTTATGCGATCGATCGACTGGAGCGTCGGCTTCTCTCGGGTATTAGGAGGTAGAGACATTGAGTACCACGGCACAAGATACCACGATTCCCCGAACAGTGGGAGACAGCACGATTGCCAACGCCTGATCGAGCCGGAACTGTATGATGTAATTAAAGTGCTGGGCGGGAAAAACCAGGATGAAATCATTCAAGTCAGCTTCCCCGCTTCTTTCCCGGCCATTTTCGCCGGCCTTCAAATATCGTTATCCAACGCTTGGACCTGTGTTCCGGCTGCCGAATTGGTGGCGTCGCATTCCGGCCTCGGGTTTATCATCGTTCAGGGGATGAAAATGTCCGACACATCCCTGGTGATCGGCGGCATGGTGATTATTGCCATCGTGGCATGGACGACATCGCTGATGATCATCGGTCTTGAAAGATTACTCTGTCCCTGGAAGCGAAAAATCGAAGGCCTTTAATCTCAAACGCGAAGAAAGAGATACATATGAGCATCCCTAAAATCGTCTGCCAGAACATATCCAAAATCTTCATTCAAAAAGGCTCCCAGCGGGTGCATGTCCTTCAGGATATCAGTCTGGAAGTGCAGGATAACGAGTTTCTGGTTATTTTAGGCCCTGGCCAATGCGGCAAAAGCACGCTGTTACGAATTATCGCAGGGCTGGAAACCCCGTCTGAAGGAAGTGTCCTGCTGGACGGTAAACCCGTAACCAAACCAGGACCTGACCGGGGGCTGGTGTTTCAAAGTTATATGTTATTCGCCTGGAGGACGGTAATGGGCAATGTCGAGATGGGCCCCAAGCTTAACGGCGTTCCCAAAACAGAACGTCGAAAAATTGCTCAGCGCTATATCGACCTGGTAGGGCTGCAGAAATTCGAAAACCATTATCCCCACCAATTGTCCGGCGGGATGAAACAGCGAGTGGGCATTGCGCGCGCCTATGCAAATGGCCCTCAGGTCATGCTGCTGGACGAACCCTTCGGCCAGCTCGACGCTCAGACCCGGATTTTCATGGAAAAAGAAACCGAACGAATCTGGCAGACGGAAAAGCGAACCGTTATTTTTGTGACGAACAACATCGATGAAGCCATTTTTCTGGCAGATCGTATCGTCAGCCTGGAAAACAAGTTGCCGGGACGCATGGCTTCGGTTTATGACATCGATCTGCCTCGGCTAAGAGAGCATACGGACATGAAGTTTCTGCATCTCCGGCAGATGATCACCGATGAATCAACATTGATATTGTAATACGCCAGGGTTGCTGTTTTTACACAACGACAGCCAAATCTGTTCATGATACGTAAACGTTCAGACCCCTCCCGCTGGGAGGGGGAGTGAACGGTTACCTTCCCGCAGACTACGCCTGCGACGGCGTCGGGTACTCCCCTGCGATGTTCTGGTCTCATGCACCACAGGGTACAAAAGCGTTTGCAATGATGATGACAACACTACCCGGCGATGGAACAACTTTGTGGAACTGGGTATTGTATGATATTCCTGAAACCGCGACCGGTCTTTCCAAGAACAGTTCCGGAGTCGGCATTCCGGGGATGAGCAGTCATGGGACAATGGCCTATGCGCCACCTTGCTCGCAGGGGCCCGGCGCCAAGCTCTATACCTTCACATTGTATGCACTGTCCGAGTCTCCCCAAGTGCCGGTTGCACCAGAAGAAGTAACCGGCGATGTACTCACCAAAGCGATCTCGGCCATTACACTTGGTTCAGCATCCCTGAACCTGAGTTATACCCGGCCATTTTAAGGCATTCGGTTCACATTGCCGCAGATGGCTCAAGAAAAGGGAGAATCGTTTTCAATGTTCAGTTTTTTGGAGACCACCGCTTTACAAAAGTAAATTCCGGCGGAGAATCTTCATAGCGATGCTGAATGGATCTAAACATTAACCGACAGGAATGGTCGAGAAAGATTTCAACGAGTTCCGGATCGAATTGCGCACCGGCTTCATTTTGAATCGTGGAACAGACTTCATCTTCACTCCATGCTTCCTTATAGGATCGTTTCGACCTGAGGGCGTCATAGACATCTGCAATAGCAACGATTCTGGCAAAAACTGGAATTTCCTCCTTTTGTTTGCCCGCCTTCAGGATGCTTTCTATTCGTTGGATAACCAGTTCATCAGCGCCATCATGGCTGGCTTCAAGCATTTTCTGTATATCCAACGGCACGTCGACATCGATATCCAAATCTCCGGGATAGCCTTTCCCATCCCAACGCTCATGATGGTTCAACGCCACTTCGCGAGCCATATCATCAAAATCCGACTGTCGATCCAAAAACAACTGTGCTCCCCAGATGGTGTGGAGTTTCATCACCAGGAATTCACTTTTCGTAAATCGCCCCGGTTTTTGCAGAAGACGGTCTGTAATCGCAACTTTTCCGACATCATGAAGCATGGCCGCGCGGCGAAGAATGTCTCGATTTCTGTCAATTTCATTTTTCGGAACGGAATGTCTTCTCGCCCATCGTTCATAAATATCGACAGAATATGCACCAACACGGTTGACATGCGGGCCGGTTTCATTGGGATCACTCATTTCAGCCATACGGATTATTCTGAGCAGCAGCGTTCGGGTCATCTGTGCCCGTTCCAAAGCAACAGCCGCAAAACTGGCAAACAGCAGCATCATTTTCTGATCCTGTTCTGAAAAAGCGATGACGTTTCCCGTCTCATCCAGCGCATTGATAATCTGTAATACGCCCAGAATTTTTCCGGTACCGCCCCTCAGCGGAATCGTAAGCATGGATCGGGTGCGATAATCGACCTTCTGATCGAATTCTTTCCCGAACGCATAAATCACATCGGATTCCATTTCATAAACATCCGGAATATTTAATACTCTGTCCTCAGACGCCACATATCCGGCAATGGTTTTGGAATCAATCGGAATTGAAAATGCTGAATAAATCAACTTCATCAGCATCTCTCCATTTCCCAGGCGTCGCTGCACGGTATCATTCTGAGTATAGGTAAAACGCAGACAATCTTGATCACGGACATAAATTGTGCCGGCATCTGCATTGACAAACCTCCTGGCCTCGGTCAAGAGATGCTCCATCAGAATATCCATATCTTGAACCTGGTTCAATTTGATTCCCAGATCCATCAGTGCATTCAATTTTTCTGTTTCGCTCAACATGACTGTTATACGCCTCCAGTCGATTAGAGTCATGGCCACTACGGGCGGGGCAGCTTGATTACAGCCCTATACACCGATCCTTAGCACATTCTCCTTAGTATTGGTGCAATATTTTTATTAGCCTGGCATCTTATTGACTTCTCAATTATTCTGATATAGAGAAGTTATTGAAATAATGAGTAATGACTATAACAGCCATCCTGTGCATGACCGTAGTATACGATCATGCCTTCCATACAATTGTCGGGATTTGAAGAGATTCACCTTCTGCAAGGAAACGCATGCATATCACATTTACCGGAGCATTTATCCGAAACTTCCTGGGAAACGCACCCGGCTGGTATAAACTGGCAATCATCGCCTTTCTGAGCGCCAATCCGCTTCTTCTGTACACGGCCGGGCCGTTTGTCACCGGGTGGGCGCTGATTGCAGAATTTATCTTCACCCTGGCCATGGCGCTGAAGTGTTATCCACTGCCGGCCGGAGGTCTGCTGGCATTTCAGGCGGTAGCGATCGGTTTAACCCGTCCGGAAACGGTTTATCATGAAGCTCTCAAGAATTTCGAAGTGATTCTGCTGCTGATTTTCATGGTGGCCGGCATTTTCTTCATGAAGGACTTTTTGCAGTTCAGCTTCACCCGCATCCTGGTTCGCGTCCGATCCAAAATCTTGATTTCTCTTCTTTTTTGTTTTCTCAGCGCATTTCTATCGGCTTTTCTGGATGCTTTGACGGTAACCGCCGTGATCATTGCCGTCGCCTATGCCTTTTACAATATTTATCATCGTTTTGCATCCGGCATAAATATGGAGACATCACATGATCTTATCTGCGACAAGCGATTCAAGGAACTCCAGCGTCAGGAGCTGCAAGAATTTCGGGCTTTTCTTAGAAATCTGATGATGCACGGCGCGGTGGGTACTGCCTTGGGCGGGGTCTGTACATTGGTGGGTGAGCCCCAGAATCTGCTCATCGCCAGTGAGATGGGATGGCGGTTCATCCCGTTTTTTTTAAAGACAGCCCCGGTGTCGATGCCAGTGCTGGCCGTCGGTCTGCTGACCTGTATCGCAGTCGAAAAATTCAAGCGATTCGGCTATGGCGCGCAACTGCCAGAAAATATCCATTCCCATCTTCTTGACACGGCGACAAAAACGGCGTCCGGGCTTAGCAGACAGAGCAAGGCCAAGCTGATTGTCCAGGGTCTGACAGGAATCTGGCTGATACTGGCTCTGGGTTTTCATCTGGCTGCAGTCGGCATCATCGGCCTGTCTGTCATTGTCATTCTGACCGCCCTGAACGGCGTTGTCGAAGAACATCAACTCGGGCGAGCTTTTGAGGAAGCACTGCCCTTCACCGCCCTGCTGGTGGTCTTTTTCGCCGTCGTGGCTGTCATTCACGACCAGCATTTGTTCGCACCGGTGATCGGTTATGTTCTCAGCCTCAAGGGCAACACGCAACTGGCGGCATATTATATCGCCAACGGCCTTTTGTCGATGATCTCCGACAATGTTTTTGTGGCGACAGTTTATATTTCTGAAACCAAGATGTATTTTACGGAAGTACTTGGCCGCATTCCCGACATCGGAATGAGCGGCGTACAGCTCATGGAAAAATTGACCGATCTCCAAACCGCCCGTACCGAAGTCTTGGCAGCCCTGCCACAGGCCGCTGCAGAGCAGGCCCGCACCCTTATGGATCAGTTCGACAAGCTGGCCGTGTCAATCAATACCGGCACCAACATCCCCAGCGTGGCCACACCCAACGGCCAGGCTGCCTTTCTCTTTATGCTGACCTCGGCTCTGGCCCCGGTCATTCGCCTGAGTTACGGCCGCATGGTCTTGCTGGCCTTGCCGTACACCCTCAGCATGAGTATCGCCGGCCTCCTGGCCACCTATTTCCTCTTGTGATTCGCTGAAACGAAAGAGCCCAGGATATGTGTCAATATCCTGGGCTCTTTCGTTATGGAACTTTTTTCAGGTTGAGTACGGTATCAGTTGCCGCCGCCGATAGACATCACACCGGTTTCAAAACCGAAGAGTCTTGGCAGCCATAGGACAAGTTCCGGAAAATAGCTGATCAATAACAGGACGGCAATCTGGATAATCAGAAACGGCATCGATGCTTTGGTGACAAACACAATATCGCGTTTGGCGATGGCTCCCGCAATATAGAGGCTGACCCCTACCGGTGGCGTGCAGTACCCAATGGCCAGGTTGACCGTCATGATCAGACCAAAGTGGATGGGATCGATGCCGAATGCAATCAGCAGCGGAATACAGATCGGGCCGATGATCAGTGTCGCCGAGATGATGTCCATCAGCATGCCGACCACCAGCAGCACCATATTGATCACCAGCATGAAGACTGCCGGAGAATGAATCCCGGCGGTTACGGCTTCGGTAATTTTTGCCGGTATGGATTCAAGGGTCAGATACCGGCCAAAACAGGTGGCGCCACCCACGATGATCAAAAGAGACGCCGATGTAACAGCAGAGCCCACGACCACTTTCTTCACCTGCTCGAATTTCATGGATTTATGAATAAAGAGTTCCACGATAAACGCATAGGCGCATGAAATGACCGCAGCCTCGTTGGCGGTGAATATTCCGGTGTAGATACCGACAAAAATAACGACAGGCAGCATCAGCGCCCAGAAGCAATCTTTGAATGTAGCCCAGACATCATCAAACTTTGGCACCGGCATCCGGACAACTGTCTTGTCCTTCCAGAAAACAAAATAGGTATAGATGCAGGTAGCAACCGTAATCATGATACCGGGAACAAAACCGGTGATAAACAGCCCCTGCAGCGAGCAGTTGCTGATCATGCTGAACAGAATCATGCCGATGCTAGGCGGAATGATCACGCCCAGATTACCGGCAGTCGTCATGAGTCCGACGCTGTAGTTTTCCGGATAGCCGTTGGCGAGCAGGGCCGGAATCATGAATCCGCCCAACGCCACAACCGTTGCAACGGTCGATCCGGAAATCGCACCGAATATGGCGCAGGCGATGACGCCGGCCATTCCCAGGCCGCCCGGCAGCCAACTGACCAGCACATTGGTGAACTTGATCAGTTTTTCGACAATGGTTCCAGTGGTCATGATATTGCCGCAGAGTACAAAAAACAGCACCACAACCAGAGCAAAATTGTCCATGCTTTTAAAAATGCTCTGAACCAGAAGAATAATGGGGTAATCGGTAAACAGCAGAACGCAGATCAATGACGTGTAGAACAGGCACATGAACACGGGAATATAGGCGGCCATGGTGCCTAGCAGTATCAACAGGGGAATTATATAGCTCCATTCCATAAACCAGATATCTCCATTTCAGTCGGGGGTAGCAGAAATCCGAACGCAAATTTATCAGGTTTCTGTTGATTTTAAGCTGCTGTTTTTTTGGCCATTTCTGCAGCAATATCCTGATAGAGCATTTGAAGGGATCGAATCAGCATCAAGCCTCCCATCAGCGGCATCATAGCGTAAAGATAGACCATCGGAATCAACATGATGATGGTTGTCTGGCCGGTGGTTGCCTGCTGAGCAGCCATTTTCCACCCGTAAACCAGCATGATCAACGCAAAGGTGATAATTGCCAGATGGCTGAATACCATGAGGGGAAAGCGGGTGATGGGAACAAGCTGCGGCAGCACGTCCACTTTGATGACAGACCTGTTTTTGATCGAGGCGCTGCAACCGATAAACGTCGTATAAATGATCACCAGTTTAACAAGTTCTTCAGACCAGGCCAGGGTGTAGTTGAAACCATACCGCAGAATCACATTGGCGAACAAGGCAAAAAGCGCCGCCATTACCGTCAGAAACAGGGTCCAGTCTTCAAAAAAAGTCAAGCATTTATCCACGGCATTCATTGTCTGTTTCAGCATGATTCTCATCCTTGAATTTTTCCCCCTCTGCCAGAGGGGGATATCTCTTTATTTTCAATCTTAAATCCATCAGCCTGACTCAGGGCTGATATCCCAGGAAATCCTGTACTTCTTTCAGATAATTGGTCGGACGGTATTTATCACCCGTGTAAAGTTTGTTGATTTCTTCAGTATACTGTTTGTGGGCGGCATCACCCTGTTTATCCAGAATCTTCATTTCTTCACCTGAAAGCTTGAAAAACTGAATGCCGGCGGCCTTGGCTTTTTCGATCTCGTCCGTTTCCTGCTGGCGAGTTTCCTGGCGGATTTTAGCGGCTATTTCTTTGGCGGTCTCTTTGAAAATCTTCTGCAGATCGGGCGGAAGGGTGTTGAACCACGCTTTATTGATAACCCAGATAAAGAGGCCTTGAGCGTAATTGATCTGTGTAAAGAATTTGGCATCCTCAAATTTTTTGGTGATGTTGCACACCGTGGGTGTGTGATCCAGTCCGTCGATAACTCCCTGTTTCAGGGCAATGGAAACATCCGGCCAGGGCATAACCACGGGGTTGAATCCCCACCCTTTGTAAATCAACTGATTCACCGCAGCTTCGGCAATTCTGATTTTAAGTTTTTTGGCGTCTGCGATGGTCTTGCACGGCGTCATCGTCGCCCAGCCGTAATTACCGTATCCGGTGATATCCAGGCCCATAATCCCCTGATGGTCCATGGCATTCATGAAATGGTTGAAAAGCGTTTCATTTGCGACAAATTTATCGAGCTTATCAAAGGAATCGATCAGAAAAGGCAGATTGACCAGACCGAACCGGGGCCCAAGATTGGTGGAAGTAACGGAACTGACACCCATTCCCTGGAGAGCTCCCATCTGGAGCTGATTCAACACCTCCACCTCTCCCCCCAGCATTGAAAACGGCTTGTAATCGATAAAAATTTGCCCGTTGGTGCGTTTCCACAGCTCATCCCGCAGGGCAAATCCGAAATATACCCCACGAATCGCCGGGTGAGAAACATTCGAAATGGTGGCTTTGTATTTGGCTGTAGAAGGGTCAAAGGCCGGCTTCCATTGATCCAGAGGCGGACCTGCGGCAGCCGAGAGACTGACCATCAGAAACAGACCGAGTGCGGCCAGGATTGTAACGCTTGCCATTTTTTTTCGTGTCATGCTTGCCTCCTTTACTGTTTGTTTGATCCTAAGTTAATAAATTCAATTCATTTCCCAAAGAATATTTATAAGCTATATTGCAGCTAATTCCATCTTTGTCAATGATAATTTTATTGCTTATAGCATTACTGAAATACGGCTGTTCAGATTATCTGAAAATTATAATATTCTACAATAATTTGTTTTTGGTATAGGCTTTCAAGATAAAGCTTTTGGGTGCATTACCGGTCGAAGATGACCGAATTAAAGTTCGAAGTTAGGTATTAAACACGCTGGTTATAGCCCTGTCCAGATCATTTACATCAACAATCACAGACCTGGATCAACCCGCGGAAGTTCTGACTGAAGCTGTTGGGAAGGTTTCAGCAATAAAACAGCAGGCCAGCATCGCAATGGCTGCACTCACCAACAGCAAATTGAACATGTGCTGATAGCCGGCCAGTGTAAACGCCCCGTTCACGCTGCCGGATCTCTCCAGCAGATAGCCGGCGAACGGCTGGAAAATCGCACCGCCGGCAAACGGAAAGATGTTGACCAGACCGGTGGCGGTTCCGGCGATTCGAACCGGAAACAGCTCTTTGGTTGCCGTAAATCCGATGACCACAACGGAGCTGGAAAACATGCCGAGTCCGAGGCAAATCAGATACAACCCATATACAGGAATGCGATCGGCGGCAAAGGACAGGGTTGCAGTAATTACCAGTACGATGAATGAAGAAAAGAGAAGAACGGGTTTTCTGGCGCGAAACACCCGGTTGGACAGGTTGCTGAGCAGCGGGCTGCCGATGACGAGGCCGATGGCCATCATCGAAAGGATATAACCGGACTGGGATTTGGACAAATGGTAAATGTGCATGAAATACGGCCCTCCCCAGAGTCCGCCAAACGTAAAAAAAATGGCGCAGTTAAAAAAAAACCAGACAGCCAGGGGCCAGAAGTGCGGACAGAAAACGACGGAGCGAAAACCTGCCATCAGACCGACGGCTGGGGTGGATGCTTTGGTTGAGGCGTTGAGAGATTTCCAGCCCATATCTTCAGGACAGTCCCGAACAAAACGCCACACCAGCAGAGAAAGGATCAGGGTAAGCCCCCCGACCGCCACAAAAGACATCCGCCAGCCAATGGCTCCGGAAAGAAGCACCAGAGGCGTTGTAGCAGAAAGGGACCCGATGCCGCCCATGGCCATCAGAATCCCGCTCATGGGCGCAAACTCGACGGGTGTAAACCATTCGGACAGGATTTTCAGGGTTGGCACAAAGAGCATGGCAACCCCGATACCGACCAGGAGCCTTCCGGCAATGGCCATGGCTGCCGTGGAAGCAAAACCCAGCAGTACCGATCCGACAAAGGCCACCAGAAAAAAAACCGTGATCGTATTCCGGGGGCCCCATGAATCAGACAGAAGCCCTGCCGGCAGTTGCATGGCCGCATATGCGTAAAAATAAGCGGCCGATAACAAACCGGTAAGACTCCCCCCGGTCTGAAGATCTTTCATCATGTCCACGGCAACCACAGCCGGACAGAGCCTGTGAAAATACACCAGTATGTATCCGGAGGCCAGCACCCAGAAAATGATCCAGCGATATCGGCGGGTTCTGGGGTCTGGAATCATCTGCGTGTCACTTTCCTGTCCAGTAGCGTTCCGGATCGAATCGCCGCAGGGCGGACAGCTCCTGCCGTGTCGGCGGATCGGTCTGAGACAGATATGTTGAAATACGAACCGGCCAGCCGGTCTGTTCTGCGATCATGTCGACCGTAGCGCCGGGATGAACCGAAGCCAGCACCATTTCACAGGTTTCGGGGTCGAAAATGAATACGCCCAGCGTGGTGATGACTGCTGCGGGCCCGCCGCGAATCAGACCGACCGACTCGCGCCAGCCTTTGCCGTCGCCATAGCCCGGAGAGGTGATATAATCCACCCGGGGCACGAACCGACGTTTCTCGTGCGCCATGATGATGATGTGGCGATGGGCCAGACACGCCAGATCACAAGCCCCGCCGCTTCCCGGAAGCCGGGTTATGGCAGTGCCGTCACCGCCGGTCTGGGTGGTGTTCAGGTTGCCGAATCGGTCTACCTGAGCTCCTCCGATAAAACTGACATCCACGAGCCCCTGCTGAAGCAGCGACATCGTATCACGGGTATCCGCCAACCACTGGGAACGGTAAAGATTGGGAAGGTCTCCCATTGTCAAAATGGGTTCCGGCGCCACCATCTCGCGGATGATACCCAGTTCGTAAACACCGACGGCATTTGGTGCCTGAAGGCTTTTGGCCACCAGAAACCCTAACAGCGGCAAACGCATGCCGACAAAAACCACTTCCCCATCGGCAATCTGACGGGATGCGGCTGCCACCATCAGCTCGGATTGGGTATAGCCTGTATCAATATCCATAGTCAACCGGCTCCGTAATATCGTGATGTGTGATCGAAAGGCGTGAACACGCGTTTCCGATGCACGCGACATACTCATGAATCGATGAGACTGTGTGAATCCACTTCTCCGTCCAGGATGCAAACAATTCCGGGGTACGGCTCTGCTTCTGGTAGTCTATAAAAACCGCATGATCCCGGTTATAGCAGCCCGGCATCGGCGAAGGATGGGCGCCCCATGGCGCGTGAACAACGGCGCTGACCTTGAATCCGGGTGTGAGAATTCGGTTGGGGTCCCGGGTGATCAGCTCTGTGGAAACAATTTCTTCAGCGGTGAGAATGATGTGCCGGCTGGCCATGCAGGCTTCACGGGAAATCCCCATATTTCCCCAGGCATGGGCACTGCCGAAAACGTCTGACCGTTGGACATGAACGATGGCCACATCCGGAACAATGGCTGCCACCGCAGCGTGTTTCTGGCCGGTAAACGGGCAGACAACGGTTTTCAACCCCGGATTCGTCATATACAGATCGCTGCCCAGGGCCGTCCGGCATGGCAGAAACGTAACGCCCATGGCGCCGGCTTGCAGGGCCAGCGACACGGTCAGATTCGAATGATCTTCGACAACAATCCGCTGCTCTTCTACAGCCCTTCGAAAATTATATCCCACACCGGTAATCACGTTGCCCACCCATGCAGCCTGGACGCGCTGTACGCATCCGGCGCCGATCAGTTGATCGAACAGGATGTCGGATATAGGCCCGATCAGCGTCAAGCCCTTCTTGCCCTGGCGCATGAGTTCATGACCGGCGGCAAAAGGAATGGCGGTTTCGAGTGTTGTACCAAGCGCTATGGATGACCCATCCGGCACCCACCGGGATACGGCATCTGCCATGCTCATCAGTTTAGAAGTTGCCACCTCGTATAATCCTCTTCAAAAGAAAAGTGAATTTTCATGAAAACACCCCATCTTCATGAGTTTCGGGTGATTCATTCATTGATTTGACTGTATAATAACTGATTACTTTTTGTCAAAAGCAATTTCCGATGACTTCAGATTGATTTTTTTGAAAACCCGATGCCCTTCGACGTGGCCCAGTCCAATACCGCCGTCTGAACCGCTCCCGACTGAGCCACAAACGCGATTAATGATATCATCGGCACGACCGATAAACCAGAAATACCCGTCGGCATCGCGTCTGGCCAGATCCCCAGTCAGGTACCAGCCCCCGACAAAGCATTTGCGATAGCGCGCCGATTCATACCTCGATACACTGCTGGAAAGTGGTAAAAAAGGGTTCAAACACCCGGTACTGAAGATAATCGGAGATGCGATTGATCAGCAGGGATGTCAGGCCGATGATGGTTGTAATGACCGCCAGGAATGTTGAAAGGATCAAGCCCATAAATGTATGGATCACCGCAGCCTCGGCGGATTCAGTCTGGGTGAGCTTCTCCGGCAAGGCCTCGCACAAATGCATGCAATAGACGGTTCCAGCAGCCGTAATAAAATGGCGAAGAAAATGAGCAAAAAGTAAGACTTTACAGATATTGCCGAAATTTCTCGATCCATGGATACTTGGGCAAGATATGACAGTTATCCACCAACATGAAATATGCCAACACCCCCATGCAACTACCGACCATATCCGCCAGAGCATCCATGATATCCGCAGACCGGGATGGCACAAAATACTGATGTATTTCATCGCTGATACCGTAAGCGGTCGAGGCCGAAATGCTGAGCAGGGAGAGTACAATCATCCGGGTTCGAGGACGGGATGAGCGGAAAGCCCTGGAAAAAAGGATCCCCAAAATCGCATAGCCGATGAAATGCAGGTACTTATCCCCGAAAGGCACATCACGTAGATGCGCCATGGATGGATAGGAAGACTGGATAAATATGACCGTGCAGTACAACCAGACCGGCATCCAGTAGATGAGAAAATTCGTGTGCCTGCCCTCCATGAGCGTCTACGTCGTTTCATCCACCAGTATATCTTGGCCAAGCCGCCTGTCTCGAATTGCCGCCAGCAGTTTATCCAGCAGCACTTCCGGCAGCATGCCGTATCGCACTGTTCCATCCAGCGTTCTGACGGAAAGGGTTCCTGTTTCTTTTTCTTTGGCGCCGATCGTCAGTATCACCGGAATGTTGTTGATCTGGGCCTCACGAATCTTCTTGTTGAGACTTTCGGTCCGATCATCGATTTCAACCCGGATGCCATGTTTCTCAAAAACATCCCGGACCGACTCGGCATGAGAAGTCAGATCGTCATTGATGGGCAGCATGGCCATCTGAACCGGCGCGAGCCAGAATGGAAATTTCCCGGCAAAATGTTCGACCAGGATGCCGAAAAATCGCTCGATGGAGCCGTAGATCACCCGGTGGATCATGATGGGCCGATGTTTTTCGTTGTCTTTTCCCACATAGGTCAGATTGAACCGCTCGGGAAGCGCCATGTCCAGTTGGATGGTGCCGCACTGCCAGGTACGTCCCAGGGCGTCCTTGATATGGATGTCGATTTTGGGGCCGTAAAAAGCGCCGTCTCCCTCATTGATTTTATAGGCTTTTCCATATGCATCCAATGCGGATTGCAGTCCGTGGGTCGCCTCTTCCCATTGACTGTCTGTCCCGATGGATTTTGCCGGCCGCGTGGAAAGCTCGAGATGAAACCCCAGGCCAAAGGTCTGATAGATTCTTTCAACCAGTCGCAACACACCCAGAATTTCCGTTTCAATCTGATCGGGCATCATAAAAATATGGGCGTCGTCCTGGTGAAACGCCCGGACTCGAAAAAGGCCCGAAAGCACACCGCTCAGTTCATGCCGATGCACGAGCCCGATTTCCGCGGCGCGGATGGGAAGATCCTTATAGGAATGGGGTTTCAATCCGTAAAGGAGCATCCCGCCCGGGCAGTTCATGGGTTTGATGGCGTATTCGATATCATCCACCGAGCTGGTGTACATGTTTTCACGGTAATTTTCCCAGTGACCGCTGCGCTCCCATAACCCCCGGTTCAGCATGATGGGTGTTTTGGTTTCCACATAGCCGGCGGCCCGGTGCTCCGCTCGCCAGTATTCCAGAAGAGCATTCCAGATCACCATCCCCTTGGCGTGAAAAAAAGGCATTCCCGGCGCCTCATCATGAAAACTGAAGAGATCCAGAGCCGCACCGATCTTTCGGTGGTTTCTTTTCTTGGCTTCTTCTATAAACTGGAGGTATGCCTTCAGCTCTTTTTTATCGAAAAACGCCGTTCCGTAGATCCGCTGAAGCTGCGCCCTGGTCTGATCCGCCCGCCAGTAGGCGCCGGATACCTTCATGAGCTTGATGGCCTTGACAAAGCCGGTATGGGGGATATGCGGCCCTCTGCATAGATCCGTAAAATCCCCCTGCTCGTAGAGGGAAATGGTTCCGTCTGGCAGATCCTGAATCAGCTCCAGCTTATAGGGCTCATCCCGATAAACGGCCAGCGCCTCGGCCTTGGAAACAACGCGGCGGCGAAACGGGATTTTCGCCTGAATAATCCGTTGAATCTCGGCCTCGATTTTTGGAAAATCATCTTCCGATACCGGCCCCATATCGATATCATAATAAAAACCATCTTCGACCACAGGCCCGATGGTCAACTTCGCATCTTTATAAATATGCAAAATGGCCTGCGCCATCACATGAGCCGCGCTATGCCGTAAAATCGACAGGGCCAGCGTATCCTGAGTGGTAATAAGTCGAATGGAAGCATCAGTTTCAACGGTTGTGCCAAGATCCACCAGCAGGCCGTCGATTTCCATGGCCACGCAATTTCTGGCCAGACCCTCGGAGATGCTTAAGGCAATGTCGGCCCCGGCAGGGGGAATGTCGAAAGTTTTAACGGTTCCATCTGGAAGGGTAATTTGTATCATTCTTGTCTCGCTTTTATGGGTTTCGAGCCTGTGTAACCGCAGGGGATGCGCTCGGCATTCTGAGCTTCTGACTCCAGTATTTATGTACACTTAGGGAAAATGATCGTACAGGTCAAGGATAATTTGCAGGACCGAGCAGTTAGGGCAATGCCGAATACTTCGGAAATAGTCATGGTGATACTCTGGTTGCTTCATTTTCATCTGTCTTCAGCCTCACTGCGTTTTACAAAATAGATATCTTTTCCTTTGGCCCGGAGTGCGCCTTCATACTGTTAAAGCTGGCTGAAGAAATGCTAGTCCAGCGACAATAAATTTCCATCGGCGATTATCGCTTGACAAGGAGAGGCTGTTCGTGATGGATGAAAATTCACGTTTTATGAAAAAAACGCTATAATTGACAGTCCACAACACTCCAAGGGGATGTCGGCATCGACGCAGCTTGAATAAGTTCTATTTGTTTCATGGTCCAAAACTAACATGAATAGCTTGAATTTTCAACCGATTTAACCACTTGAGGCAGCGAGGAAGCTTATGAACTGGCATTTACAAGACATTGAAACTTCCCTGGAGGAGTTTCAGACCAGGCCGGAAACCGGTCTTTCGCAAGATGAAGCGAATGTGCGTTTGATGCAGCACGGGAGCAACGAACTTGTTGAAAGAGGCGGACGGGCGCCGCTCAGGATTTTCTGGGAGCAGATCACCGCAACAATGGTGCTTATCCTGATTGCCGCCGCCGTTGTTGCAGGCTTTCTGGGCGATTTGAAAAATACGATCGCCATTTCAGCAATCGTGATCCTCTATGCTTTTTTGGGTTTCATCCAAGAATACCGCGCGGAGCAGGCGATCGCGGCGCTCAAGAAATTATCGGTACCCAATGTGCGGGTATTGCGCGATGGAACACTCAAAGAGATTTCTTCAATTGCACTGGTGCCTGGCGACATCATCCAGATTGAAGCAGGAAATCTTCTGCCCGCGGATGTGCGTCTGCTGGAGGCAGTGAACCTTCGCATGCAGGAAGCCGCGCTGACAGGCGAATCCGAACCCGTTGAAAAACAAACTGCACAGTTATCCGGCGATGACCTGCCTCTTGGCGACCGTCGCAATATGGGTTACATGGGTACCATCGTAACACAGGGGCGCGGCATGGCGCTCGTTGCCGCTACGGGGATGAAGACCGAGATTGGCAAGATCGCCGACCTCATTCAACAAAGCGGCACGGATCAAACGCCGTTGCAAAAACGCCTGGATGCACTTGGAATCAATCTGGCGATTGTTGGCGTAATCATTGCGATTTTTATCGCGGTGCTGGGCCTGATGCGCGGGGATGAACTGCGACATATGCTGCTGACAGCCGTGAGTGTTGCAGTTGCCATTGTGCCTGAAGGTCTTCCAGCGGTCGTGACCATTACACTGGCGCTCGGCGCCCAGCGCATGCTCAAACAGAACGCCCTGATTCGCAAACTGCCCGCGGTTGAAACGCTGGGCTCCGTGACGGTGATATGTTCCGATAAGACCGGCACGCTGACAGAAAACAGGATGACCGTTGTCGTTTTGGATGTGGCGGATCACGCGTTGGACCTGACCGAAGCAATGGACAAAAATGGCTCGTTCTCTGCGACCCGAAGTCTGGGCGCGCCGGCCCAATCCGCTCTATCTCTGACGGCGATCGGGGGCGCGTTGTGCAACGATGCGCGTCTCATTGATGAAGGCGATGACCGGTATCACACCCTGGGTGATCCGACGGAAGGCGCCCTGGTTGTCTCGGCAGCGAAGATGGGTTACTGGAAATCATCCATCGATGCATCCTTTCCTCGCATGGCGGAGCTTCCATTTGACTCCGAACGCAAGCGCATGACAACAGTCCATTCCCTGAATCAAGTTGATCCGATGGCGATTGCCGGCCTGGAGTTAGGCGATCATCGTTACATCGCTTTTACAAAGGGAAGCGTGGACGGGTTGCTGGATGTGTCCAATCAGGTTTGGCTGGATGGGAAATCCCGGAAAATGGATGAGGGCTCCCGCCTTCGAATTGAAGCAGCGAATGAAAGGCTGGCCAAGAAAGGCATGAGGGTCATCGGGGTTGCTTTCCGTATGATGCGTCAGATTCCGGAAGTCATCCAAACGGATCTGGAGCGGAATCTGACGTTTGTGGGTTTGTTCGGCATGATCGACCCGCCGCGCAAAGAGGTCAAGGATGCTGTCCGAATCACGAAAACGGCCGGTATTCGTACCGTTATGATTACGGGCGATCATCCATTGACCGCCTTGGAAATTGCACGGCAGCTTGGCATTGCTGAAACCGGCCGCGTGCTGACGGGTGCTGAGATCGAAAATATGCCGTTCGATGCTTTGAAAGATGTGGTGGATGACGTGCATGTATTTGCGCGCGTTTCACCTGAACATAAATTGAAGATTGTGCGGGCGCTGCAGGAGCGTGGGCATATCGTCTCGATGACGGGTGACGGTGTAAATGATGCGCCCGCGCTGAAGCGTGCAGATATCGGGGTTGCGATGGGTATCACCGGTACGGATGTGTCGAAGGAAGCGGCGGACATGGTGCTTCTCGATGATAATTTTGCATCCATTGTGGCGGCAGTGAAAGAAGGCCGGACGATCTACGATAACATCCGCAAGTTCGTGCGCTTCAGTGTGGCCGGGAATATCGGTAAGGTGCTGGTGATGTTGCTTGCGCCGTTTATCGGAAAACCGATTCCGCTTTTGCCGTTGCAGTTGCTGTGGCTTAACTTGTTGACCGATGGCCTGCTTGGACTCGGCATGGGTGTGGAGAACGCCGAAAGCGATACAATGAAGCGTCCGCCATATTCACCCAAAGAAGGCGTTTTCTCTCGCGGTGCGGGCGCCCAGGTACTCTGGGTCGGTGCATTGATCGGCGCATTGGCTTTGGGGCTCGGGGCATGGTATTTCTACGAAGGGCGCAAGGAGTGGCAGACAATGGTCTTTACCTTCCTGGCGTTTGCACAGGTCTTTCAGGTGATGGCTTCACGCTCGGCAAAAGATTCGGTATTTCAGACGGGACTGTTTGGGAACAGGTTGCTGGCAGTGATGGCGCTTGTGGTTGTAATATTGCAGTTGATCGTGATCTATGTGCCTTTCATGCGGTCTTTCTTTGACGTTACATCTTTGAGTGGATTTGATCTGCTGATCGCAATCGGAACATCCGCGCTGGTACTCGTGGCAATGGAAGTCGAAAAGAGGGTCAGAGGACAACATGAGAAATAAATTTCTGGGTACCGGCGAAACGGGCTATCACCCCTTGCGCAAGATCAAGATCATCCTGGCGGGACTGCGTTTTGCGATCCTGAACGAGTTCAGCGTCGCCTACAAAATGGCACTGTCTGCGATCATTCTGGTGTTGGCGCTGGTTTTCCAGCAATGGGTGGATTTCGAGATGATCCTGCTCGCCACCGGACTGGTCTTGATGGCGGAATTGTTCAACAGCGCCATCGAAGCCATATGCGATTTTCTGGAAACCCGTGAAAACGAAAAGATTCGTGCTATCAAGGATATGGCTGCAGCCGCGGTCGGAATCAGCATCGTGGTCTGGTTCGCGGTGGTGATCTTCGATGTGGTCCGCCTGGTATCCGTAATTTCGGAACGTCTGTCTCGATAAATCCGGCGGATTTGCATGCACTGCAAATTCATTTCGCAAGGCAGCAGGGAGGGAATAGGCATTTTTCCGCCATTCCCGATCGATTGGGAGGAACTCATGGTATCTTCAACAGGATTACTTTTAAATGATCTATCTGATAGCCGGATAAATTTCAATTCAAAGTAACCGGGGTCAAAGGAAAAGAAGCCCAAAAGGCATTTGCGGTTAAGCCCACATCCGCTAAATCCGTTTCAAACAAGAGACACCCAAAAAACGATTCGGCCGCTGCAGGCGATGATGCCAATCCGGGAAATCAAGTGAGCAACCTGCACCCAAGTGACAATACACTGCAAAAGAACGCCGTATCCGATGCTGAAATCTCAGTTGTTCCCAATCAAAAACACATGATCATCTTGACGAATGGCAAAGAAATATCCTCGCATTTTTGTCGGGAACAAGTCAATCTGGTATTTTTCTATCAAAATAGAGGTGAAGTTCAAATCGGTAAGGATAAGGTTTCAGAAATCAGGAAACTGAATTAAAAATAGGCTCATGTTGGATTCCGGTTAAGGGTACGGAGCAAAAGAGGTACCCAGAGTTGCCTGATTCCTATGGTATATCATTTTTACAGCATGCGGGTTCCTGTATATTTGACAGGGGGAAATCAGCATACGGTATTTTATAGCCACCATTTCTTTCCATCGACCAACCGTCCTACATCCAAACCCAGATAAAAAAATGGGCGATAAGCGGTGTGGGCGATAAAAATCTGGAACAAAAAATTCTTTCGACAAATATGAAATAAAGTTGTCTAACGTTTGTATGGAAGACTTTTTCGTTCAGAACTTGAGAGAAAAACACGAGCCAAGAGGGGGGTTAAACCATAGAGGCTGATGTAAGATTATTTGTGCTGACATATGAAACTTATCAGTTCCCAATACCGGTAGAATAAGATCGATTGTTGTTGTCTATGGTTCTAATCATGGTTCCTAAATGGAATATATTTCCAACTGACATAAGATAATCAACTACGGCCTTAGGAACGAACACAAATCCCATTTGGGTGGGAATTTTACTAATATCAATATTGCCTATCACTTTCCGCTGTTCATCATAGACACTGATTGATGCCCTAGCGTTTGTTTGAAGGCTTGGATCGATATAATCCGGTACCTGCCATCTCCAGATAAGATTCCCAGATTGGTCAAAATATAAATTATAGGAACTGGTCGGGATAATCGGCAGGTCAACAATTTTATTAACGACATAATCCATTTCAGAGATTTCGCCATCCTTATCGATAAATTTCAAGTGGTACTTGCCAGTAACCACTTGATCCGAGAAATTCGCGTAATAGCCGCCATATTGATAGGGAGAAGAGGGGTATACCCACTGACTAGTACTGGCATTATAAGAAGCATCACCCTGCAAATAACTCTCAAAAATGACATTTACAACCACATTGTGACCTTCGGGATCAGTCAATACTACCGAATCCATAACATCGGTTGATGGATATGCATCATTTGAGTTCACACATTGGAACGACAAGCGATTCTTATGAGTACCATCCTCAAATAATCGATTTTGAACGATAAACCAATTGAGGTGATAGGTCGCATCTGCAAGACTTGGCAAAAACATCGATATAATGAACAGTACGATTATTCCTTTTTTCATTTCGGGTGCCTTTCTTGAAAAAAATTAACGTATTGGTACGAATGAACCAACCCCAAGAGCCAGATATTATTGATAGATCAGATAAATGTCTGAAACGCTGCCAGAAATGGAATTTCCTACCCCTTGATCAGCCCAAGCAGACACAGTCGGAGAAGAACCTGATCCTGTATACGGTGTGATTTCATCGAAAGCCTGAATTTTTACAAATCCAGGCTCTCCTGCGACATAAAACCAGAATTCAGATCCAACCCTTGCAAAAGCAACTGTTTTACTCTCACCAATTACCCAGCCTCCATCCCTATCCCCAAACGTTCCCCATGTTAACACTTTGCTTTCATTGGTAGATAAATCAACGGATCTAACACGGTATCTTATATACTTTTTATTATCTTCCTGGTTGAGTGAAATTATCAGTTGAATTTTTTTATTATTTATCTGCCCAATCCATTGGTAAAGACTGATCATACAGCTACCGCCTGAACTGTTCGATGCTTGATCAACTCGAATAGTTGCCATCATTCCTACAATCCCAGATGAATTGGTTTTTATGAATTCTTCATCGATATAGCCTGTTTCAGAGCCTTGAACGTTGAAGTTGATCTTATTTCCATCAATTGTTAATGTTCCAGTACCCGTTCCATCGGTCCATTTCACCCAAGTGCTGTCAAAACTTGTCACAGGTTCTAAAACTATAGCTTGTGAACTAACTGTCCATCCAGTTGAAATCAAAACCGCCAAAATAATGTACATCCATAATTTTCGTCGAGTAGGCATAATATGGTTCCTATCATTTAGGTTTACTTTGTATTCCCTGTTTCTCCGCCCTTTCGGTCTGCGGAGTGTCACATCATTCAAACCATGTGAGGAACTTCAATACCCCTCACAGAACCGGACTTGT
>CAJBLH010000278.1 GCA_903953895.1 uncultured Desulfobacteraceae bacterium | reverse complement strand
AGTTCAGGACGCCAAATCTCCGTAATGTGGCATTAAGAAACCGCTTCATGCATGACGGCAGGTTTTCTTCTCTGGAAGAAGTAATTGACTTCTATGATCATGGAATGCACAAAGTAAATAATCTTGACCCTGTGATGTCGTTGCCGGCCAAGAATAATGGACTTCAGCTAAATGCTATCGAAAAAAAACAGCTTATTGCATTCCTGAAAACCTTTACTGACTCTACCTTTATTTCATCACCAAAATATGCAAATCCTTATTGAGGATACTAATGGGCTTGTCTTTCGCAGAACGGTAAAACACCTTTAAAATTGAACAATTAAAATTGCAACAGGATATGACAATCATGAATAAAAAGCTGGCAGAATGCATAACACATACTCAGGAATTCAATGAACGATATACTCCTGTATTCTTAGATCTGCTCTTTTCAGAAGATTGTGATTCTCTATATAGTATTCTGCAGCTACCGGGGCTGAACGTTTTCGACACGATACACGGGCAGTTGAAGGAACTTATTAAAACCGCAAATCCTTCCGAATCATTCGCTCCGGCTAGCCTCGAAGTGGAGATTGAGAAATACCTGGCCGGCATTCCTGAATTTGAATATGGTACCTGGGTATATTATCCATGGAGCAACAGGTTGGTACATATACTTTCTGAAAATGAATTTGCAGCACTAAGAACAAACCGTAACAAGTACAAGATCACAGCAATTGAACAGGAAATACTATCTGCAAAAAAGATTGGTGTGATTGGCCTGTCAGTAGGGCAGTCCGTATCGCTCACTTTGGCTACTGAAAGAACGTTTGGCGAGTTACGGATAGCGGATTTCGACGAATTGGAGATCACAAATCTTAACAGGTTACGAAGTGGCATTCACAATATGGGTATCAAGAAGACAATACTGGTGGCAAGGGAAATAGCAGAGATTGACCCTTACCTTAAAGTTACCTGTTTCCATGAGGGAATAAATGAGCGTAATCTCGAACAGTTTTTGCTTGAGAACGGTAAGCTGGATATGCTGATTGATGAGTGTGATAGTGTAGATATAAAGATAAAATGCCGTATTGCGGCGCGGAAGCATGGCATACCGGTAATTATGGAAGCAAGCGACAGGGGAACGGTGGATATAGAAAGGTACGACCTCGATAGCGAATACCCTATACTTCATGGGAATGTAAACCACCTGGACCTCTCAAAGACGAAAAACCTGGTGACTAACGAGGAAAAACTGCCATTCATTTTGCCGATTGTCGGTATTGATACCATGTCTCCCAGGCTCAAAGCATCGAGTATTGAAGTGGGGCAAACAATTTCGGCATGGCCGCAACTTGCAAGTGCAGTTACGATGGGCGGAGGCATAACAGCAGATGTATGCAGAAGGATCCTCCTCAACCAATTGCTGTATCTGGCAGGTTTTTTTTAGACATAGAAGAATTAATCACTGACCCTGTTGCCAACAAGGAAACCGAAGTGGATATTGAGCCTGCCGAACCACTTACT
>CAJBLH010000277.1 GCA_903953895.1 uncultured Desulfobacteraceae bacterium | reverse complement strand
GGGATGCGCGCCCGCCAACGGTGATGACGCAATCTGAAGTTCAGCGAGTCATGGAGCAAATGGTGGGCACGCACCTGCTCATGGCCAAAATGCTTTACGGATGCGGTTTGCGGCTCATGAAATGCGTTCGCCTGAGGGTGCAAGACCTGGATATGGATCGCTATATTCTTTATGTGCGGAACGCGAAGGGAGGGCAAAGACCGCACGACTATTTTTCCCACAATCGATTCAAACAGAACTGCGGATTCATGTGGTTCAGGAGTTGATGGGCCATGCCGATGTCAAAACCACCGAGATATACACGCATGTCATGGAAAAAGACATATCCGCTGTTCCAAGCCCCCTCGACCGACTGCTCAAGACCGATACCTGAAGGCCTATATCAAGTTATCATCGAATATACAATGGAAAATCGATTACCCCAACGGTATCAAAATTTATATGGGTACTCCTGCCGATGGGCTCGACCAGTCGCCACGGTACCTGATCACCGATGAACTGAAACTGCGCCAGGTGCTGGTCAATCTGCAATCGAACTGTTCGATCATGGCAGCCGTTCCGGCGGCGCTGAATAGTCATGATAATCGCTGATGCTCAGGGGACCCCACCTCTTCTCTTCAATTGGATCGGCGGATGGAAAAACAGGCCAGCGCGCTCATTCCCGGCATACGGGCGGGCAGCATGCAATAGTCGAGAGTCATGAGTCCGGCAATCAGCCGGTGAAGCCGTTTACCGATTCCCTGCGGGGCATGCAGTGTCGTCTCCCGTTTCTTCGCCAGATGCGCAGCCGCCCAGCAGACGGGATAGGTCAGATGAAAAAAGTAACCGGCCCATATGCAGTCCGCACCCTGCGCCATGGCAGTGCTTTTGAGCATATCGAGACTGTATCGTCTGCAATGCCCGTAGCACTCGTCATAATTGGACCACAATTCCTGACATGCGGGAACGGTGACAATCAGATGTACCAGATTGGGAAAACCATCGATCAAACGCTTTAAAAAAACGACAGGCTCCGGAATATGCTCGATAACATCGAGCAGGAGGATCGTGTTGCAGCGCATTTTCTCCGCGTACGGGATATCCCAGGCATCCATTCCCACGCGAACATGATCGCGGACTGCATCCAACGGGCGCGCCGCTGCCGGTTCAACACCGGTGCAATCGATGCCGTGATCCCGTAAATAGTGGACGACAAAGCCCCGACCGCATCCGACATCGAGTACAACGGCGCCGGCGCCGGCGAATTGTCTGACGGCGCTGGTCAGAATTCTGTTTCGCGCCAGGTTCCACCAGTGGTTCTCGAAGCCGTCCGGATAGGCGTGTTCATATTGATCATCGGAAAATTCAGTTGTCATGCGCTCCCTCTACCATGATCCTTTGTTGATTTGCAGTGATGATTCAACTGCCGCATCCGCCGCACCCCCCGCCGCATCCGCCCCCACCACATCCACTCGATCCGCACCCCCCGCCGCCGCATCCGCCGGAATCGGCGCCAGAAGAAGATTCCGCCCTGGGAAAGACCGTTGTGATGTACGGAAAATATGTCGTCGGAAGCACAGACAGCCCATAAACGGCAGCCAGAAAAGATGCGTCAGTGGTGGTTCCACCGGGACGAACACTTTTGGCCCGACGCTTCAGGGTCTGAAACTTCCGTTGGGCTTCCCGCAATACATGATCGCCGGCGCCGGTCCGGTTCTTTTTCCAGATGGCGACTGTCCAGAAGGCAAAAACAAGGGTGAGTACGATCAGGAACATCACGTTGTAATGTCCCCGAGAAACGGCGCTGATGATCTTGGCGATGGATATCCAGAGAAGCAGAACGAGTGCTGCCAGAACCAGGGGCATCCGGGTGAGATATACTTTCAAGCCGGCCAGCAATCCTTCATCGACGAGCGCCTGACGATAATCCTTCGCCACATTGACGGCGCCGGAATCCTTGAACATTTCCTTTACCGGGCGAGGGTGGCCGAAAAAAGCGGCTACCGTCTTTTCCAGAGGCCTGCGGACCATCTCCTGAGCGGTTGTTTCGGCAGCCACCCGATCTCCGGATGCCTTGAGAAGACCTCTGTCTATCAGTGAAAAAAGAACGATTCGCATGGTTTCCAGATGACTTACCCGAAGACAGGCGATTTTGTATGGGTCCACCGGACTTTGCTGGATGTGGGTGGACTTTTTCTCCCGCCAGGAGATGAAAAAACGCAGCATCAGGTTTACCGTGATGCCCAGGCCGAAGTAAAAAGCCAGAAAAGCGGGACCTCGCATGTAGAGGATGCTATCCACCGATATCCTCCTTCCTGCCGATGGAAAGCCCGTCTAACCGGCGATACAGAGACTCGGCAAGTTCCAACAGCGAAAAAATGAGCGTGCCGGCGGTTCCGGGAGGAAGCGTTCCCTTTCTTCGGGCAATATCGATGAAGCGTAAGGCTTCGCACCACTGCAGATCGCCCGATTGAGACACGATCTCGGCAAGGGCTTCCCGGGGTGATGCCGCAGGTTTGCCTTCGAGAAACAGGATCGATGCGGCGCAGGCCCGTATCGGGCCCGCCGTATCGGCAGCGATCTGAGCCAGTTGTTCTTCACGCAGACTGATGAGGGTATAACGCTCACGCAAGCGGAGAATCAGGTTCAACAGCACCTGCCGGGTCCGCTGACGAATCGATTCCGGCTGTATGACAAGATGGGCGAATGGATCCGAGCCAAAAAGAATCCGCCGCCGGGCCAGGATATCCGCAAATTTGACGGCAAAAGCATCCATGGCCGGTTCAATTTCCGAACTCAGAAGGAACATCACATCAAGCCTCATGGCGGCATGAGCCTCCCGGAACGCTTCTCTGATCTTATCCACCCGTTCCCGGTCAAAGAGCCTGAGAACAAGCAGCAGATTCACATCGGAGGTGATTCGCAGCCGCCCCTCGGCCGCCGATCCAAACAGCACCGCGGCAACGAGACCGTCTCCAAAGGATTGCTTCACCTCATCCAGAAACAAATTGATCGTTTGAAAAATTTCGTGCGGTACTTGCTTTTCCGGGTCCATTCATTCTCCTTTTTCAATTCATAACAGAAACGCTTGGGTTGGGAAAAAACCTTTCAGCCTGTAGTCGCCAGCCAGCAGCCGGGATCGGCCCGATGAGGGTCCCCGGTCACAGCCCATGCCATGCATCGGGAACCCCCGGCACAGGTGCGGGCATAAAAACACATTTCACACCCTTTGCGCATCCGCTGCCGGTCACGCAGGCTGGTGAACAATTCACTGTATCCGTAAAGGCGAATCAGGGATTCCCGGAAGATATTGCCGACCACAAGCGGCATCCTGCGACAGGGACAGACATCGCCGTTGGCAAGGATGGTGACCAGTGTATCGCCGGCACTGCACCGATAAGGGGGATCGCCGGTTACCGTAAACTGCAGGGAGCGGTGGAGCATAACCCGAGAACGTCTCAACCATCCATATTTTTGCTCCTGTAACATCAATTCGAAAAATTCACGGGTTTCCACCGGCGTCAGAACATTTTCTGCAGTTTCACCGCCGCGTCCGCAGGGCACCATCCGGTCCGCCCAGATCCGCGTCACGCCAATCCGCCGTCCCAGACGGGCGACAGCAGGAAAATCGCGATAATTTCCGCGGTGGGCCGTAAAGGATATATAAGCTGGAATCCCGGCGTTTACCAGACATTTCAGCCCTTCGACAGCCCGGTCATAACTGCCTGCGCCGCGGATACGTTCATGCGTATCGCGAGCGCCGTCAATGCTCACCTGCACAAAACCCGGCTTCACTTTGTTCAGTGAACGGACAACCGCAGGCGTCAGCAGCGTTCCGTTGGTAAGAATTGCCAATGAAAAATATTGCCGTTCTACGAACAGCCTTTCCAGCAACGGAATGAAGTCGCTCCGCACAAAAGGCTCCCCCCCTGTTACCGTCACATGCGCACGGAAAGGACGGCCGTTGTTTCGATCCCGGCACAATCCAATAAAAGAAAGCATCTGTTCCAGAATGGTGAGAAGTTCATTCCAGCTCAGGTCTGAAGGGCGCGTATCATCCTGGTAGCAGTGGCTGCAGTGCAGGTTACAATGATCCGTGACATGCCACTGGAAGAGTATCCGCTCCGGAACGGAGAAGACAGCGCATGGGTTCATAGCCATTGGTTGAACGTTGTGCATAATTTCACTGCTTGTTCGCCTGCAAGTGACTTAATCTTTGATCCGATTTCAGAAACTGCGTAGTAAAGATATTCTGGCGAAAAATTTGAAGAGTGCAACCGAACCCCATCCACCAGCTCCTCACCCCGGCTGCCTTCCGGATGCACATCGGAAAACACCACCAGATAGCCCTCTTCCTGGCCCGTGCGCCGAACATACGCCGCCACCTGGCGCTTGCCCTGCTCCAGATTCCGCAAGCTCATAAGATTCTTGAAGTGGCGCATCTCGCCGTTTCCGTTCATCAGCGGCTTGAACGCCTGATACAAACATTTTTTGTATATGGGCACCGCAATGGCGCATTGCCCTGCCTCATCCACGATCACCCCATTGACCCGGAGAAAGGACAACTGCTCGTTATATGCGGTGAAATTGATCGGACCATCGAACAGAACCTGCATCATGATTTCCGGATACTGCCGGGCCTTGTTCACCACATTGGAGATGTTCTTACTGGGCTTGTGATAATGTTCAAAAGAAATCCAGACCGGCAGCCACTCCGGTTTTTCGCAGAGAATTTCGGAACACAGCAATTTAAAATATGTACTCTTTCCGCTCTGCTGCGGGGCAAACAGCGTGAAATACCGCCAGTCATCGACTTTCGCCAGCCCCTGCTTCAACAGCGATTTTCGGCTGACGAAATAATTGCGTGCCGGATCCACCGGGCCTTCCGTGCAGAATGTTTTCATGGATGCGGTTCCTCCCGCCACGTGATGGATGACTTGTTACAGACGCGGCTGTCTTTGGTTTTTTCAATAATGAATTTTCTGAAAGTTTACAGATCGAACACCCGGTATCCCTGATTCCCGAAGCAGTAAATGACGTGCTGCAAAATTTTTGCTTCGGGATATTCCCCCTTCAAGCCCTCCACATAACCGGCGATCTGTTCAACATCTTCATCTCTTTCATTTTGATAGCCTTGCTAAGACGGATGATGAGGGCCACCCATCACCACCCGAATGTGAGGGGAGACTTCCTTGACGATACGCGCCACCTGAACCGCAGACGCGAAATTGGCAGATTTGGCCGATATCCCCACGACCATCGGCTGATAGGATGAAACCGCCGAGCGAAACGGCGGTTCTATCAGGAGAAGTTTGGGAGTTGACAATGATCATGCCCCCATTGCGATGTTCAATTCATCCTTTCGCATCAGGCAAAAACGGTTACCTCAACCTGCCGTTTTATTGCAAAACTATGCCGATGCATTTTTATCCGCTCAATTTCATTAAGAGTTTCCGCAGTCATATAGCTTTCACCGCAAGCGGTACACGACACGACGGGAATATCCTCTATGATTAGCAGATTCTTTTTCTTTCCGAAACTCCGCGTAACCAGCTTTATTGTGCCCTGGTCTTTTCCGCAAATATCACACATCATAACAATATTCCTCCTCTGCTCAGGAAAGAGCATACACGGTGATGATCACCAGCTTTCCGGTCGTACCAATTTTGGCTACCACACAGATACCCCGTCCATTGAATGTAACACCCCGAACCAGATATTTCCATTCCGATGATTTATGATCCTTCTGCCGTTCAACGATCACACCATTGATTCAATTGGAAAATTTACGCAATTACCCCTCCCCCCAGCGGCTGACAATTATACACACTTGACCTCGGTTATGGTTTCGGGAGATTTATTTTATGATTGAAAAAATATTTTTATAGGATTCCCCCTTTGAGGGCATAATCGCTAACCTAAAATTCCCCCCTTGAGGGGGGTAGGGGGGTGTTTTGCTCGCCCAGAAGCTACTTATTTCCTATTTCACACCCCCCTGCCCCCCTCAAGGGGGGAATTGATGATCAGGTTCCACATAGTGCTTATTGTTCGCCCAATCTACGATGCAGTTTCGGGAATTTCGACAGAGATGAACTTGATACACAATAACTTCAGGTAGTTCTGGGAAAACGCTCCCCCCAAAAACACCCGCGTATGAGGCCAAAAATGCATCCAGATTGTAATGGTATATTCCTTCCCGGTATTTCTCTCCCGCAAAAACCACATTGCCCCGTTCGGAAATGTACAATGCATATCTGTCCAACAGGCGGCGCATATCCAGATATCCGGAATCATCCAGAAACACGGCTTCATCCACAAACGGATTCTTGAAGTGGCGCATCTCGCCGTTTCCGTTCATCAGCGGCTTGAACGCCTGATACAAACATTTTTTGTATATGGGCGCCGCAATGGCGCATTGCCCTGCCTCATCCACGATCACACCATTGACCCGGAGAAAGGACAACTGCTCGTTATATGCGGTGAAATTGATCGGGCCATCGAACAGAACCTGCATCATGATTTCCGGATACTGCCGGGCCTTGTTCACCACATTGGAGATGTTCTTATTCACATACACCCGCATGAAGGCATCCAGCGTCTGATAAAACGGCTCCAGGCCGATCTCCGCCATGTCCGGACAGCGCTTCTCCACCAAATCCCTGGCCAGGGCGTTCACCAGACCCGGCTGGCCCGCCGTGTTGTCGTGTATTCCCTGAATCACTTCCGGCGAAAATACCTGGCCGGTCTCCCGCGTGTGCTGCGCCAGCAGGTCTGCCGTCTCTTCGAAGGTAAAATAGGGAATGTCTATCTGGTCGGCGATGTTGAACGGGCTGGCCGTATTCTGCAGGATGCCGGTGATGTTGGACACTCCCACCAGAATCACGCTGCGAAGGCCGATCTGGCGTCTCTTGTGGTAGATAAATCGGATGAGATGCAAAAACTTGTTCAGGTCGTCAGATCGTTCAGCCCTTCCATCTCATCGATAATCAGCACAATTTCCTTTCCGGTTTCTGCAGTCAATGTTCTGAACCAGTCTGACAAATCGATTAGTTTCTTGAAAAATGGGCTGCTGACTGTCCGTTCCGGTTCCGATCTTTCCAGTTCCAATATCAGATCAAGGCTCAGGCGGCTGATGAAATCCGCCATGTCAAAATCGGAATAGGCTTCAAACGAAAGCCAAATGGGCAGATAGGAACGATTCTCTTGCCGGATATATTCCACAAGAAATTGAAAATACGTACTCTTTCCGCTCTGCCGCGGGGCAAACAGCGTGAAATACCGCCAGTCATCGACTTTCGCCAGCCCCTGCTTCAACAGCGATTTTCGGCTGACGAAATAATTGCGTGCCGGATCCACCGGGCCTTCCGTGCAGAATGTT
>CAJBLH010000276.1 GCA_903953895.1 uncultured Desulfobacteraceae bacterium | reverse complement strand
TTCCTTATTGATAAAGCAGATGAAAATGCGTTCAATGTGTTTCATAAATATCTCTACCTGGAGCAGTCGGCGGCATGAAGAAGCACAAGAAAGCCCCTAAAATAATGAGTGCTGAATTTATTGATAAAAGTATTAGATATGTCTCTCATCCCGCTACCATGAATGGTATAAAAGGGAATATCTGGTCAATATGGAAAATGGTTGATTCAGAATGGGAATTGGCAGGGAGATTTTTTACAGATAAGACAGCTACCGAAACCTCAATTGTCTTGGCTGGAAGCTATTTATATCCTGATCTGCACGAGAAATTTTCATTCGCCAGATCAATTGGTCGATTCCGGAAGACTTTGGAATATCTCATAAAGAAGATCATAGCATATTTTCGCAAATCCCCTTAATCTCATACGGTTAAACACACAAATAATCCCAATGCCTGCTGTTGTTTACTGTGATAATAGATCTTCTTTTTCGAGTCTTTGGGATCATAGTAGATTTTCTATCTCACCGATTTCGCAGAAAAAATATGTTATGCTGGTGATTATGCCACTTTTTCTATTCTGCTTTCGCATCGTAGGCATCGTTGAATCTGTTCTTTTTCACTGAAGTAGCTGCACTGGTCGCAGTAATTGACCCTACACTTTCGGCAGTCATAGATAGCGTGAACTTCTTCGCCGGTTCTCTCACTGGTTTGACCGACAGTTGAGCCACAAAAGTGGCAGTACGCCATTATTTTTTTTGGTTCCTTATTGTTCGTCTTCTTCATAACATTTCCCTTTCAACGTAATAACTGACTGGTCAATTTTCGGTTGTCATGAATACTTTCATCTCTAATCGGTTACATGAACCTGAACAAAATCGTAATAAAGTGGTGAATTCAAAATACCATCAGGAGTCATATCTACGCCGAAATAGAAAGTGTAATCGCCAACAGTTAACAGTCCATTATAAATTTCCACAGAAGGCAAGGCAAATAAAGGATATTGAAAAAGCAGATCAATTCCCGGAGACCACCCTGAAGAAGTCAATGAGTAAACTCCCAAAGGAGCTATTTCGACAATCCACCAGTCAGCATTGTTTTCAATTTCAGATCCAGGCGCAAGGCTTGCCGTTATTGAAACAGGAGTTCGTGAAGATACCGTAACAGGGCCATCCTGACCATTTACTTTGATATCAGCAATTGTCCTTTGGATCAGGTGTTGCAGTACTTGATGCAGTAAATCCCAACCCTCAGTATTGGGATAAAGGCGACAGGTCGAATTGTCAAAACTGATTTCCGGATGTGGACCAGTGAGAAACATATTCCCTTTCCCATAAGATGCCATTACCATTGCAGTTGAACCATCTGCTGGACTTCCGGGAACAATATACTTGCCTAAAACTTGAACCGAATTCTGGCTGTTGGCATAAGGAGTTAGAATCGGGCCTCCATAATAGAGAATCGACAACATTTCCGTAGATGTAACAAAAAACTGATTATCAATCAGAACGGTGGTCATCGCGGCTCCCTCTTTGATTGGATCTGAGCAACCAGAAGGTTCTGTCCAGTCCATGATGTCCGACACCACACCGACACCGGTACCAGCAAAGAGATTGAGGGGGTAGTTGTACCATTGACCCAATGTGACGGTATCTGGTTTCCAAAATATCTTATCACAGGCCAAGTAAGCACCAGCACAAATTCCAATATAGCCGCCACCCTGGCTGATAAATTGACTTATGTTTTCATAGCCATAGGAATTCAGATATGTGATGTACCCACCGGTCCAGCCCCCGCCAAAAATGATCACCCGAGCAATGGAAGTCAGATTGCTCAGATTGACATTATCCGGAGTTACAGTCACATATGAATATCCATAGCTTTCCAGCATGGTCTTGATCGCGTCTATACCGGCTGTCCAGGTTCCGCCATAAGTATAAGCAGAATCATCGTAGATCGCCACGTCCACCATTCCCCAAGACAGAACCGGCCAAGAAACTAACAACGCAATCCTTAAAGAACTTAAACAGAACCTTCTGAATCGCAATATCCACATAAATAAAACGTTAATCATGGGAATTTCCCTTGGATAAATTACTTAGAGCATTTGTAAAGATATCACGTCTCGTTAAGCAAAGGGCTCGTCTGTTCCGGATTCATTGTATCGGGGTCGGTATCGTCTTCTAAAAGTGAACCCCTGATATCGGTTATAACTCCGGTTATATCTTCAATTCGTTTTTCGATTAACATCAGGATATCAACATTGGCTTTTTGTGTTTTTTCAGCATTCTCTCCAGTTTTGTATATCACATAGCCAAGCCAAGCTGTTTCCGTTGCAACAGCAAATGTCACTATTGCTATGAGAGCAACCAGAAATGATGTCCTGTTGTTTTTTCTGTTTTGAAGCTCAGTATGGCCCAAATTATATTTAAAGGTCTCATGGATGAGGTTTTCTGTTGGATAGTCCGGTTCCCCTGCCTTGTATTCATTAATACGATCAGCAATAGTCTTTAGCTCGCCTTTGATTTCCTTATCTTTCCAATCTGCCGGATAATTTTTACCATTTTTCAATGCGGTCTTCCTGTTGATGTCCGAAAAAATATTGGGAAATGAATCAAATTGATTATTTAAAGTATAATATCAATTCTTTACCGGAGTATAACAATGGGTGCAGTTGGGAAATCACAGAACTGGTTAATCGTTAGGAGAAAATCAAAGAGACATCTCCACGGGTTTTCTGTCTATTCAGTTCATTTCTTGTTCTTTCCGGTAGTACCCTCGACGTTGCCACTAACCGTTGCATTGACGGGATGAACGAAAAAGGAGAACGGCGGGAGGATAAACCAATATGTGAAACTGGATGTTTCTTCGATGTTGATGCTGGTTGCACCTCGTTTACTTGCTTCTGAGCTGAACTCGTTCACAGCATTCTCGATACTTGCGTCTCCTGCCAACGGGAATATCCAGAGTGCATGAAGCGCCCAGGTATTTGTCTGTTGGTATTCAACCGGTTCGCCACGAATGCCTGCAACTCCGTTAAATTTGTCAGCATGCGTATGCAGGGAGCAGCCAGATAACAAAAGCGATAAAATGAGAACCAAAGACCAACACAACAGAATTGATTTCATACTGGATTTATATATCTCTGACATAATTTGCATCCTCGAAATGGTAGGCGAAAGTCAAAATAAAGACTGAATTGATGCGATAAATCAAGGAATCCTATTTGAATTACAAGGAAATATTAGTTCAAAAGAATTGATTTGCCAATAACTCATTTTGATACTGATATAATAAATTGGA
>CAJBLH010000275.1 GCA_903953895.1 uncultured Desulfobacteraceae bacterium | reverse complement strand
GTCTATATAAACAAACATGTTCAATTATTTTTCTATTCCATTGATATACTGAGTTTCATTTATCAATACATATCTGATCCTGCTGAGCAATTTTCTTGCAATCTTGACAATCGCCCGTTTGGAGGTCATTCTCTTAGTCCATTGAGTAAACGCCAGCGTTAATGCCGGATCATGGCGAATTGCCACCCAGGCGTCTTCTACAAGAAGTTTCCGTAAATGTTTATTGTGTCTGATCATAATAGACCCCTTATGTTCATCCTGACCAGTGGAATGCTCCATTGGGTATAATCCCACAAAGGAGTTCAGGTCCCGGAAGGATGGAAATCGATGAATGTCGATCAATTCAGTTAAGATGGTTATTGCGCTGAGTGGTCCAATACCTGGAATACTTAAAAGCCACTCAGTTTTTTGTTTATATGTAGGACTTTCTTTCAGGTTCCTAATGCTTCGATTCACTTTTAATAATG
Organism: uncultured Desulfobacteraceae bacterium; assembly: GCA_903953895.1. Taxonomy (GTDB): domain Bacteria; phylum Desulfobacterota; class Desulfobacteria; order Desulfobacterales; family Desulfatirhabdiaceae; genus RAAP-1. The sequence continues at coordinate 1,139 of CAJBLH010000275.1, read as the reverse complement.
AACTGCGCAGTAAGATCATTTGCTCAATCATATGGTCAAGGGTTAGCCTGGCAGATCCTATAACCTGGTCGGTTTCTTGTAACCAGACAATAAACAGGTTGCTCCAACCCGAAGAAAATCGATCCGGTAGTTCTATGCCAAACTGGTACAATAAACTTCGAATACGATTCTTGCTTCTGGTAAGGTCTTTCAACAGCCTTTCCCGATAACGTACCAAGCTCCGGTCCCGCTCACTTATTTCATCAGGTACATAGATTGGTTTTGTTTTCACTGAAGATAATGCTTCGGCTATCTTTTTCGAGTCAACACTATCCCTTTTGGTTAGTTTTTGCTTGATGGATTGCGGTATATCGGCAGCATGTAAAACTTTACAAGGCACACCCATTTGACTAAGTTTACGATGTATCCAGAAGCCACTGTATCCACTCTCATAACCACACAAATAATTGCCTCCCGGATAATCTCGCCGAAGTAGGTTAACTATCGCATCAACCGAGGGTGGTTGCGTAAAAGATCGAACGTATGTGCTGTCCAAAATGATGGATATATGCCAACTTTTTTGGTGTACATCCACTCCAACAAAGATATTTTTGTCGGTAAAGTTCACTTTTTGTCTTAAATTTGTTGTTTCCATGGGTTTTGGTTTTGATGTTTATCTTGTAAAGATAGTGTGGCAAGCGATTGACCACTAACTCAAGCCAAGACCCTTTTTTAATTACATGGATACTGCGTGAAATTTCAATTCCGGTTGCGACAATGGTTGCAATTCAGAGACGATAATTTCAAAACTTCAAATTTTAGATGTTACTTTGTAAAAAGATAAAACAGCTGTATGAATCTTGAAAAACTGACTATTGATGTTTGTGACCTGGCGCTCGAAGTGGGTGAATTTTTGAAGCTGGAGGTTTCTAAATTAAGAAATACCGATATTGAATACAAGGGACTTCATAATTATGTGACCTGGGTTGACAAGGAATCCGAGCGGCGGATTGTTGAAAAACTATCAAAATTGCTGCCCGGAAGCGGATTTATTCCAGAAGAGTATATACGGTAGCTGAGTCGATGAGGAACACCTTGCTGAAGGGTCCCTTTTCTTCATCGACCATCACTTCACGGCTATATATCTGAGCACGTCTTAT
>CAJBLH010000274.1 GCA_903953895.1 uncultured Desulfobacteraceae bacterium | reverse complement strand
ATACTGGTAATCAGAACAAATGTCCCGAACTATATTCATTATGTTTTAAGTATGTTATCGTTCATCCAGTTCCTCTCTGTCGAAATTCCCGAAACTGCATCGCAGATTGGGCGAACAATAAGTTTGTATGGTATGAAATCATTTATTTTCAAAGGCGATTTCAAAAGTTCTTCAATGATATCATTTGCATCCATCGCAGGTTCTGTTAACAGAAATCGCCTCGGCGAACAAACGGCCGTTTAACGAGCTCGACGCGCGGGTTGTTTTTCTCATCGGCCATAAAATCCAGATCGAACCAGGCATCCTTGCCGGTATCGAAGCAAGGCTCCACCGAAGCCATCACCAGCGGAGAATGCGTTGCAGTGACGATCTGGACTTCCGCCTCCGGCATCAGGACGTTCATTGCTCCCAATAGGGCGCCAATAATTCGTCGTTGCCATTTCGAGTGAAAATGTGCTTCGATCTCATCGATCAGGAACACAACTTGCGATGTTGATTCCTGATCGAGAAGTTTGCTTGCATTGAGGTGTTCTTCCCAGCACCAGAGCAGTAAGTAGGCCAGGGCGATGATCCGCCGGATGCCAGCCGATGCACGCAACACCGGAACCGAATGGCCATAAGCCATTTTAATCGTGGGAACATCTCTCGGGTCATCCAGGCCGATACGCGTCAACTCTCCTGGGATGATCTTTTCTTCATGAGATGGAGACAGTGTTTCCAGCAACGCGCAAAGACTTTTGAAAACCTGTCCATTTTCCTTTTGCCATCCTGCCCAATCTGAAATCAGCCCATTACAAAGCAAGCCCCGATCTTCGTCTCGTAACCCATCCCAAACATCACGGAAGCTGAAAACATAGGCAGGAGGGCGGTACTGTACATCGACGTTTCCATTTTTCCGCCAGTAATTCCGAGCGGGGTCCCAAACCGAAAAAACGCCATTGACCTGAGCATATAAAACCAGCCCTGGATTTAACGGGCGACCCGGTTTGCCTGTCTATGCCTGAGATTTTCGATCGAAATTGCTGACATAGGTGACCGATTTTGATTTTACGGTTAAGGTGATTTCGATAGATGCCTTACCACTTTCATGGGGTCTTGCCATCAATCCTGTCGAAAGGCGAGAATTCACCTCCGCGGGCCATTTACGTGTAAGAGACCACCAGGCAATATCGAGCAAGAAGCTCTTTCCTAAGCCGTCACCGGTAACAAAATTCAAACGGTTTCCGAACGCCATCTCCATGTTCGAAATGGGGCCGACATTTGTAAGCTTCAGAGATTTAAGCATGGGAACGATCCTTAATTCCGCGATACAGGGCATCTGTCATGCGGCGTTTGCGGCATCTGCAATAGGAACAACATCCATCCGCACCACCCCTCAAAACAAAATACTCGGGATTTTGAATGGGTTAATGATCGTTAAGCTATCCATCATATAACCAGTCTGCATATCTTAGGATATGTAAAATATCACGGTTTGTCGAGTAGGCATAATATGGTTCCTATCATTTAGGTTTACTTTGTATTCCCTGTT
>CAJBLH010000273.1 GCA_903953895.1 uncultured Desulfobacteraceae bacterium | reverse complement strand
CCCTCAGGCGAACGCATTTCATGAGCCGCAAACCGCATCCGTAAAGCATTTTGGCCATGAGCAGGTGCGTGCCCACCATTTGCTCCATGACTCGCTGAACTTCAGATTGCGTCATCACCGTTGGCGGGCGCGCATCCCTTTTTGCCTTGACGGGTTCGAGGCGATCTTCAATCTGATGGTCCAGTACGTGGCGGTACAAAAAAATGATGGCATTCACCTGCCTTTGTGTTGAGGCTGAGCCCTGGCCCTTTAAAAAAGCATCGATTTGTTCTTTTCCCATCTGGGCAGGGTGGGTTTGACTGCCATGAAACTTGATGAACCGGACGATCCAGTCGCAATATGTTTGTTCTGTCCGATAGGCGTAAAGATGGTAGCGCAGGACTTGGCGAACCTGTACCATCAGCTTCAATTATTGAAAATTCTCGTTCCGCTTAAGAAAATGGGGCCTAACAAATGCACATCCACTCGGACCGGCGTTCCGCCAGCCAGTGATGCTGTCGTTATCCACCATTGCTATCAAAGAGGAAATAATGGAAAAAGAATTAATTTAAGCCAATGGGACGGTCGTTTACGGTTGAAGAAAATTGGCCTAACAAGGCCATCCAGCCGACCGTTTAATCCGCGGCTTCGCTTTGGGTTAAACGGCGTCTGATGGCTGGATGAAGTCACCGAATTTCACCAGACCCGCCGGAACAACCGGTCAGCCCGTTTATCAGCCCGATACCTGGCAGGACTGGGAATGGTGGGCGGAATGCTGGTCCTATATTCTGGGGATGTCGGAAACAGCGCGAAATCAGCTCGGCGCCGATCCATCTTCTCCGGGCCGTAAAGGCAAGATGCTGATTACCGCATCGGAACGGCTGCCTTGATCGAACAATTCGATCAAGGCTTCATAATCCAATCTCTCAATGATATTTCGAAGCTTCTCGCTCAATACCGGATCGATGCAGGTAATCTCTTCCAGCAGCGTGAACAGCCTGCCCTGGCGGCAACCGACGGCGGCATTGTGGAGCTGTTTTCTGAGCTGATCGGGAATGCTTTCCACCATCTCCCATGTCAGGGCTGGCGGCGGTATGGGCGATTCATCCGGGGCGGCCGCTTTTTCACTGTGATAGCGCACCCCGGTCAGAACGCGGATATTCTCGAACATCTCTTCGATTTTGAAAGGCTTCATCATGAAAGCGTCGGCACCGGCGGCCAGGGTGCTTTTAAGGACACTGTCGGTTGCATCGGCGCTCATCGTGATGATCTTCACCTCGTCACCTCCCGCACTGTGGCGAATTCTTTCGATGGCTTCATCCCCGTTCATGTTGGGCATGCGTTTATCCATCAAGACAAGCTGGGGTCGCCACCTTGAAAATTCCGCCACAGCTTCCCAGCCGTCGGCGGCCCCCCGCACCTCGAAACCTGCATTTTCCAGCATTAGGACAAGAAAAGCACGGCTGTCTTCTATATCATCGACGACCAGCACCCTGCAAGGGAAATGGCCGGCTTCAAGCCGAAAGCGCCGGCGAGGATCGGTCTTTTCCGTGGCCATGAGCGCGATCCCTTTCTGGGCAGGGATTTCAAGACGGAAGCGGCTGCCCTTGCCGATTTCACTGGTGGCAATCAGATCCCCGCCCATTATCCATGCAAGCCGGCGGCTGATGGCCAGCCCCAGGCCCGTGCCCCGTCCGCTGTGACGGCCTGTTGAAGTTTGTTCGAAGACTTCGAACAGCAGCCCCATTTCTTCCGTCGCGATCCCCGGTCCGGTGTCCTCTACCCAAACGACCAGCAGCAGCGTTCCGTCCTGTTGGACCGATTCCGCCCCTACGCGCATGCGGACTTCACCCGTTTGGGTGAACTTTATGGCGTTGCCGAGCAGATTGATCAGCACCTGGCGCAGTTTCAGTTCATCGGTGATCAGGTACCGTGGCGCTTGGTCGAGCCCATCCATGATGAAGCTCAAGCTCCTGTCTGTTGCTCGCGGCTGAAATATCGTCGTCAGATCGCAAAACAAGGCATGCAGATCGAAGGATGTCGGGTTCAGTGCAGTCCGACCAGCCTCGATCTTGGAAAGCTCCAGAATATCGTTGATGAGTTCCAGCAGGTGATCCCCGTTGCGATGGATAATCTCCAGACGCTTTCTTTGTTCGGAAGATATCTCCGGGTCGCCCTTCATCAACTGGGAGAAACCGATGATCGCGTTCAGCGGTGTACGGATCTCGTGGCTCATGTTGGTCAGAAACCGGCTCTTGGCAGTGGTGGCCGCCTCTGCCTTGATAACTGCGGCTTCCAGTTTTTCATTGCTGTCCTGCAATGCGCGTTCAGCCCGCTTGCGCTCGGTGATGTCCTCTCCGGAACAGACGATGTATTCCACGCTGCCGTCAGCACGGAGCTTGGGAATTTTCACGATGGAGAGCAGCCGATCCTCACCGGAGATATGGGGAAGCCATTCCTCGGTGCGCAGCAGCTTGCCGGTGGTGAATACCTCGATATTGCCCTGCTGGCAGATATCCGCTACTTCCTTGGGAAAGATATCGTGCAGACATTTGAATGCAAGGTCTTCCTTTCGCTTCCCGTTGAAGGCCGCGTGGGCTACGTTCACAGCTCCATATGTCAGTTCGTCGGTCAGATACCAGACATGTGTCGGGATATTATCGAGCAGAATCCCCCGTTCCTCAGCCTCTCTGGCCAGCACTTCCCGCTCGCGTGCTTCCACCTCGTACTTCCGCAGCGACTCCTCGACATGCTTGCGGTGGGTGATGTCACGGATCACATGGATTCCGCCGCCCAGCATGCCCGACGCTTCATCAAAGGGAGCCACGATCACTTCGAAGATTCCGCCCAGACGCTCGTCGGCAAACTCCTTGTGTACAGGCTCACCCGTAGTCAGCATGATTGAAAACGGGCATCCCACCATTGGTAATGACGAACCATGCATGACTTCATAGCAAGTATGGTTCTCGATATCCTCGATAGAACACCCCAATCTTTCGGCCATCGACCGGTTGGCACGAAGGATACGATGATTCGTATCGATCAGGCAGACCATGTCCGGAATCGTATCGAAGGTCGCTTCCCATTCGTTCCTGGCGGACTCGGCCACATTTTTGGCATGGAGCAATGCATTCTCCCATTGTCTGCGCTCGGAAAGAGACCTCAACAGACTGATGCGCACAACCCTCATCCCCAAAAGCCCGATCAGCCATACAATGCCGAAGCCGAGTAGCGTTGCACGAAGATGCCCAAGCAAAGAAAGACGATGCGGCTCCCAGGGCACGGAAACGCTGATCCCGCCTCGAATATCCCCGACGGTGTAGCCCTGTATCGCATGGCATTTGAGGCAGCCTGGCTCCGTGATCATCGGGCGCATGTAGCGGAGGTAGGGTTGTCCGTCGATCGAATCGATGGACGATACCGCCTTTTCTCCCCGTTCAAAAGCCAGGATTGCCCCCCTTTCCCACGCGTCCGGGCCATTTTCCGGCCTGATGGGCTTCAAGCTGGTGATATGCCCGCGTATGCCGTATTGCGCCAGCCCCAGTTCATGAACCTGGCGGGTCATGGATGCCGGGCTTATCAGGGTCAGTTCTTTGCCCGACGGGGTGACAATGTCTCTTTCCGGGATGTGGGAAAGATTGGGGTTAGGTGGGGTATCGGGGGTGGCAGGCACGTAAACGCCGCCATGCGCAGTCGCCCAGCGCCGATAAACCAGGTCTCGGGAATAGGTGTCGCGGGCACTGGCGACGGCGATTTCCATATGGGTAACTTTGTCCTGCCGGTGATCCATGGCGGCCAGTACGGCGATCAGGATCGACCAGAGCAGGATCGTCAGCCAAAAAAAGCGTTTGATGGTGACTTCCTGGGGCCATGTGGGGTTTGCCGGCTCGGAGGCTGCTGGCAACGAAGTTTCACAAATCAAGGAGGGTGGGGTGTCCTCATGGGGTGGATCATCCTTGCTAATCATGATGGTCTTGTTCCTTAAGAAACAAGGCTTCCAGCAATCCGGCATTTCCTTCACCCTTGACCAGTCTCATCTCGCCGCCGAAAGCCGATATGATGCTGTAAGCCGCAACCGGAGCCAGTCCCAGCGGTTCGGCATGGGAGGCGCACCTTGCGGTGGATTCCATATTGAAAAAGTCGGCCAGCGCATCCTCTGAAAGAAACAGGGTATCCAGGTGGAAACACACGCGAAGGTTCCGAGCATCGACATCCACCATCGCATGAACGGCTTGCTTATCTGCGGAAAAAGAAGCTGCCAGAAGGATCACTGTTTCCAGCGCCCGCTTCAGCAAAAAATGGGTCCCGTGCAGATAAACCGGTTCCAAATCGGCATCCCGGCCTGTTGAAATCCGAATGCCCGAGAGAGACGTTTTCACCTCGTTGAGGATCGAGGAAAATAACACTCCCGTTTGATCTTTCTTGGCGACATTCTCCATACTCACGATCATCGTCGCATCTTCGATGAGATTGCGCAGTCGCAAACAGCTTGATTGGAAAAGATCGGCGTAGAGGGTGTGCTCGTTTGAGGCAGGACACAGGTCCAGAATCAAGTCTCCCATGCCCAGTACCCCATTCATCGGGGTGTGTATCTCATGGGATATCATTGTCAGGAAATCATTCTTGAGCCTGTTCGCTTTTGCCAGCTCCTGTGTCCGCTCTGCTACCAGCCTCTCCAGGTTTGCATTGTGATCGACGAGCCGGCGCTGAAGGGCGCCGATATCCAGATGGGTCCGCACGCGGGCGGCGATTTCATCCGTTTGAAACGGTTTGGTGATGTAATCCACCGCCCCCAGGGAAAATGCCTTCACTTTGTCGGCAGTTTCGGTAAAAGCCGATAAGAAAATGACAGGAATGTCCTTTGTCGCCTCATCGGCCTTGAGGCGTTTGCACACCTCATACCCGTCCATTTCCGGCATATTGATATCGAGGAGGATGAGGTCGGGCGGATCGGCCTTGGCCGACATCAGAGCCAGCTTTCCGTTGAGTACCGGCCGTGGTTGATAACCCCGCGCCTTGAGAATTCCGGAAAGGATATCCAGGTTGGCTCTGACGTCATCGACGATGAGAATGTTGGGTGTGTCATTGGACGAGCATGTCTTTGCTGTCATGGCTTATTGCCTCTATAAGTTGTCAAATACCAATGGTGAGTCGGGTGTGATCACTGCCTGCTGATATTTTTTCTGGACGCCATATACTACATAGGCGAATGCGGATCAAAATAAAACCGCATGCAATCGTGCAGTATTTTCAGTGCATCAATTTTTTTTCGCTTCTTGGCGCTTATTTCTTGCCTCTGACAGGCTTATTGTGGGATATATCCCGACGATAAAAGCTAATCTCTACCGTCAGATATTATAGGACTATACTGGGTTGATATTAAATGACTATCCGCATCATTGAGCCCGGGCCGCTGTCCACCATCCAGGACTGTGGACGGTTTGGCTATCAGGATCGCGGGGTGCCGGTTTCCGGCGCCATGGACATTTCGGCCCTCAGAATCGCCAACATTCTGGCAGGCAATTGCGATACGGATGCTGGTATCGAGATCACCTGGGGCGGGTTTCAATCGGTGTTTCTGGCGCCTGCTCGGATAGCGATTACCGGCGCTGATCCGAAGGCGATTTTGAACGGCCAGGCAATTCCCTGCTGGTCCGGGATTACGGTGCAAAACGGGGATGTGCTGAAGATGGGATATCCGGAAACCGGCTGCCGGACGTACCTGGCGCTTTCCGGCGGGGTGGATGTGCCTGAAGTCATGGGTAGCCGATCCACCTATGTCCGCGGCGGATTTGGCGGATATCGGGGAAGATCCTTGCAGAAAGGGGATGCCGTCGAATCGGGGTCAGGCGGAATAAATCGGGCTGATTCGTCGTGTCCCAATGCCTTAATTCCCGGATATTCCGATCATCCGACACTCCGGGTTACAGTCGGGCCTCAGGCGGATGCGCTGACCCCGGAAAGTCTCGACCTCTTTTTTTCATCGTCTTACGGGGTGACGGATCGCTGTGACCGGATGGGCTGCAGCTTGAAAGGGCCGGTGCTGGCCCATCGGAATAAAGCCGATATCGTTTCCGACGGAACAGTTTTTGGTGCGATTCAGGTTCCCGGAAACGGTCAGCCGATCATCCTGATGGCTGATCGCCAGACCATCGGTGGATACGCCAAACCTGCCACGGTCATTTCCGTGGATTTGCCGCTTCTGGCTCAGTTGATTCCAGGATCAACCGTACACTTTGAAGCCGTCAGTCTCTGGACAGCCAGGGAACTGGCGGCAGCCGCTGAATATCGATTCCAAAAATGGATACATGATGAACAGTCCCGCTGAAATTCGCCAAAATATTCGTAATGGCATCTGGTCCGGCCCGACAACCGGGCTTGCCCAGGCCTATGCTCAGGCCAATCTGGTTATTCTGGATCGCCGGTATGCATTTGATTTTCTGCTTTTCTGCGTCCGGAATCCCAAACCATGCCCGATCCTGGAAGTTCTGGAACCCGGTGTGTTTGTGCCCGATCGTGTGGCGGATCAGGCCGATATCCGAACAGACATTCCCCTGTACCGAATCTGGGAAAATGGTAGCTCTTTTGTGGAACAAACGGATATTTCGGCTGTTTTCAATACCGACATGGTTTCTTTTCTGCTCGGATGCAGTTTCAGCTTCGAAGGGGCCCTGATCGGCGCCGGTATCCCCGTTCGAAATATCGAGGAAGGAAAGAACGTGTCCATGTACATTACCAGCCGGAGCTGTGAACCGGCTGGTCCGTTTTCCGCCCCCCTGGTGGTGACCATGCGGCCAATTCCCCATGAACTGGTTTCCCGAGCGGTCCAGATCACCAGCCGGTATGCATCGGTGCATGGGGCGCCCATTCATATCGGCGATGAAAAAATTCTCGGCATACCGGACTTGTCCGCACCCGATTTTGGTGATCCCGTTACCATCAAAGACGGTGAAACCCCGGTTTTCTGGGCCTGCGGGGTTACCTCCACCCTGGCCGTGTTGTCGGCAAAACCCCCTCTGTGTATCACCCATAGTCCGGGCCACATGTTTGTCTCGGATATCCTCAATGAGCAGTTGGCGGTGATATAGTCGATTTTAACACGAAGATAATTGATTGAAACAAGAAAGATACAATAAATAACCACGTTATAAAATGTTCTCGACACCTTCATGCCTGTGCATGAGAAACTATTTCCACTTACCAGACTGATATCATCCATATGATAAGGAGTTATTGAATGAAAAAGCGCATCAGAAAAAAATTGAATTTGGGAGAATTTAAGGAAGCAGGATTTGAGATTACATGGAAACCCCAGGACCTTTCAGAGGTGGATTTAGACAAGTTTCTTCAGGAGTTTCTGGATGCCGTCGAGTCCAGAGGCCTGGTTTTCGGAGGCGGATGCTCCCATGAGGATTCCTGGGAAGGGGTCATTATCAGGAGTAAACGGTATTGCTGTCCGGATGCCGCTGACAAGGAATTTATTTCGGACTGGTTTAAAAACCGTACCGATGTCAAGGAGTATTCCGTGGGCCATGACTTTGATTTATGGTATGAATCCGAATGCTGCTGCGATGCCGAGGCATAAGTCATCTCGCCTGTAAATATATTGTGAACGGGCATAATCCGCACTTTTCTGAGGCTCCCTCCCCCAGCGGGGGAGGGTTGTGGTGGGGGTTCAAAAGTTAAGTGAATCCGCCAGTTGTTGCATACCAGGCTTTCCGATCAGTTCCCGGAGAAGAATCCGGGACATCCGGTTCCAGAAATTGGCGGGCAGCGTGGCGCGAACCGAAGGATCGGTATCATCCGGATCTGTCAACATGAAAAGCAGTTCCGTCAGGCCAATAGGCGGGTAGGCCGGGCCGGGAACCCATCCGTCTCCGTCCCAGTCGATATAGGGGTCCGTAGCCAACGTCTGCTCGAGATCGATGAGCGGGGCATTCAGTTGAAAGATTCGATTCATTTCACCGAGCAGATAATTGGCGATCAGCACCTGCCCGGTATAGGCCGGATGAACGCCATCCAGGGTGAAGGCATTGCCCCGGGACCATTTTCGGCTCAGCACCCTGCCACCGATCGTCACCGGCTCGATTCCGCCCAGAGCGCTGTTGAGGTATGTACCGACATCAGCGATATACACGTTGCTGTAAGACTGTGCCGCGGCCTTTATCGCAAGGTTGAAACTGTCGATGCGGGACATGATAACCTTCTGTTCAGTTTCCGACATTACGAGTCCGTCCTGCTGAATGCCGTCTTTTTCAAGAATTGCATTGACATCTTCCACGGAATAGCCACTCTGGAGCAGGGCGAACATGCTTGCAAACGTGAAAAACGAAATGCGATCGCCGCCCAAAGGGTTCGTAATAGGTTGACCGGGCTGGGCGACACGCTGGAACGTCGGCGGAACCCTATATGCCGGATTCATCTGCTGTAAATAGAATTCCATATCTTCGGAGTCGAACAGATACCCGACGGCGCTGTAATAGGGAAGCGTCAACAGCATGATGATGGTGCGTTCCTGGGGCAGTAAATTTTCTTTGTGAAGGCGTTCAAGAATGTGGTTGATCTGACTGGTAAAATCCGTTGTTTCGGTAAGATTCCGTTGAATTGCGGCAAGCGTATAAGGTTCAAAACTCATGACCCCCTGAGCCTGAGCCGTTTCCAGAAGGGTCCGCAGCGCCGGTGAGATTTCTGCCGATATGGCGGTCAGGGGAAGCGGCAGATAGGAAGGGTTGCTCCCTCCGGTTCCCAGAGCAGCCAGGCTGGAGTCATTGTTGCCGATCCAGAGAAAAACCAGTGCTGAGCCATCCTGCACAGCCGCCTGCTGATTCAGGAGCGCCAGGGCTGCATCGAGCTGGGAAACCGGTTTTCCGGCGATGTGATTCAGCGGAAACAGCACCTTGTCGTAATCATTTTGAAATTGGTACGGCATGCGGCTGTCGCAGAAATAGGCATCGGTCGGGTAAGAGACTTCGGCGCCGACCCGTTTGTAGTATTCTATCCCTTCGAGTGAAAAAATATCGGATCCGTCGATTCCCAAATTGGTCGGTGTCAGAAACGGCCGCAGACGATTTTCCCTGAAACCGTAAAGCGGCTGGGTGAACTGCAGCGGCGCGATGGCGGAAAGGGATTCCACCGTTTTTTGAAGATACGCATTCAAGGTGTTGGTGGCGTTGTTGGTGGCATCCATGGTGCCGTGGGTCAGGCTGTCTCCCAGGCCAATGATCCGGGTTTCACTTGCCAAAGACAGCCCGGGAAGTGATGAGAGAAAAGCAATGGCTGCACTCAGGATCAGGCAGCGAACCCAAAAAACCGGTTTATTTCGGCAAACGCTTTTTTGATGGTCGAATTTCATATGACACCTCTCTGTTCTTGTTGCCATGGCAAACCGCGATGACGACATTTTCTTCCCATGAGCGTGACCATTGAATTTACCGACTTGGGTAGGAAAGTCAAGAAATATGTAAAAACGCCCCCTATGCCTCCCTTTTTCAACGGTGAGAATCGTTTATCATAGCAATGACCGAACCCCTGTTCAGGGCTTTTTTCATGTGTTTCGTGTATTTCGTGGTTGAATAAGTATGTTCATGGTAATATAGACGTTCAGAAAAAGTGAAAGCATGCATTGATCCAGTGTGTGGAATGGCTATGAATGAAGAATCAGGAGGTAAAATGACTCAGTGGTATCTCAGTTATGACGGCAATCAGATGGGCCCCATGGAAACGGAACAGGCAATTCAGTATGTTCAACAGAATCCGAACGGCTATGCTTGGCGCGAAGGATTTGCTTCCTGGATGCTGATGTCTCAGGTTCCGGAGCTGCAAGTTTTTACTCCGTCATCGATGAATCCGCCGCCTTTCGGCGCACGCAGCCAGGCCGATGAAATCGATTATCAGATTATGGGGTCGGAAATGCAGTTTGTCGATATCGAACTCGATTCCGGAGAAAGTGCGGTTGCGGAAGCCGGCGCCATGATGTACAAGGACAGCTCGGTTCAGATGGAAACCATTTTCGGAGACGGTTCCGGCACAGGGGGCGCGTCCTTCATGGATAAGCTGATGGGCGCCGGAAAACGGCTTTTGACGGGTGAGAGTCTGTTTATGACGGTGTTTACCCATACCGGAAGCGGCAAGGCCCATGTGGCTTTTGGGGCGCCGTATCCGGGAAACATTCTGCCGATCAAACTGACAACGGTCGGCGGGTGTCTGATCTGCCAGAAGGACAGTTATCTGTGTGCAGCCAAAGGGGTGAGCATCAGCATCTATTTTCAGCGTAAAATTTTGACCGGTCTGTTTGGCGGTGAAGGCTTTATCATGCAGAAGCTCGAGGGGAGCGGCATGACTTTTCTGCATGCCGGCGGCACGGTTTTGGAGCGCCGGCTTGCCGCAGGTGAAATTCTTCATGTGGATACCGGGTGTATCGTGGCGTTTGAACCCAGCGTGCAGTTTGATATTCAGCAGGCCGGAAACATCAAGACAGCGCTTTTCGGCGGTGAAGGACTTTTTTTTGCGGTACTTCAAGGACCCGGCAAAGTGTGGCTGCAATCCCTGCCGTTTTCCCGGCTGGCCGGCCGGATGCTGCGGGCTGCGCCCCAGCGGGGCGGCAGTTCGGAAGAAGGCTCTGTTCTGGGCAACCTGGGCAGTCTGGGAAAATTGGGAAACCTGATCGGAGGAAATCGGTGATTCGCGTGGTCGTCGAAAGCCGGAAAATACCATTCCATGAAAAACCATGATATTCAACAACACGAAATTGATCTGGCCCTTGGCGGATTGCGAAACGAAATCGATGCCATTGATGCCCGGATCGTCGCCCTGCTCGCCGATCGGCAGGATGTCGTCTGCCGGGTGGCGGCGCTTAAAAAAAAACATAACCTGCCGATCTATCATCCGGCCCGCGAAGAAGATCTGATTTCCCGGCGCAGGCAGCAGGCAATGGATACCGGGCTAGACCCGGATTTCATCGAGGAAGTCTATCGCGCCGTCATTCGCCGGTCGCGCGTTACGCAAACCCGCAGCATGGCCCTGTCATCCGTTCGTCCCGAAGCGCTGGTCCTTCTTGTCGGTGGAAAAGGGGAGATGGGGCGATATTTCGAGGCGTGTTTCCAACGGGCCGGATACCGGGTCCGTATTTTAAGCAAGGACAACTGGTCGGATGCGCACGCTTTATGTGACGGCATAGATCTGGCGATGGTCGGCGTTCCGATCGATGTTACTTGCCGGGTCATTCGAGATATCGGGCCCTTTCTGCCGCCGCAAGCCGTACTCTGCGACATCACCAGCATCAAGGTGAAGCCTCTTGAGGCCATGTTAAAAGCCCATGCCGGCCCGGTGATCGGCCTGCACCCCTTGTTCGGACCCACGACATCGAGTCTGGATAAACAGATCATTGTGGCCACACCCGGAAGAGATAACGCCGCCTGCCAGTGGGTACTCGATCAGTTTTCCATTTGGGGTGGCGTCATTGTCCGGTCTGATGCCGGGGAACATGATGACATCATGGGCATCGTCCAGGCACTGCGTCATTTCGCCACATTTGCGTTTGGTCAATTCCTGAAAAGACGGCAGGTGTCTCTTTCGAGAACCCTGGAGTTTTCCAGCCCGATTTACCGGCTCGAGATCGGCATGGTGGGCCGGCTGTTCGCCCAGGATGCCGACCTTTATTCCGAGATCATCTTCGCATCCGAAGAGCGGCGGGAGCTGCTGAAGGATTTTCTGAAATCTATCAGTGAAAATCAGGAAATGCTGGAAAAAGCAGATAAGGCATTGTTTCAGAGTGAGTTTCAGAAAATCGCCGAATGGTTTGGCCCGTTCAGCGAACAGGCCATGCGGGAGAGTACTTTTCTGATCGACAGACTCATCGAGCGGTTCTGATTTTCAGGCGGAAAGTTGAACCGCTGTTTTTCATTCATTATGCCTGTCCTTCATCCGAGCGCGCCAGAAGATCGCAAACCAGATTCACCAATCCCCAGATGGCGTCTGCGGAAAGATGCATCTCGATGGACCGGTCAAAGAGAACGGTAATTCGGGGGGGGAATTCTTCATCGCCGCTCCAGAGCAGAAAATACAGGGGAACTTTTGGAAATGGCCTGAGTTTATAAGAAATATCCGCCATATTCAACCGCACCCCCCCTAACTTTTCGGCAGCCAGCCGAAATCCGTCAAAATTATGCCCGAAACGTTTCAGCAGCAGATCGGTTCTTAACTCATGCGGTCCCTGGAAGAAATGGGCATCTTTCAAATCCGGAACGGTGATCGTATCGTTAAAGAGCCATCCGGGTTTGACCTGAAGCAGATAAACCAGAACCAGCAGCTCCAGGAGAGAATGGTCGATCAACTGCCAGTCTCCGTCCTGTTTTAAAAAGCACCGGCGTTCGAAGGGATGCACACGAATTTCGGTATGCAGGAAATCCATCGTCAGGCTTTTGGGATCTTGCTGCCTGGCCAGGGCGATACCGCAGAGTTCGGACAGATTCTTTTGCTGCAGATCTTCCCAGAACGCCGGCGGCGCTTGAATTTTCGGTGCTGAAGAAGCATCCGATGTCTGCAGATCTTGGCGTCGGCGCACCTGCATTTGCAAAAAACTCTGACTGAAAGGATACGGCCCTCGCGAAAAATTCTCGCAGGGAAAGGCATCGCAGTCTTTGAGGCAATACGCGATCTGATTCATCTGCGCACAGGCCAGAATAGGGCAGGGCTGACCCAGCATCTGCTCCTGAAATCCAATTTTATTGACCGCTTCCAGGCTTGTGCCGGGACCGCAGGCAGAGCAGACCCCCTTTACATGAAGCCTGCACACTTCGCAGCTGATACCACAGGCGGAAGTTGACATATCTCGTTATTTCTCACTCCTGATCACAAGGTTTGTGCTTCTTTATCACATCTGACCTGCCTTGTCCAATCAAGACAGCCGCTCTTTATCTTTGCGCCTTTGCAGTGAAATAAAAATGCTTGACATTTTATTGTCAATTGATAAATAGGATAAAAAATGTCTGATTTATCTTACATCGTTTCAGGATAAGGATTTTTCCATGCGACTGTCACGGGCGGCGGAATATGCGGTGCGGTGTATGCTGTATCTTTCAACTGCCGGAAAAGGCGTTCTGGTCGGCCGCAGAACAATTGCCAGAGAAATGGATATTCCTGAACAGTTTCTGGGAAAAATCGCGCAGCAGTTGGCCCGGGCGGGGCTGATCGAAATCATTCAGGGTGTTAAAGGCGGATTCCGTCTGGTTGTTCCCCCCGATGAGCTCACTCTGCTGATGGTCATCGAGGCGGTCATCGGAGAGATATTTCTGAATGACTGCATGCTCTGGCCCGAGTCATGCGGCAGGAGCCCGGTCTGCAAGGTTCATGTCGTCTGGGAAAACGCCAGAAATCAGCTCCGCGAAACCCTTCGGAAAGCGACATTTTCAAGTTTGATTACGGAATCTCCGGTTCTGTCACCGGATGCGCATTCCAGTTTGTCTTTACTTAACCCATAAAACAGGAAAAGGAGCGTCTTATGGATGTTGTATGGCTATCCCGATTGCAGTTCGCTGCAGCAACGATGTTTCACTATCTCTTTGTCCCCCTGACTCTGGGCCTTTCGATTCTATTGGCCTGGATGGAAACCCGTTACGTGCGGACCGGGGATGAAACCTATCTGAGGATGACAAAATTCTGGGGAAAGATATTTCTCATCAATTTTGCCCTCGGTATTGTTACCGGGATTACGCTGGAATTCCAGTTCGGCACCAACTGGTCCCGTTATTCCGCCTATGTGGGCGATGTTTTCGGATCACTTTTGGCCATCGAGGCCACAGCAGCCTTTTTTCTGGAGTCCACACTCATCGGTGTCTGGGTCTTCGGCTGGAAGAAACTGTCCGCCAAAGCGCATGCAACGGTGATGTGGCTGATTGCCTTCGCCTCTTCCCTGTCCGCCGTATGGATCATTACGGCAAATGCCTGGATGCAGCATCCGGTCGGCTATACCATCCGCGATGGTCGGGCCGAGCTGGTGGATTTTGCCGCCGTGATTTTTTCAAAATTCGCCATCATGGAATTCTTTCACACAATCAGCGGAGCGTATATCCTGAGCGCTTTTGTCGTCATGGGAATCAGCGCCTATCATCTTCTGAAAAAACAACATGTCGATTTTTTTACCCGATCCTTCAACATGGCGATGGTTTTCGGGCTGGTGTTTTCGCTTTTCATCATCGTTGAAGGCGATCTTCACGCTGTTGATCTGGCAGTCAAGCAGCCGGCCAAGCTGGCGGCCATGGAATCCCACTGGGAAACCTCAGCCAGGGCCCCGTTGTATCTTTTTGCCATACCGGATGAAAAGAACGAAAAAAATTCCATTCAAATCGGCGCGTTGCCCGGCTTGCTCAGTTTTCTGGCGTTTCGGGATACCAACGCCGTGGTCAAGGGCCTGAAAGATATCCCAAAGGATGAACGGCCACCGGTGCTGTTGACTTCTTTTGCCTTCAAAGCCATGGTGGGGCTCAGCATGTATCTGGCCCTGATGTCGATTTTGGGATGGTTCAAGCGCAATCGTCTGATGGAAAGTCCCCTCTATCTGAAGCTGATGCTGTTTTCCATTCCGATTCCATACATAGCCAACGAACTGGGCTGGATGGTTGCCGAGGTTGGACGCCAGCCATGGATCGTTTACGGACTGATGAAGACATCGGATGCCGCCTCCCCTGTTGCTGGATCTCAGGTGTTAACATCTCTGGTGGCGTTTGTTCTGGTTTACGGCCTTCTGGGCGCTGTCGGATTTTATCTGATTTCATCCCATGTCAAAAAAGGTCCGGCTGAATCTTAAGGTTCAGAACGACATCGGGGATGCAAAAATCGGTAATACCGAACATCTTTTCATAACAACGTGTCTGTTCTGCAGACAGTTTAATCGGAGGACGATATGACATTGCAAATCACCTGGTTTTTGCTGTGGGGCCTGTTATGGGCGCTATTTTTCATGACGGACGGATTTGATTTCGGCGTAGGAACGCTGTTGCCCTTTCTGGGAAAAACGGATGACGACAAGCGCATGATGATCAATACCATCGGTCCGACCTGGAATGGGAATGAAGTCTGGCTGCTGACCGCAGGCGGTGTAACGTTTGCGGCGTTTCCCAAAGTCTATGCCGTCATGTTTTCATCTTTGTATTCGGCGCTGATGCTGATTCTGTTTGCGCTGATTCTGCGGGGGGTTTCCTTTGAATTCCGCGGTAAGGTGGAATCCGCTTCATGGAGACGATTCTGGGATGGGTGTATTTTTATCGGAAGTGCAGCGCCCGCGGTATTGTTCGGAGTTGCCTTCGCCAATATCTTCAAAGGCATTCCCATCGATCAAAACGGTGTCTATCATGGCAATTTGTTGACGCTGCTGAACCCGTACGGCCTGTGCGGGGGTATCCTGTTTTTGTTTCTGTTTCTGCAGCACGGGGCCCTGTGGCTGAGTTTTAAGACCGAAAAAAGCCTTCAGCAGCGTGCGATTCAAACAGCCGAGCGTCTCTGGCCGATCGTACTGACTGCAGCGGTCGTATTTCTGGTTTACAGCAAATTCGCCACCCATCTTTATGATAATTACCTGAACCGCCCGATTCTGTTCCTCATTATTCTGGTAACCGTCCTTGCGCTTCTGGGTGTAAAATTTTATCTGAAAAAACAGTGCTATGTATCGGCGTGGATCGCATCGGCGATCACCATCGTCGGCGCCACGTTTTATGGGGTGATCGGGCTGTTCCCCTGTCTGTTTCCGTCCAGCATCGATCCGTCCTTCAGTCTGACGGCTTTTAACGCTTCTTCCAGCCCTTTGACGCTGACCATCATGCTGGGGGTTGTCATTGTTTTTGTTCCGATCATTTTGGCCTATCAGGCATGGTCGTACAATTTGTTCAAATCCAAGACAACGTTGGAAGATCTGGCATACGAGGACGCCTATTAGCATAGATTTTTTAGACCCCTCCCCCCAGCGCGGGGGGAGGCTGGGAGGGGGGCAGGCCATGATAAAAATTGAGCCCAGCATGATCATTTTCAAATAAACTCAGTGAGGCCAGAAGCTGTTGTCGTTCCAGATGGCCTCGGTCAGCTTTCTTTCAAGCCCGGCCAGCAGCTTTAGATGCCGGGCTTCCCACTTTTCCAGCCACGCATAAACCGCCTTTTCCTGAGGATCGTCTGTCTGTTTCGCCTGATCGGCATAAATCCGGATAGAACGCTCTTCCATAGACATGGCTGCAGAGATGGCTGCGGCCTCGAATCCAGCGGCAGCGATCTTGTCTTTGAGATCGTCTGTGAGAATTCGGGCGGCGGTCTTCTCTGCTTCATCTTCAGGCAGACTTGTGGGGATGAACTTGCCACGTACCTGAAATGCCTTGTACTGCTCCGAAAGAATTTTTTCGTGCTGTGCTTCTTCGTCCGCCATCATTTCAAAGAATTCCTTGACAGCCGGTGACTCGGATTTACCGGCAACCTGGGTGTAGAAAGCCTTTCCCCGGCGTTCCAGCAATATGGCCTGTTTTAATATGGATACGGTGTTGTTCTGCATTGCTCTCCTTTTGATTTCAAAGTGGAATAATCTGTCATGATTCAGAGGGGATCCGGGCTTCCAGAGAGAAAAAAGCCGAAGGAGGTCCGGACGTCTGCGGTTCAGCGTTTTTCACAGCCAGACGATCTGAAGGGATACCGCCGACTGTCTCCAGTTCCTGGATGATTTCACGTCCTCGCTCTTCAGCCAGCCCGGACAGTTTCTCCTTTGGCGCCGGTTCCATCTCCACAAGCTTTTTATAAAGGGTTTCTGAAAAAATCCGATAAATGTCGGCCTTGTTTTGGGTGCGATCTGTAACAGAGCGTTTAAGTTCATCGAAAGCAGGGGCGCCGGCTTTTTCGGTGAACAATTTTTCCATGGCCTCCTGAGTTTGCGGGTTGGTGAAATCAAGCCGGCCTGCTGTTGTTCCGGTAAGGCTTGCTATGGATAGACGCACGATTCGTGTTTTGATTGCCGTCCCATCCGATTCCGGATTGAACCGCCCCTGGATGGTGAGTTTCAACTGTGGACGATTTTTCAGCATATCGGCCAGGTGAAGCAGTTTTTCTTTTTCCGGCGGCAGAAGCTCCGCTTTTCCCGGATCAAACACCACGATATCCTGCTGTTCGCCGCCACCACCGAACAACGAACCCAGCACCCGAAACGGCGATGTTACCATCTGGGTCAACGAATTCACCAGGGCTTTCCAGAGAAGGTGGCCATAGCTGAATTCCGGATCACTCAGATCCCCGTTGACCGGCAGCCCGATATCGATGCGCCCTCTTGCATCCGTCAGCAGCGCAACCGCCAGATCCAGCGGCAGGTTGACCGCACTCGGGCTGTCGATATGCTCCCCCAATGTCAGGTTGTCCACGATGATCTGGTTGTCGCCGACCAGTTTTTGATTTTGGATGCGATACTTCAGATCCAGTGAGAGTTTCCCGGATGTGATGCGGCGACCGGCGAATTTGCCGGAATAGGGCGTCAGTTTCGTCATTTCGACATTTTTAAAAATCAGGGAAAGGTCGGTAAACAAGGCTGGATGAAACATATTGATTTTTCCAGAGATCCTGGCCAGACCATATTGATCGACACTTCCATCCAGCCGGATCGGCGAGGGCGAATCACCGCTCGAAGACAGATCGCTCAGCTTCCCCTTCAGATCGGCAATCCGGGTTATGAATTGCGGCTGCAGGCTTAAATCGGCAAATATCACATCCCCTTTTTGAATGGCAATCTTACCGATGCGAATCGGAAAATCCTTTGATTTTTTTTCGGAATCACGTTTCGGCTGGGGGGTGTTGTCTGCCTGGTCGGCCTGTGGTTTAAACATCCTGGACAGATTCAGGGTGCGATCCTCGGCAATGATGATTTCACCCGTCGGCTTTGAAATCTGAATTTCATCGATATTGAGCATATCAGGCTGAAGGCTGAGGGTGCATTTCGGGATCGATAAGCTGTCGCAGCCGATGAGGGTTTTGGGATTGCCGGTTTCGGTAAGGTTCAGGTTGTCGAGTCGGGCGCTGCCGGTATAGGACAGCTTTGCATCGGCTGTTTTCATCCCGTATCGGATATTCCCCTGCAAAGAAACATCGGCCGACTGAAGGGTCAATACGGTATAGGGTTGCAGATACGGCTGAATCGGCTTTAAAGACAGGGCATCGAGTTTCAGATCGGCATCAACCGATGGAATCATTGGGTCCACCTTCCCGTGGGCGGCCACGGTTCCTCCCTGTTTCAAAGAAAAGCCCGCTTCAAAATTCATGGGTGATCTGCCGTCCACGTCCGTCAATCGGCAGGAAAACGACTGGATATTGAGGATAGGTTTATCTGCAACGGTGCTGATATCCGAAAGATTCGATTCGAACCCATCGACTTCCATGGATTTAATCTGGTAATTCCAGGCAGGTTCGGGCTTGGTGGCAGATGTTTCCTCCGTTGCCGCCTTATTGGACGCAAACATCCGCTGCCAGTTGATCTGCCCGGTTGCATCCCGCAGGATATCGATGCCGCCGCCCTGCAGGGCAATGCGTGACACGGCAACCGTCCGCGCCTTCAAATCAAGCATGCCGCCGTCGATGGTCAGTCGATGGGTTTCAAAAACCGGACGGGTGTCTCCGGATCGTTGAATGCTTGCCTCTTTCAGTTCGCTGGAGAAATCTTCCACCAGGACGGTCGAATCCGTGGTTCCGGTGTGAAATTTTGCAGCAAAACCCATCCCGATGCTGGCTATTCGAAAGCTGACCGGTAAGATGCGGCTGAAATCATCCAGGCCAAATGCGATGTCCTGGATTTCGGCCCTGTCGGCAATGGCCGACCACGATGGCGTGGCAGACTTGGCGGACGCTGATTTGGGTGTGATGGGCTTTTCTTCTGCCGTCTTTTTCTGCGGCGCTTTCCGGGCAATTTCTGCAATATCGATATGGCCCGCAGCATCGATTAGAAGGTTCACCGCGCCCCCGGCAATCAGAAGTTTACCGATCCGAAGCTGTTTTTCCTTCAGGTTGAAACTGGCCTGGTCCACATCCAGCTTTTTCAATTCAAAAAAAGCCTTGTCTGATCGAGGTCGCTTCAGTGACAGGTCAAGAACAGCCAATTGGAAACCTTCAAGCTGCAATTGGGCGCTGGTGTTCAGAAGATAATCCGTTGCGATATCCAATTTTCCAGTGACGGATTCCAGATCGAGGCTGTCTTTCATGAATTGCCATAAGGTTGTCATCTGGATATCGCCGAAAGAAAGTTTGCCGTGGGTGCTGAATGGTGTCAGTGCGATCTCTCCCTGACAGGCAAAAGTTTCGCCCTCGGGGGTTCGGGCGGATAATGCATACTTTCCGCTGTGATCCGGCAGTGTCGAAATGTCCGTGACATTCATACCGAGTTCCTGGAGCGTTACACGCGCCGGACGGCTTTGACGTTTATCCGTGACAAGAATCGTTCCGCCTGAAATCTGAGCATGTTTGATCACCATGCGAAAAGGGGGCGTATCGGAAGAGTCTGCTGCAGAAGACGTGGGGATGGCTTTTTCTAAATTGGTGCTGCCATCCGGGTGAACCGTCAGGTGAAGAATCGGGTTTTCAAGATGGATATGCCGAAAGGTGGCAGCACCCTTACCCAATCGGGTAATCTCAAAATCGATGGACAGCTTTTTGAATTCGGCAAGTGGTTCTTCAGACGTGCCGATGTGGACATCGTTTACCTCGACGGTCAGCAGAAAGGGATTGATCCGAACCTTGCCCATGTCGAGACTCCAGTGAAATTGCCCTACTGCGATTTTGGGCGCATACCACCCGATCCCCCAGGGGGCGATGAAAAACCCGATCAGGCTGTAAAGGCAAATCACCCCCAGCAGAATCAGCACCATTTTTCCGGTCAGAACACGGCGCAGGGTCTGTTTCACGTCCACCCCCTTGCGGAACAGATTCAATCCCACTCAACCTCCCCCAGATGGTGGAGGCATCATGGTTTTTTTTGACCGGGTGTTACCTGGCTTCTGGCCTTGTCATAGACAGGCTGCCATATCGGATGTCCGGTTTCAGCAGGGCTCAGCGTGAATTGGGGATCAAGCTCAAAGACTTTGCTGAATTCCATCTGACAAAGGGCCTCTAGCCCGGATACGCAATAGAGAAAGGCCAGATATTTGTGTGCCGTGATTTTATCGGCAGGATCGGCCAGGCCAAGCGCCAATGCAGAATTGAGATTGTTTTCAGCAAGTTCATATTCGCCTTCCTCATACTGGGCAATACCCGCAGAAAAAAGCGTGAAGCCCTTGTTTGAATCCTGGGATTTTACCGGTTTCGGAGATGCTTGCGTCTTGACAGATTTTGAAACATCCGTCTGTTTGCCCCATTTTGGAACGACAGAACACGAGCAAAGAAAGATTAAAGTCATCACCGCAAAGGCGATTATTCGGCAAACCGACATGGTGACACCTGCCTTCATTTGAATTTATGGCTGATTTTCAGTTTTTCGTTGGGAGCGATGTCAACCGTCTGTGAAAATGGTGCAAACGCTGTGTTGGTAATTTCGATCACATGCTTTCCCGGGGAAATGGCCAGGCTGATCAAGGGCGGAGACGCCCCAAGATGCTTTCCATCCACTGATACTTCTCCCCACGGGGTGACGGCAAACAGGAGGGTTGCCTCTTGTACGGCAGCCGGCGTATCTGGCTGGATTTTTGGCTCTGGAGCGCCGTTTTCCTTGATCGGGCTGGGCTCTGGCAGGGGAGGGGACGAAGTTTCCGGTCTGCTGACTGTGTCTAAAGCAGGAGAAGACGGCACCGGCATTTCCGAATCCGTTTTTTCGGCAGTGGCTTTTTCAGGAGATGCTGTCTGATCCGGCTGGGAGGTAACCGGACTTTCCGGCTCGCGTACAGGTTCCGGAACCGGAGGTGTTTGCAGCGGTGTCGGCATCAGCGTTGGTGCTGGCGGATCTGTTTTCTTGGCCCCGGCATTATCGGCAGGTGGGGAGATTACCGGTGGTGACGGATCGGGGCTGTTCAGTTGTGTTGCGGGTGGCGGCGCGATACTGTCAGGCTGGGTGCGGCGGCCTCCGGAATTCCACTGTGCCAGAAAATACAAGCTGATCGCCAGAACAATGGCGATACCGCCATAAGCAAGACCCTTGTACCGTTGGGGCTGCTGGCGTTTGAAGGGGGTTGTGGAAGCGCGACGAAATTCTTTTTTCGGATTATCTTCCAGAACACCTGTCGAATCCGGAGGCGATGACGCCCTGTCTGCATCGCTGATGGCATTGCGTGCCGGATTCATTGGATGATCCAACGGGCGAGATTCTTTGGGCAGGATGGGGGCTCCCTGCTCGGAAGTCGATAAAATGGCGTAAACTTCGTGCTGGCGGACATGTTTGTCTGCACGGGTTCCCAGATAATGGAAAAGCTTGGCGTATTCCTGAGTCAGACAGGAGGCAACTTCATAATAGGAACGCGAAACCAGGATCTGCCCAGGGTCGGCAAAACTCATGATGCGCTGGCCGACATTGATGCCGTCGCCAATGATGTTTTTACGATTGTTGATATCGTTGACCACTTTGACAGGGCCCAGATTGATGCCGAATCTGACCCGCAGGGGGCTGCCGGAGAAATCATCGGTAGCGGTCGCTACGGCGTCGCGAAGGTGTATGGCGGCAAAAAGGGCGTCTTCCGGATCTCCGAGAAAACAAATCGCCGCCCCATCACCGGTATCGAGAATGATTCGCTCGTTGTCGGCAACATCTTTGATGGCTTCGTTGGTAAAGCGATTGAGCAGCTCTTTGAGCCGGATCTGCACCTCGACGGTTTTTTTCGAGTAGTCGGCGATGTCGTAATAAACGACACTGCATATAAATGTTCTGTTCACTTGGTCTATCAATGCAAAACCTCTTTTACTGCCGGAAACATCTGCCTGTGCAGCACGATACCGTTATCTGAAGGTGCCTATTCTATTTATTATTTATTAATCTGTCAACTTCACGCCGACCATTTCACACGTTAGATTTGTTCTTAATTTTTTTCAACTATCCTGCTGCCTTGCGAAATGAATTTTCTGATTTTCGTCTTCCGTCATCCGGGGTCGTACATTGATTCTTTCGATGGCTCAGTTAGAGGCAGGCATCAGCGGCTGCTTGCCGCGATACAGAGACGTTTATTGATATCACTGATAATGGGCAGACATGCCCAGATGCCTTCCACAACATAATGAGCGCCGGCTTCCCGCATGGCGATTTCGATTTCAGACAACCGGTTTTTCAGATTCTCAGGGTCCATTCGGTCCGTTTCATCCTGGGACAACCCCAGCGAATTGCCGGATTTGCTCAGCCCGATTGTCCACATCCCGGCGTTCAGTCCTTCTTCGATGTCACTGACAGTGTCCCCGATTTTCACCATGGCCTCCATGGGGTAAACCTGTAACTGAATTGCATTCTGAAAACACATCCACGGATAAGGGCGCCCGGCTGGCGTATCTGACGAGCAGACGATAGCATCCGGCTGATAGCCTTTTTGTCGGGCTTCCGGTACCAGTATCTCCATCATCGGTCGGGTATAACCTGTGGTCGAGCCGATCCGGATGCCGCTTTTCCGCAATCCGTCAACCGTTTCCAACAGCCCCGGGATTGGATCGGAATAACGGGCAATTGTGGAAACCATCCTGGGCTCGGTTTCCGCATACAGGGCATTGACATCTGTTTCATCGGGCAATTGACCGAACTTTTCCCGCCATCTGGCGGACACCGAGGGAAGCCGGCACAAATGGCGAATGTGGTCTTTTTTCATCAGCCCCATAAATTGCCTGACCTCGGCAACAGAAATATCGATGCCGAATAAATGAAAACTTTCCCTGAAAACTTCAACCGGTCCCATGCAGCCAAAGTCAACAGCCGTTCCGGCCCAATCCAGCACCACGCCCTGAACCGGTCCGGTATAGGCTTTTTTTCGAATAAATGAAGACATGCACTTTTTCCTTAAAAGATATTCACATGGATATACAGGATGGACAGGATAATGAAAAAGAGGGAATGGAAATCTTTATCCTGCATACCCTGTTTATCGAAGTGCTAATAATTGATTTGGCAAAAAAATGCCAGGCTTAATCGGCGTGGATGTACAGATTGTCAACTGGACGCATAAAGACCCGAAGGGCAGAGCGGAGGACGCCGTAAATGTCGCCGACTGTCTCTTGGGATGGTTTAGCATACTTCCCACACATATCAGGGGGGGGGTGTCGGCCGGGCGACACTCCTTATCTAATTAAAATTATTAGTGAATAAGTGTGTGTCTGAAAAGTTTTATGTCGCCGTTGCCGGCACACTTTACGGGGCTTGTAAGCCAATTACTGCAGGAATGCTTCCGCATAGGCAATTCGCCTTTCGCATAATCTGAATGTCCAAAAATTATTAGATTTTTCGACTCGAATTAACGAGGTCTGTATAATCTCGAATGTCTATAGTTCTTGACAGTAAGAGACTTATTCCATACACAGATGCTGAACCATGAACATTACAAAGGTAACATCCAAGAGGGTTTCCATAAAAAACTTTCGAAGCAAATCACTGTTATGGATGGGGCTTATGGGTTCGCTGATTTTTGGAACGACATTTTTTGACAATGGTTACCAGGCGTTCCGGGGAGATCAGGCAATTTGGTGGACCCCTCAAGCCATGAGGTTGCCGATTGAAGAAACGTCTGGACCGCCATTTGTCTATGGGAAAACTGATTATCCGCTCGATATGACCGGAACAGGGTAGCGTCTCTCTGATATCCTTATTTTCGTTTTGCAACATTGCTTATCTTGGGAAATTTGTCTGTGAATCACGATCAACTCAACCATATCTCACAACTTGAATCCGAACTTTGGTCGGCTGCCGACAACCTCCGCGCCAACTCCAAACTCACCGCTGGTGAATACTGCATGCCGGTGCTGGGCGTAATCTTTCTGCGCCACGCAACCAATCGCTATATCGAGGCCCTGCGTGGGATTCAGGCGGATCAGGCTGCTGGAAAAATGCCGAAGAGACCGCTGGCTGCCGCTGATTTCAAGAAACGGCGGGCGCTTATGTTGCCACTGGAATCCCGTTATGACACCCTGACCGCTCTACCGAAGAACTCTGATCTCGGCGCAGAACTGGTCAAAGCCATGGATGCCATCGAGAAAGATTTTCCACCGCTTCTGGGCCAGTTGCCAAAAGACTACACCCGATTCGAGAACAGGCTGCTTGAAGAACTGTTGCGTGTTTTTAACAATGAAACACTTCAGACGGCCAGCGGCGATGTTTTTGGCCGGATCAACGAATACTTTCTGATGAAGTTTGCCATGCAGGGGGCCCAGGACAATGGCGAATTTTTCACGCCGCCTTCCCTGGTGCAGGTGATTGTCAACGTCATCGAGCCCGATCACGGCATCGTTTTCGATCCAGCATGTGGTTCCGGGGGGATGTTTGTTCAGACCAGCCACTTTATCGAACAGCATGGCGATCAAACGGCCCATCGTGTCACGTTTTTTGGTCACGAATTCAAGACCAGCAACCTCCGCCTGGCCCTGATGAATCTGGCGGTTCACGGTCTGGAAGGGTCCATCAAGGAGGCCAACACCTTCTATGATGACCCGCATGAGCTGTATGGCAAATGCGATTTTGTCATGGCCAATCCCCCGTTCAATGTGGACAAGGTGGATGCCGAAAAGATCAAGATCGATCGACGTCTGCCATTCGGCCTGCCGGGTGTGAACAAGGATAAGAATGTCTCCAACGGCAATTATCTCTGGATTTCCTATTTCTACAGCTATCTGAATCCGACTGGCCGTGCAGGTTTTGTCATGTCCTCTCAGGCCAGCAGTGCTGGTCATGCCGACGCCGAAGTCCGCCGCAAGCTGATCGAAACCGGCGATGTGGACGTGATGATTTCCATCCGTTCTAATTTCTTCTACACCCGAACTGTTCCGTGTGAACTGTGGCATTTTGACCGCGGCAAACCCGATGACCGCCGCGATTGGGTGCTGATGATCGATGCACGAAACATCTATCGGAAAGTTACCCGAAAGATATACGACTTTTCGCCGGAACAACTGCAAAATCTGTCCGCCATTGTATGGCTGTATCGCGGCAGGAGCGACCGCTTTATTGCGCTCGTTCAAAGTTATCTCGATCGAACGATCACCGGAGCCCGCGCCATAGCTGAAAAAGCGGACAATTTCCGAGTCGCCTACGAGTCGCTGAAGCGTGCCGCTGCTCCTTTTCTCAAGACATTGCCGGAAGACTCATCGCTCCATGATCGGGTCAAAGAACGCGATGACTCGGCAAAGGCGTGTTTCCAGGGCTTGGACATCCTGGTTGATCGGATTGCCGGAGAGTGGAATCAGCCCTGCGAACAGGAACCGGCCGCACAGAATAAATTGTTGGGTGAATTCGATGTAATGGCAAAAGCCTGCCGAAATATGGTCAAGGAAGTGGATAGTGTTTTTAAACTGGCTGTTCGTATCGTGGATGCGGCAGAAAAAGATGCCGATGCCCGAAAGCACGATGAATGGGAGAATCGCACCATTTCCAGAATGCAAAAAGAGCTGGATGCCCACCGTAATGATTTGGTGGAACTGCTTAAAACCACAGATTATTTCGAACGTCAGGCACATTGGCTGTTGTCCCGTTTTCCGGACGCCCGACTGGTGCCGGTGCCTGGTCTGCTGAAACTGGTGAGCCGAAAGGAAATTGAAGCCGCCGACTGGAGCCTCACCCCAGGTCGTTATGTGGGGGTTGCACCGCCTGAAGTGGATGATGATTTCGATTTTGCGCAGGCCATGCGTGATATTCATGCGGAACTTGCCGATCTAAACCAAGAAGCTGCGGTGCTGTCTGAGAGGATTCTGAAAAACTTTGCAGAATTGGGAATATGAATAGTCTATCTGAATCAGAAAACAACTTTACAGCCACCATGTATTTAAGAAAATAGAGGTGATGGCGGTATGAAATGGCCATTTGTCAATCTTCAAGATGTGGCTCTGCCAGGAAAAGGGGCAATTGTATCAGGTCCATTCGGTTCAAACATCGGAAGCCGTTTTTTTGTTGATGAAGGTGTTCCTGTGATTCGTGGGAACAACCTTACATTCGGCGATCGTAGATTCATTGATGATGGCTTTGTTTTTTTAACAGAAGAAAAGGCGCATGAATTTAAAAATTGCCAGGCCGTTGTAGATGATTTGATTTTTACGGCAGCAGGAACGATTGGCCAAGTTGGTATTATACCGCCAGATACTCGCTTTGAGCGTTACATTATTTCAAATAAACAGCTCCGTTTTCGTTGCGACGTGGGCAAAGTTTTCCCTTTATTCCTCTTTCTATGGTTCACAACTGAATATATGAGGCAATATCTCATAAATCAAAACAGGGGCTGTTCCATTCCTCTCATTAATTTGGGAACGCTAAAAAGTCTTCCCATTCCACTTCCACCATTAGAAATTCAAAAGATAATTGCATCGATCATATCCACATATGACGACCTAATCGAGAACAACCGTCGTAGGATGACCCTGCTGGAAGAGGCGGCGCGCCTGCTGTACCAGGAGTGGTTTGTTCATCTCCGTTTTCCCGGTTATGAACACACCCGAATAATTGATGGCGTTCCAAAAGGGTGGGAGAAAAAAACGCTTGGTGAATTAGCCGTTATTACGATGGGGCAAAGCCCTGAATCAAGGTTTTATAATGATGTTGGTGAAGGAATTCCTTTTCACCAAGGTGTTGCTAACTTCGGTGACCGTTTTGTCAATAATCGTATCTTTACTACCGCAGTAAATCGAATTGCAATTGCTGGCGATATACTGTGTAGTGTTCGAGCTCCAGTGGGAAAATTGAATATCACCCTTGAAAAGATTGTAATCGGAAGAGGCCTATCTTCTTTAAACAGCAGCACCAGACATCAGTCGCTATTATTTTATCAACTTCGAAACCATTTCTTTAAAGAAGACCTTATTGGTACAGGAGCAATATTTGCATCTGTTACAATGCGTGAATTTAGTAGCCAGAAACTTTTAACCCCGCCAACAAGCATGGCAGATAAATTCGAGGAGATGTCTTTGCCTATTGACGATGAAATTCGACTACTTTTCCTCCAAAACCAAAAACTCCGCGCCGCCCGCGACCTGCTTCTACCTCGACTCATGAACGGAGAAATTGCCGTATGAGGATCAACTGAATCATGGCCTATACCAACATCAACAGCGAAGACCGGTTGGTGCAGGAAACATTTGCCGACCATCTGAAAATGAAACTCGGTTGGGAAAGTGTTTATGCCTGGAACAATGAAATCTTCGGGCAAGATGGCACGTTAGGCCGAACAGACCCGCGCGATGTCGTGCTTACCCGTGATCTGCGCGCAGCGATTGCGCGGATAAATCCGCTATTGCCGGACTCTGCCGTCACCGATGCCATGAAAAAGATGACCCGGCACGATTTTACCCGCACGTTGTTCCAGCACAATCAGGATTTCTACCGGTTCATTCGGGATGGGGCGCCGGTGGATTATCATGACAATCAAGGTGTACTGCGACAGGTGCGGGCGCGGGTCATCGATTTTTGCAACGGAAAAGGGCCGGGCGGAAAGCCGAACAATCGTTTTCTGGCCGTCCGGGAACTGAAATTGACGGGACTTCGAACGCCAGGCTACAACCGAAGGGCCGATCTGGTATGCTTCGTCAACGGTCTGCCCCTGGTGTTTATCGAATTGAAGGCGGTTTACAATAATATCCGCTCCGGGTTTGACGGCAATCTGCGTGACTATCTCGATGCGCATGTCATCGCCCATGCTTTTCACCATAACGCTTTTCTCATCGTCAGCAATGGACATCGCGCCCGGTATGGAACGATCACCAGCCGGTGGGAGCATTTTGCCGAGTGGAAACGGTTGAAAGAAAGCGATCAGGGCAGTGTAGAAGCCGAAGTGCTGCTTAACGGAATGCTGGAGCACGCCCGGTTGCTGGATATTGTCGAGAATTTTATTCTCTTCGATACCAGCAAGCCCGGTCAGCCCCGCAAGGTGGTGGCCAGAAATCATCAGGTGTTGGGTGTCAACAATGCCCTGGCTTCGGTGGCGCGGCAGGGGGAGTTGTGCAAGCAATTCCCACCGGAGAAACGTTACATCTCTCGTATCATCGAGAGGCCGGTCGAAACGAATGGGGTAGTGTTCGAGAATATCCCGGAAAGGCTGGTCAGTAATTCCGCTGATGATTTGCCGCTGGCGGCTGAAAGCCCGCCAGATGACCCGAATCGGAAATTTTGGGCGACAAAAAAGAGTCATGAGGCTGAGCGCTTACCGCAACCGTTGGAAATCATCGAACTGGCGCATTCTAAACTTGGCAAACTGGGTGTCTTCTGGCATACACAGGGCAGCGGCAAATCATATTCGATGCTGTTTTTTGCGGAAAAGGTGCGCCGGCAGCTTTCAGCCAAGTACACTTTTCTGATAATGACGGATCGCAATGATCTGGACAGCCAGATATTTCGGACATTTGTCGGTTGCGGTATAACCGATGACAAGACCCCCCGTGCATCCACCGGCGAAGAACTGAAACGGGTACTGAAAGAGAATCACCGGTATATCTTCAGTCTCATCCATAAATTCAATCAGGAAGTGGATGCGAAAAATCCTTACAGTCCCCGTGATGACATCATCGTGATATCGGATGAAGCCCATCGCACCCAGGCAGGAAAGTTGGCGCGCAATATGCGGCTGGCACTGCCCAATGCCTCGTTTATCGGTTTTACAGGTACCCCGCTTTTCAAAAACGATCACATGACCCGACGTATCTTCGGCGGCTATGTCTCGTGCTACGACTTCAAACGGTCTGAAGAAGACGGGGCAACCGTGAAGCTGGTCTATGAAAATCGCGGTGAGAAACTGGGCATTACTCGGCTCGATCTGAACGACCGTATCGCCGATGCCATTGAACAGGCTGAATTTGATCCGGATCAGGAAATGTTGCTTGAAAAGCTCCTGGGCAAGGATTACGAGGTTATCACCGCTGATGAACGGCTCGATAAAATTGCCGTTGATTTCGTGGAACACTGCGCCACACGCTGGGAATCCGGGAAATCCATGCTGGTGTGCATCGATAAAATCACCTGTGCCCGGATGTATCAGCAGATCATACGGAGGTGGCGAGAAAATCTGCAGGTGGTTAAAGAAGAAATTTCCCGATTGGAAGCAGGGGTGTCAGCCTGTTCAAATGCAGACGAACGTAACTTATCACAAAAAAATCTGGCGTGGTTAAAAGGACAGGCCCGATGGATGGAAGAAACCTTGGGCGGCATTGCGATCATCGTCAGCGAAGGCCAGAACGAAGTTGCGGATTTCCTGAAATGGGGCGTTGACATCATTCCGCATCGATTGCTGATGAAACAGGGATTCGAGACGCCGGACGGCAGACGGGTGGATGTGGAGTCGGCTTTCAAAAATCCGGATCACCCCTTTCGGGTGGCCATTGTCTGCGCTATGTGGCTGACGGGTTTCGATGTAGAATGCCTTTCAACCATGTATATAGACAAGCCGATGAAGGCCCACACCTTGATGCAGGCCATTGCCCGTGCAAATCGGGTGTATCCGGGCAAGGATTTTGGTTTGATCGTGGATTACAACGGCATACTCAGAAGCCTTCGTGAGGCTCTGGCCCAGTATGCCCTGGGCGATGCAGACGCCGGTGAGGAAATTGTGGCGCCGATCGAGGATCGGGTGATTGCACTGGAGTCGGCGTTGACGGAAACCGAAAATCACCTGCGTAGGTTGGGGTTTGAACCAGATCGACTGAAAGGTGCAAAGGGGTTTGACCGCATTGCGGCTATCGCGGACGGCGCCGAATCCGTGATCGCTTCCCGCGATGAAGGCCGTCGAATATTCGAGATTCTGGCGCGCCAGGTGTTTATCCGCTTCAAATCGTTGATTATGGAGCCGTCTGTTTTTGTCTATGTCGTCCGGCATGACAATATCGAAGCGATTTACAAAAAACTGGAAGAGCGCCGCGATACGGCTGATGTGACGGAGCTGCTCAAGGAACTTCACCGCATTGTCGGGGATGCAATCCGCACGGCTCAACCCGGTGAAGATCAGAGGGATTCAAAGTTTTTTGACCTGAGCAAAATTGACCTGGAGAGATTGCGGGAAGAGTTTGCCAAAAAAGTTAAACGAAAGGCTACAACATTGGAAGATATCCGACTGGTGGTGGAGAAAAAACTCCAGCAGATGCTGGCCCATAATCCACAGCGGATGGACTATTACAAGCGGTATTCGGATATCATTGCCGATTACAACTGTGACAAGGATCGGGTTACCATCGAAGAAACGTTTTCCCGTCTGATGGATTTGGTAAAGGCTATGGATGCCGAGAGCCGCCGTGCGGCCGAGGAGGGGTTGACCGAGGACCAATACGCTCTGTTCTGCCTGCTGCAAAAGGAGAACCTTTCCAGGGCCGACCGGGAAAAGGTCAAACAGACATGTATCAGTCTGTTTGATGCGCTGAGGGTTCTCATCTGGCAGCGTGATCGGTGGTGGGAAAAGGAGCAAACACAGGCCGATGTGGAAGTGGCGATTTTGGACCATTTATTTGAAGCATTGCCCAGTCCACCATTCAGTGAAAATGATAAACAAGCTGTAGCCAATCAGGTTTACCAGCATATCTGGCAGCAAAGTATGAATGGGCAATTTCAGGTAGCGGTGCAGATCGATTCTGTATGAACGTTTGCAGGTAGTAAGAAATGCTGTTCCTTTCCATCAAGGTGCTGATGATTGCGATTTCCGTTTCGTGTGTAACGGCTGTTCAAGCTGAGCTGTATTTCATGTGAATTGCCGGATCAATAAAATCTTATATCATATTAAGGAGAAATTTTCATGTATGTACCCATGACCCCAGGTCGAATTCTGAAAAGAGCGGTGAAACTGTATCCGGATAAAACAGCGGTGGTGGATGGTGATATCCGATGGACTTATAAAGAAGTAGAAAAACGTGTTTACCAGGTATTTCATGCAGAACAAGCCATGGCAATTTCCCGAGGCGGACGGGTGGCCATGCTGGATTTCAATTCTTACCGGTATCTTGAGCTGTATTTCGGCATGGCCTTGACTGGCGATGTCCTGCTGCCGCTGAATATCCGCCTTTCGGCTTCCGAATACGCCTATATTTTGAACAACGCGGAAGCCGAAGTCATTATTTTTCACGCCGATTTCAAACCCATGATTTCCAGAATCCTGCCGGATATAAAAACCGTCAAACACTTTGTCATCGCAGAGGGCCCTGCCGATGAATCCTGGATCAGCGGCACTTATGAAGACATGATCGGCAAGGCGGCATCCGATCCCGTGGAATCCATCCGCGATGATGAAAATGCAGTGCTGAACCTTTATTATACCAGCGGCACCACCGGAAATCCCAAAGGCGTCATGCTGACCCATCGAAACATCTACGCCAACGCGCTGACCACGATCATTTCTTTCAAACTCGAAGATGCCACAGTCTGGCATCACATCGCGCCGCTCTTTCATCTGGCAGATGCTTTCTTTATCTGGTCCGTCACCTATCAGGGCGGAAAACACGTGATGCAGCGACAGTTTGTGCCCAAGACCGTACTGGAAACCATGCAGAATGAAAAGGTCACTGCCGCCATGATGGTGCCGACCATGATCAATTTTCTTTTGAATGTTCCGGAAATGGAAACCTACGACCTGTCGTCCCTGGAATGGGTCATGGTGGGCGGCGCACCCATGTCTCCGGCCAATGCCAAACGCATGATGAAGCAATTGGGATGCCGATATATTTCCGGCTATGGCCTGACTGAAACCTGCCCGCTGTTGACGGTCGGCAATCTCAAAAACACGTTAGGCCATCTTCCGGAAGATGAACAGGTGGCCTATATCACCCGTACCGGCCTGGAAGTGGTGGGCGTGGATCTGAAGGTGGTGGATTCGGAAGGAAAAGAAGTTCCCAATGACGGCAAAACCGTCGGCGAGATTATCGCACGGGGAGACAATGTGATGAAAGGCTATTGGAAACTGCCCGAAGAAACCGAAAAATCAATTGTCTCCGGATATTTCCATACCGGCGATCTGGCTACCGTCGATGCCGAAAATTATATCCTGATTGTGGATCGGGCCAAGGATATTATCATCAGCGGCGGGGAAAACATCTCTTCGGTGGAAGTCGAAAATGTTTTCTACATGCATCCGGCTGTTCTGGAGTGTGCGGTCATTGCCGTTCCTGATGAAAAATGGGGCGAAATTCCCAAGGCCATCGTGACACTGAAGCCAGGTAGCCAGGCGACCGAAAAAGAGCTGATCGATTTTGCCCGCGAACGCCTGGCTTCGTTCAAAACGCCAAAGACCATTTTTTTTGTGCCGGAGTTGCCGAAGACCGGATCTGGGAAAATCCTCAAGACTGAACTACGCAAACAAAGTTTTTGATGCGCCATTTTGATAGATAGAAGTGATACAATTTGTATTGACAACTTTACTGATTTGATTCAATGCTGGCATCCGGCTGGAGACGGTCACATCCGACCCGCAGCATCCTTTTTCGGGCCGGAGCGCTTATTTTCTTTCACGACTGACCCGAGCAGAAACTGCGCCGGTGTTGATCGAGGACATTTATCTGCCGACAACACCCATTCTTTGTGTCAGGCGGTCTCTTAATTTTCCGCAGGCCGAAAATGCGATCTTTTCGGAACTTTACTGTCGGACCGATCAATTTGTATTTTCACAAACCATTGGAGGAATGAGCGATGATTGAAAGGGGCCATTACGACGGATTCGGCGGCGCTTATCTGCCGGAAATTCTCGTTGCCACCTTCGAGGAACTCGTGGATACGTTTCAAAAAGCAAAGGCCGACCCGCTTTTCTGGCCGGAATATGCGCAGTTGATGTCAACCTATTCCTGCAGGCCCACCCCCCTGACATTTGCCGAAAATCTGACCCGGCATTTCGGCGGCGCCCGCATCTATATCAAACGAGAAGATCTGAACCACACCGGGGCGCACAAAGCCAACAACGTGATGGGGCAGGGGCTCCTGGTAAAACGCATGGGAAAAACCCGGGTGATCGCAGAAACCGGGGCCGGGCAGCACGGGGTGGCCACCGCCACCATGGCCGCGAAATTTGGATTTGCCTGCACCATTTACATGGGCGAGGTGGATGTGGCCCGGCAGCGGCCGAATGTTTTCTGGATGGAACGGCTGGGCGCCGAGGTAATTCCCGTCACCGATGGTTCCCGGACCCTGAAAGACGCCATCAACGAAGCCTTTCGCGACTGGGTGGCCAACATGGATACCACCCATTATGTTCTGGGAACCGCCTGCGGCCCGCATCCCTTTCCGGAGATGGTTTCGTATTTTCAGTCCATCATCGGACAAGAGGCCCGGATACAGATTCTGGAGCGGGAGAAAAAGCTGCCGGCCCGCGTGTATGCCTGTGTGGGCGGCGGCTCGAATGCCTTGGGGATTTTCAGCGGATTCATGAATGATCCGGTGATGCTGGTAGGTGTTGAAGCCGGCGGAAAAGGGCTTGAAACAGGTCTGCATGCATCCAGGCTCTGCTCCAAAGATGCCAGCATCGGCGTTGCCCAGGGCTATAAAACTTATTTTCTTCAGGATGCCGACGGCCAGATGCGAGAAACCCACAGTGTCGCTGCAGGCCTGGATTATGTGGGGGTTTCGCCGATTCTGGCGCATTTAAAAGAAACGGGCCGGGTGCGGTTCGAGGCGGCGACCGACCGGGAGGTGGTGGATGCGCTTTCGCTGACAATCCGCCTTGAAGGGGTGATTCCGGCGCTGGAATCGGCCCATGCCTTTGTTCAGGCGTTCAAGGAAGCGCCGAGCCTTTCCCCGCAGGACTGCATCATCATCAACCAGTCCGGAAGAGGTGATAAAGATATCTTCACCATCGCCGATGCATTCGATGATCCGAAATGGCAGGCATTCATCATCCACAAGGCAGGTCAATATCATGCTTGAATCTTATCTGCAGGACAGATTGAAACAGCGGGATATCCTGATCATGACCCATATCGTGATCGGATATCCGTCTTATGAAGCATCCTATAACATGGTTGAAACCATGGTCCGGGCCGGCGTTGACCTGATGGAGCTGCAGATTCCTTTTTCCGAGCCCATTGCTGATGGGCCCGTCATCCTTCATGCCAATCAAAAAGCCCTTGCCGGCGGCGCCACGGTTGAAAAATGCTTTGATTTCGCCCGGAAAGTAACCCGAAGCTTTGACATTCCGTTTCTGTTCATGAGCTATTACAACATCCTGTTCAAATACGGGGTGGATCGGTTCAGCCGAAGAATGGTTCAGGAAGGGCTGCGGGGG
Organism: uncultured Desulfobacteraceae bacterium; assembly: GCA_903953895.1. Taxonomy (GTDB): domain Bacteria; phylum Desulfobacterota; class Desulfobacteria; order Desulfobacterales; family Desulfatirhabdiaceae; genus RAAP-1. The sequence continues at coordinate 1,016 of CAJBLH010000273.1, read as the reverse complement.
GCCATTGTTCCGGATCTGCCGCATGAAGAAGGGGCCGACTACCTTCGCGCCATGGGTCAAGAAGGCCTCTGCCCGATATTCATTTTTTCTCCCACAACCGGCCAAGACCGCCTGAAAGCCATCGCATCCGTTGCTCAGGGCTTTATATACTGTGTGGCCAGAAAAGGGGTGACCGGTATTGACACCGTTTTTTCAGGCCAGCTCGATGACTATCTGAAGCGGTGCCGGGCCGCAACGAATTTGCCGCTGGCCCTTGGGTTCGGCGTGAAAGACAGGGCGGATGTCGATTTCATCACGGGAAAGGCGGACATTGCCGTCATCGGCACACAGACCCTCCGGATCATGGAAAATGAGGGAATCACCGCTGTCGGAGATTTTATCAAAGGGCTGAGAAAGAGGTAAAAAATGAAATATGCTATAAACATTCAGAAAAATAATTTCGCGGCGTTATCGGTCGGAAGTTCGACCGCATAAATTGCCCCGAGCTTTCATCCGTTTTGAAACCGAGGCAGGCCAGCAGTTCCAGATCGACTGGGGGGCGAGCTGGGTTGTTTAAGCTACGGTGCTTGATCCGTCGAAAGCTCTATTGTTGGCCGTCATTGAATGCCACAGCAGGATGCTGTACCTGGAACTCACCCACAGCCAGTGCCAGGCATGTGTTCACCAGTGTCTTGTCAACTGATTTGCTGAACTCTGGCCTACGGATTTGAAATCGGCAGATCAAGCGGTCTAAAAATTAACTGCATGAAATAATAAGCATAAGTATCCAGTAATTCTATCCTCCTTACAATATTCGCATCCGTTATGTTCCTCCTATTTCGCTGTATCTTGATAGCGTATTCAATGTTATTGTTTGACGATATTATCGTCATTCGATATCATCATAATTAGTGCCTGAACGATAAGTAGAATGTGTAATAATATCAGCGTGTAGTGGCAAATCTATTGATCGAAGATTTACAATCTACAAAATAGATTGACAAACAGTTGTTGACTATTATTTTTAGAAATGATAT
>CAJBLH010000272.1 GCA_903953895.1 uncultured Desulfobacteraceae bacterium | reverse complement strand
ATTCAACCGGCTCAAGAGTCGGTATGTCATATCACCGCTGTATGTAAAGAGAAATGATCAGGCAGAAGGCCTGGCAAATCTACTTACGCTTGGAGTCAGGGTTGCCACTCTGATCCAGTATGTTGCCAGACGATCTCTGGAGGAAAGCGGAGATACGTTAACGGGCCTACATTTGGAAAATCCAAAAAAAGCAACGAGTATTCCGACTTGCGAACGCCTCCTGCGTGCCTTCTCGAAAATCAATCTGACAATTATTGAAACTGGTGATAGCATCATACGGCAAATAACACCACTATCGCACCTGCAAACCAAAATCCTTGAACTACTGAGCATGGATGCCACAATTTACAGCGATATAGCAAAATTAACGAAACCTCTAAGATGTTGAGCGAACAATAAGTCAGATTGGTGACTATGATTATTATCAATTTCCCGTATGATTTAATTCAATAAAGCAGCATTTTATATACCTATGCGTTAAACTTCAGATATAAATCAGGTAAGTAGTCGAAACGATGATAAGGAGCATGATGGAACATAATAGTGAACGCAAAAAAGAAATAAAGTTAAAAGGACTTTCATCAATTGAGGTCCAAGCAAGCAGAGATAAGTATGGCGCTAACATTCTTACCCCAGCAGAGAAAGTACCTCTTTGGAAACTTTTTCTTGAAAAATTTGAAGATCCAATAATTCGCATATTACTTATTGCCGCAATTCTATCCTTGGGCATTTCTTTTATACATAATGAATATGCCGAAACAATAGGTATATTTTGCGCCATATTTCTTGCAACTGGTGTAGGTTTTTGTTTTGAGCTGGATGCAAACAAGAAGTTTGACGTTCTTAACCAGGTCAATGATGATATCTTGATCAAAGTTATTCGTAATGGGAATGTTTGTGAAGTTATAAAAAAAGACATTGTCGTTGGTGATATTGTTTTACTGGATACTGGCGATGAAGTTCCAGCAGATGGAATTCTAAAGAAATCAATTTCATTACAAATTGATGAATCATGCTTAACTGGAGAACCAATTGTTGACAAAACAACTGATCCTTCAGAGTTTGACGCAACTGCAACCTATCCGTCTAATTTGGTTTTGCGCGGAACGAAAGTAAAAGATGGCCATGCTATCTTTGAAGTACATAAAGTTGGTGATTCTACGGAATATGGTAGAGTTGCACAGAAATCCACCGAGATGAGCGGCGAAGAAACCCCTCTTAATAAACAATTAGATGGTTTGGCTAAATTCATTGGGGTTGTTGGTTTTGCTCTTGCGATATTAACTTTTACGTCGTTATTAACAAAAGACCTTCTGTTCGGAAAGTATTATTGTTCCTTAGTTCAGCTCGGCTCAATATGCATTGTAATTATTTCATCAATCGTTGTTTTAGCCAAAGTATGGGTTCCAATTCTTTATGATGCATTTGAATTGCTTGCTAAAGAGAAAGAATTGCCAAGTTGTATTGAAGGTAGCTCCTGGTTTAATTGGAAAAAGCAAGAAGAGGAAATCCGTTATGAAATTGAAAAAGCTCGAAGTAACAAAGATTTGACTAAATTAAAAGAACTCGAAGAGCTTGAAAACAAATTAGAGAATAAAAAGGGTTGGATGTCTTGGCTCCAGTTTCTCTCATATGGTGTTCTCTTATTCTTCGTATCTTGTGGATTCGGTTACGCTATTGGTATAAACCCTATTGACCCTAAATCATGGATGAGTGTTGAGGTTGCAGGAAGAATTCTTCAATATTTTATGGTAGCGGTTACTTTGATTGTTGTTGCTGTTCCAGAAGGATTGCCTATGAGTGTAACGCTTAGCTTGGCTTTAAGTATGCGCAGAATGCTTCAAACGAATAACTTAGTCCGCAAAATGCATGCCTGTGAGACAATGGGGGCTACCACGGTAATTTGCACCGATAAAACAGGCACGCTCACACAAAATCAGATGCAGGTATATGAAACCAATTTCTTTAGCCTGAATGAACAGATTATATCAGATGATCTACCCAGTATTCTTGTAAAGGAATGCATTTCAATTAATTCCACTGCTCATTTAGACTTCTCCGATCCTCTACAAATTAAATCTTTTGGCAATCCAACTGAAGCAGCCCTTTTGTTATGGCTTTACCAAAACAATGTTAATTATTCTGAGTTACGAGACGATATCACAATTATCGAACAACTTACGTTTTCCACAGAACGAAAATATATGGCTACTATTGTTGACTCACCATTCCTTAACAAACGTGTGTTATATGTTACTGGTGCTCCAGAAATCGTACTGTCGAAATGCACCGATGTGTTTATAAATAATGAGAAAATATCAGTTTCATCAAGTATTGATACCATTGAAAAACTTTTATCCCAATATCAGGATCAAGCAATGCGAACATTGGGTTTTGCATATGAAATACTTGATGACGATATAGACAGGTTTGATAACGGTAAGTTAGTTTGTACAAATTTATCTTATATCGGCATTATTGCAATATCTGATCCTGTTCGAAAGGATGTCCCTGAAGCTGTGTGCAAATGTTTAACTGCCGGTATTGATGTGAAAATTGTAACAGGGGATACTCTTGGCACTGCTAAGGAAGTCGGACGACAGATTGGGATATGGTCAGATTCTGACACAACAGATTGCATAATTACTGGTAATGATTTTGAAGAGTTATCCGATGAAGATGCTACTAAAAAACTTCAATATTTGAAAATTATGTGTAGGGCAAGACCTACAGACAAGCAGCGCCTTGTACAGTTATTACAACGAGATGGCTCAGTCGTTGCAGTAACTGGTGACGGCACGAATGATGCTCCCGCTTTAAATTTCGCTCATGTTGGTTTATCAATGGGGTCTGGCACCAGCGTTGCTAAAGAAGCCAGTGATATCACTTTGCTTGATGATTCTTTTAATAGTATAACAACGGCCGTGATGTGGGGTCGGTCTTTATATCAAAATATCCAGCGTTTTATATTGTTTCAACTTACCATAAATGTTGCTGCGCTTACTATTGTATTTCTTGGTTCTATTTTTGGTCATGAATTACCCTTAACGGTAACACAAATGCTTTGGGTAAACCTGATAATGGACACTTTTGCTGCTGGGGCTTTGGCATCATTACCTCCTAATCATCGAGTAATGGAAAATAAACCCCGTAACAATAATAACTTTATTATTACGCCTGCAATGCGTTTCAACATTTTGTTTGTTGGTCTTACGTTTGTTGCCATATTGCTTGGATTGCTTTATTTCTTCACGAATGAGCAAGGTAATATATCTATTTATGATTTGTCACGTTTCTTTACAATCTTCGTGATGTTACAGTTTTGGAATATGTTCAATGCTAAAGCATTTGAAACTAACAAATCAGCTTTTACAGGTTTAAGTAAAAGTGTAGGATTTATGATTGTCGCTTTTGTTATCCTGTTGGGTCAGATTTTGATAGTTGAATTTGGGGGAGATGTATTTCGTACAGTTCCGTTATCATTAGCAGACTGGGCAATTATCATAGGCTCAACTTCATTCGTACTCTGGATAGGCGAATTGTTTAGATATAAAAATAGGCAAACTTGAATTATTGATAGTTCATCTACAAGGAGTGAAAACATTATGACCAACTACAAAGTAGAATTTCTTCCGCAAAAATCTTGTTATTAATAAAGGCACTCTTGATTCAGTGGTTAACACAATAGAGGGCATTATCAACAACAGAGCGGCAGAAGGGTGGGAATTGAACCAGATTGCAGGTATCTCTGTGACTGAACAGCCAGGATGCATTGCTAGTATTTTTGCTGCTAAGGCCTCATCGATTAATTATAACCTGATGGTCTTTAAAAAAAATTAGGATGCGATATTTATGGGAACAGAATTTAATAAATGTCCGAATTGTGGCGAAATGGTAGATAGGGCATTAACCAATTTTATATTTAAGATTTAAGAAATGCGGTAAGCTTTTTTGCAGAGAATGTGGAGAGGGCAGGTGTCCCGACTTTGGGTCAAAAAATAAGTGGGATGCTGGATATGTAAAGAGCTAATCACATAACATAGGGTGGTCAATAGTCGTTTGTCACAGGTAATCCGCGTGTCGTTGTTGCGATATCGTTATGTTATTTCCAGGAGGGTCCATGTCGACTCCTTACAAGTGCCAGCGTTGCGGCTTGGCAAATTCATTGGGTAGTACCCACTGCCAGGCCTGTGGTATGGGCTTATCAACTTCTTCCAAGAAACCACATGCACTTGCACCTGCACCAAGGACCGTAAGTGTTAGCGGGACTTCAATACATAGTGCCTCGCGTGCTCCCACTGTACCAATGGCATTTTCCATCAGCAGATTGTTTGGTTGGAAGACCATCGAAGGTCAGGTGATTCATATTGAGCCACCATACATGGCACGCCCCGATTTTAGCTGGATTGGCCTTCTAATCAGACTCCTGGTTTGTGGAATCGCCTTCTTCGTGTTTGGCCCTATCGCTTTAGGAATCATCTTTGCGATGATAATCTTTTCCACGATGTTGTCAATATTCTTCCCATTTAACAGAAGGAGTGGACCAGGATTTATATCCAGTGTGGCGACTCAGTTTGTGGGTTTTTTTTTGACCAGCAAGTTATTAAGTCCCAAGGCTGATGTTCCAGTTCGGGATGTGCGCTTGCGGGATAAGTCGGGACAGGAACATCTTATCAGAATAAAGGGCGATCTGGTTGTCGGAAATGTGAATGTTGGGGATGAAATCGAGGTAGAAGGATATGACCGCAAGGGTATGTTAATGCTTGTGCGCGGCAGGAATAAGCGAACACGCTCAGAGATCAGGATAAAACGCCGATGAGTATGGACGCGACACTCCTGAACAAGATATACGAGATAACAAGAGGCGATCTGGAGAGTTCGTATTTCCCATTCCCACGGCTTGCTCCTATCCTTGAAAGCATGACATTCGTTCGCATTGTTCGCCTTGGACGATTTTGGGCTCGCAAAGAGAGCGAGGAAAGAATGTCCTTGGAAGGAAGCACGACAGATATGATTACAGGCCTTTATGGACAGTCGTGCCCATGGATGTTTCTTCTCAAGGGATCTCCCAATCAGGTAAAGTGCTTTTATGGTATATCTAAAAGTGCAACTGATAAGGCCTCAATATTTCAAACATTAAAGGGGGCGTTTCCCGATGTACGTCTTAGCGATGCCTCTACTCTCGACAGAACATCACTTGACCGATTAAAACATGTGTTGTTTTTAACAGGCACACCGAGTCGGAAAGCAAATCAAAAAGAGAATATTCGAGCTGACCAAATCGAGAAACTCTGTAGAGGGCTTTACGGGTCCGACTGGGCCTATATAATTTATGCTCAACCAGTTCTCGCTGTGGAAGTAACAGCACACCTAAATGCTCTGTCCATGCAGATACGAGAGATTTACGCATCCTACCTCCTTAAAACAAGTGCCATAGATGAACAGAATAGAATAGCAAAGCGCTATCTTGAGCTTTTAGAGATGAAACATAAGAGATATGAACAAGGTCGTGCCTTAGGAATGTGGATGGTCCAGACAATTATGTTGACGGATAGTGATTCTTCTTTGGGGCGAGCCCGCGGGCTTTTACATAGTGCCTTTTCTGGAGATGAATCCGTACCTGATCCAATAAGAATTCGCTCCTGCAGCGTTGATGCACAGCAATGTCCTTCACTAAATCCTTTGACAAGCACAGAGGCTGGAACCCTTGCTCATCCACCGCACGAGGAGTATCCAGGTTATGAAATTAATGAGTACTCACGTTTCGGTGTTGAAACCTGCGGTGGTTTGCTGAGTGATTCGAAATCGATTAAGATCGGAGATATTCTGGACAGGGGGGATTGTACGGGTAACTCGCTTCGCCTTCCCTTACGAGACCTTACGAAGCATGGGCTCATAGTAGGCGTGACTGGCAGCGGTAAGACTAATACTTGTTTTCTACTGCTTGAACAGATCTGGGACAATGGCAGGGGCATTCCCTTTCTTGTTATCGAATCAGCCAAGTCTGAGTATCGAGGATTGTTAATGAATCCCGCATTCAAGGGATTGAATGTTTTTACCATAGGTGATGAAACAACATCGCCACTTCGCCTGAACCCATTTGAAGTCCCGAAGGGAATTTTGGTACAGACACACATCGACTATTTGAAATCCCTGTTTTCTGCTGCATTTGTACTTTACCCGCCTATGCCATATGTTCTGGAGAGAAGTATTCAAGAGGTTTACGAAGACCGAGGATGGGATGTATCGAGAAATATAAATCGCCGCGGAACTGATTCAGAAAGGCTCTTTCCTACCCTCTCAGATCTATCAAACAAAATTGGAGCAGTGGTAGACCGGATGGGATATGATGAGCGGATTACGATGGATGTAAAAGCTGGCCTACTAGCACGGATTAACCAGCTTCAAATGGGTGGTGGTAAGGGGATAATGCTCAATACGAGGAGATCGATTGACTCCTCAGTGTTGTTCGAGTCACCATGTATATTGGAATTAAAGCAAATTGTTAGCGATGACGAAAAGGCCTTTATCATCGGTCTTCTGCTTATTCGATTATATGAGCACCACGAAAGCCAGTCAAATTCATGTAGCGATACCCTATGCCATCTTACTCTAATTGAGGAAGCACATCGTTTGTTAAGGAATGTCAGCACCGAACAGGGTAGTGAGGTAGCCGCCAATCCGAAAGGCAGGGCTATCGAAGTTTTCTCTAACATCCTTTCTGAAATTCGAGCCTATGGTGAGGGAATCCTGATCGCTGAGCAGATACCTCTTAAGTTGACGCCGGACGCAATAAAAAACACTAGCCTTAAGATAATTCACCGCCTTGTCGCAGATGATGACCGCAAAGTAGTCGGCAGTACAATGAACCTCAATGAACCACAAATGCGTTATTTGGCCACATTAAAGGTGGGGGAAGGGATAGCTTATGCTGAAGGTATGCAGAAACCAGTCATCTTATCAATTCCTCTATCTGCTACTAAGCGCAGTGCCACTCAAGTAACGAATCAGCAAATCAGAGACACCATGGCAATTTTCTGGAAACAGAACACTCATCTCACGGTTCCCTTCACAGGGTGTTCCAGATGCCCTGACATTCAGGTCGGGAACAATTGTTCACCGAGAGTAAGAATCGACTCTGATGGACTTCTGATAGCTGCTTTTAAACGCTTATTCAACGCTCTTCGAATGAATCTATCGTCAGTGATTGAGGAATATACCGCTTTCACAATGCTGCATCAGCAGAACCCACTTAAGGGCAAAGATAAGCGATCATTATGCTGCCTGTTGTTTGAGTTGATCGATTCAGAAGTTGAAAGGCGTGGAGAATTCTGGGGATGGGACTATAAAGATGTTGAAAATGCTATAGATCTTTGCTGCACTGTAACATTGCACATATCTAACGACTTCGGTAGCGTCCAGCAAGACACCTTGAAGGATCGGATTTGTAAAGAATTGACCGTATTGACGCAAACGTTTCATCATCTTCACCAGATTGATTTCTTTCCTTACGTGGGATGCTGTTTTTGCATGGAACCTTGTCAATATCGATTTGACATGATCTATCCGGAATACGATTTGGAATTGAAGGAATTACGCTCTTTATTCTGCAATCTCGAAAACGAGATGAACAAATTGGTGGAAATCTTGTGGCATATTGCCGGACGCGTTTTTCCGTTCGATGACAAACCACGAAAAGAGGCAGCTTTTTGTTTGGCCGTTCAACAGATTAGTGAACTCGGTTTAACCAGATCACATCAAGAAAGCATGGCGTATGAGATAGCCGATATATTGAATCGGTTTAATGGAGGACATCATGGATAATTCGGAGAAACGGACTGAGCATCCCAACCAGTCCATGGAACGGCAATTAATACAGCAGCGGCAGCAACTTGAAGCCCAACGTTCAACCCAGATCCGGAAAGGCGCAGAGCAAAAACAAGATGTCAGGCAAAGGGAGATAGAACCCAAACATGGCGGCGATACTACGGAAAGTCGTGAAAAGCGATTGTATCCTGTTCGTGAGAGCCTTGGTCCTGTTAAAGATGTTGGTGCTAAAACACACTCAGAAAATCAACGTTATTCTGATAAAATAAACCATCTTACTCGTTTCAAGAACATCTCCGAGACTGAACGTCAAGATGTTGTGAACAAAATGGAAGCCAGGATGGATAAAACAAATCCATATTGGCGTGATTCAGACCATGTAACCAAATTTGGTGAAACCGCAGGGCATGACCACTGGGAAAACCAAGTCGCTCAATGTGTTGCAGATATAGGGAAACAAGATTTGATGCAAGCCGAGAAGTGGAGGTCTCTCAAACCTGAGGGTAAACGTATCGCGCTTGAACATGCAGGAAAAGCACTTGGGCGTTCTTTCCATCACCCTGAACCACCTATTACTTTGGTCAGAGAAAGCCCTGAATCACAAGGGGAATACGGAAATGGGTACTCTTCTGATCGGAGCGGCAAAATTATCGGTAGTGATTACGGTATCAGGATGAATCAGGAAGCAATGACTGAGAGGCAAGAAAAGTTATTTGGTGAAGACCCCAAAGCGGCACTGGAAACCTTATCACACGAGTTCAGACATTCATACCAATGTGAGCAAGCACAAGCATTCGAAAAAGGTTTTAAAACTGATGATCCTGTAAAAGCCAGGGAATGGGCCGAGAACTATCGGTATGGCAATTATAAAGACCCGCCTAATTCCGAGCTATATAGAACCAATCCCGAACAATATCATAAAGAATATGATGCATACTCGAATCAACCGGTCGAGCGAGATGCAAGAGCCTTCGCAAACAGGATAGCATCAGGAGTATATGCTCGGCGAGAATATTCATGATAGTTGCTAACGGCCTTTTTCGAGATTTTATGATCACCCATTGTCGCGACAAGAATATCTGTGATTTGAATAATATGTCGGCCTTGTCATCTAAAGTTAAACCGAAAGGATAGTGTATTATTAGAAAACGCTCTACCAGATATAAGGGGGGCGTTCTTGCGAAGCTAAACTGATACCATATGTGATTGTATCTATCGAAATATATGGAATATATTTCAATAGATAGCTGGATAAAATAGAATTGTGAGGTGCAAATGCCATATTATGGCCTTGATTATCCATTGAAGTAAAATTCCTATAAAGGAGACCAAAATGTATGTTTATCGATGTGTCGAAATTCCTCAATTGATTAAAATAGGACAAAAAGATGCCCATAGTAGGGCTGTTAAAGAATATGAAAATATTGTCAATGAACATGCGAAGGATGGTTGGGAATATGTCGGCGTTGATGTGATTGAGTCATTTTTTCAACAAGGATGCTTCAAGAGCCTTATGGCCTCTATCCCTATCATCGGTGCTTTTTTCAGAACTGATGAATTATACAAGCTAAAGATGATCGTATTTAGAAAACCGAATTTATCCACTGTGGGTTTATACGGTCAAAGACAGACGACCACGAGTTAACATGTGGATAACGGTGTTCCTCAAAAACTTGTTTATTGGGGGGCAGAAAGTACAATGAATATAATATGGCTCCACGGAAATCAACCAAAGGGAGGTAATTTTTATGGCAGTGTATAAGTGTAATGAATGTCCGTATTTTGAAAAAAAAGGGTCTTGGCCGAGTACTACTTATTTCTGTAACAAATTCAATACGCCTGTAGATTACAATAAGTCCGCCTGTGCTGAAATGAAGGGCAAATAGGACGTTGAATGACTGTTAGAGAAAAATGCCGAATGTTGATGTTTATAAGTACTTGAGTTTTCCAAAAATACTTCTTGACACGACAAATACAGCAAAATTAAACTCTTCATAATTATATCAACTTACTAACATATTGATATAATTCAATGCAATAAATTTCGGTTTTCTGGATTACTTGGTTCGATACCTTTCATGTTAAAATTTATCTGTCTGATATTTAATAAGAATATGTGTCAAGAAATAAAATTCGAAAACTCAAGTAAGTAGATCTCAGCAGAGGGGAAATATATCCACCCCCTCTGCAAAACACAATTGGGATGATCAGTATCATTTGAACGTTCGTTAAACGATATAAATTGCTGGCAAAGCCGACCAAAAAGAAGGAAGCCTGTTGAATTGACAAGATGTAGAGAAACTCGATCGAAAAGAATTTCGTCTCCGGAGTCAGACACCAGGAAAGTCATGGCAACAAGCATAACCGGTGGGATGATTAGGTATCCCTATATGGCCTTATTACTAATTACCCATTAACAGGTTTTACATGGAAAAATATTCTGTTCTGTGTCCTGGAACTTATTCCTCCTATTTTTTACCTTCTTCTTTTCACAGGATGCTGCATCGTTGAATCTCACATTTAAAGGACGTCAATTTCCTGATTATATTGAATAGAAAGGATTTTTCCATGCCAGAGGAAAACACGGTTAGAGATATTTTGATTGACCTCTCACAGAGCGATCCTGATAGGTGTATCAAGATTATTGAGGATTTAACAAGCGCAGATCCCGCATTAGAGATGCATTATCTTATTCGCTTTTCCATGGGCTTTGCTTGCCTAAACAAGGCTGCCAGCATTGGAAAAGAGTTGAAGCCTGATCAATCTTCAACCCCCTCAATGTTGGAGTATATTGAGATTGGATTGACAAATCTGAGAGTTGCAAGTGAGCTTAATCCAGAGCTGGATTTCAACAATGATGTAGGCATGGATATTGCCGCCACTATTCTTGAGCAAGCAAAACCTGGCAGCGTTTCATTGCTTTGGGGGAGAATAAAACTAAAGTATTTTAGAAGTAGAGTATGGTTAAACACACAAATTGTCAGAGAAGATCCTTTGCCGACTATAGATGACGTTAAACCATTTATTGATGTACCGTTTGTTTCGTCCAGCGGTATTCGTTCTATACTTGCACTTTCCGTTCTTTATGATGACCAAGTGGGAAGATTTTTGAACCTTGCTCTCTATGAGAGTATGAAACCATGGGATGAGTCTGGCAAGCCTGAAACTCCAACAGAAATAATTAAATTATACCATGATGGTATATACAGCCAGAGCCCCAACCGGAAATCCACTATCCAAAATGAAGAGCAGAAGAAGGAAATTCGTTTAGAAAAAAGGCATGATACTCAGCGAGGACTCTTAGATAGTGGAGAGCAGAGTGAGAACGAACCTAACCCAAATGGTAGGCCAATTGTAACCATAAATTTTGATGATAATACCACATTTAAAAAGCATAAACCCTCAGAGTCTTCTTCCATAGGAATAGAAGATACAGGAAAGACCTCTATCGAGAAAAGCAATATTGCTCATTTAATACAAAGGGTCAATTTAGGAAAAATTCTCACACCGGCAGTAAAAGTTGTATTGATTGGCATAGTTATTTTGGCTATCTGGTTGCACTTCTATAATAGTAATAAAAAGGTGAAAGAAAATGTTCCGCCGCTATCAACAACCTCCGCAATTCCCGCTCCAAAATCCAAACCGGCTTTAAAAGCGCAAGAAAACAGAAAAGATGTCATAGAAAAAGAAATTGATGAAGTTGGTTTACTTATTATTAAGGGCGATTACAACCAAGCAGATAAACGGTTATCTAATCTGAATAAACAATATCCACCCGACGTTTCAAAGGAAGATATTGACAACGTTCACAAGAAACTTTCTGTTGAATACAGAGTGACTTTGGATCAGAAATTAAACAAAGCGATTGATAAGGATTCTTTTTCGCTTGAAGGCATCGTTACAGAAAAGCAACCACAGGAAGGGTCAGGGGTATTCTGGGGTTTCAATTTTAAAGCAAATGATGGAATCGAACATGCTTTCGCGTGTAGCGCATCTAATCCTCTAAGATACCAATTAGATGGAGTAAATATTGACCAATTCACAGGGTATAAGAAACTAAAAGATGCCTATACAAATGTGAGACTGATTATACCAAATAATCAACACGATTATGTCATGAATAAATGTAAAAACAAAGGCTGTGATAATCCAATATGCCCGTCAGTTATCATGATGTTTTCATCCAGTCAAACACAACCTCACAATGTGGCTACAGCACCTGCCCAAGTCCCACCGTCAGTCGCTGCGACAGGAAAGATGGTTGATGCACCAACAATAATGGTCGGTGACAGCTACACGTACGAAACGGAAAACATTTCGAACAGCAAGCTTAGCTATGTAGCGACCCGTGAAGTTACGGCCATCGAGGGAAACCGTCTATCCGTTGTGACCACTAACGCGAAGAGTGGCAGCAAGCGTATCAATTATTACGACCGCACTTGGGGCTATCTCGGGTCGGGTTCCAGTGAAAATGATGGGGTATCGTTTTCGCCTGCACTCAAGTATCTCGATTTTCCCCTCAGCGTTGGCAAGAAGTGGACTGCGCAATCCACTGAAACCGACAAGAAGACGGGACACCAACGCCAGCATACAATCAACGGCATGGTTGACGGATGGGAAAAGGTTCAGGTGCCGGCTGGTGAGTATATAGCGCTGAAGATCGTCCTCAAGACAGAAGTCAAAGATGCTGACAAAGTGTCCCCTGGAACCGATGTCTCCTGGTATGTTCCGGCACTGCATCGTTCGGTTAAATCAGAGCTAACCGGACTGGATGTGTCAACCGGACGCGAGGAGAAAAGGATAGCCCGGCTGCTCTCCTATCATGTAACTTCAGTTCCGAAGTCTTCATCCTCTGATACTGCCAATAAAAGCCAAGAAGATACCGGAACAGATGTACCGCCTAAACTGCCTTTTGTTAAGTCGCCTGTATGCCCTTTTGAAGGTTGTCGGTTTGGGAAGTGGAAACTCACAAAACCGGTCAAATTGTTTTCCGCACCCGATATTAATTCATCAGTTATCAGTGAACTAAATATCAATGATGATGTCGAAGCATCGACAGGGCATGTAATAACCTCTCAGTACGGACAGGTCAAGGTAATGAAGGGAGTGAAAATTACATCTGATAAGGGCGATTTCTTTCTGAAGCCAGGCGATTTTCTGTACGAAATGTTTTACTTGGGAGAGGGTATGTGTATTGTTTTTTATAAGGGTAATATCATAGAAATTTCAGAAGGCTGGAATTCGGAGACGGGATCGATTGCTGATCAGAATCGTTGGGGACAGCTCGTACAAAAGAGGCAGTCAGATTGGTGGGTAAAAGTATATGTGCCTAAGAATAAAATGAATGGATGGATTGTTAATCCAAAAGCAGATGGAATGGATATGTTTGGGTAAACTTTTTGGCTTACTTTTACTCGATGTTTAATTCATGACATTCGGTTATACCGGTGGTCGTGACTACTCTCTTTCCTTTCACTGCTAACTCTCCGTTGGTATACTATAAATGAACGAAATCACTTTTCGTGGTGTGATACGGTGTGTTTTTAATGGGCAGATACAACTCTCTATCTCATCATAAACCGTGTCTCTGTCTCCAGATGACATTTCCTTTCACGTAAGGATAATCCTATGCCGCATTTTTAATTTCGACTTGCCTCCATGCGTTTGGAATTTGTGCCCATGAGTTATCAACAACTATGAATCATCTTTTTGATTCGGAGGGCAATATGTCCAGTATAACTATGTACGCGCAATTTACTCTTTTCGTTGTTCTTGTTGGATGTGCTCCCATGCAACCAACTCAGCAAACAATGGACGCTACATCACCAAGAGTTTCTATTATTGGCACCTTTTCTCCCGAAGAATACCAAAGGATCGGTGTCTATTTTGAAAATTCAAGAAATAGATTGCTGCATGAAAACGACAAGCGTGCCATTGAAGACGAGTTTATGTGCGTAATTATCGAAAAAGGCTATATTCTTGCCGCAAGATCAGACATGGAAACGATCAAAAAAGAGATCGATGTGCAACATTCCAGCCTCATGGAGAAAACGCTTGCACGAAGAGGGAAAGCATTGAATGTAAACGCCATTTTTATAATCAGTGTGACCGACTGCACCCAGGCCCCCTATACCCCCCCGCCTCCCTCAATCGGGGCCGCGCTTGAAAATTCCGTCATATCTTCCTTATCCGGTGAGCACCGGACATCGTCCAAGCGTACTGGGCAAAAACTCTTATCGGTCAATATAAGTGCCAGGCTGCTAAGCGCAGAACAAGCACAGGTTGTTTTGCTCTCGAGTTTTACAGAGAAATACGTCATCGATAGAGATGGAATACAAGTGCCCTTGAGGCATGCCGCCTCAGTTGTCGCCAGTGGACTTCCGCCCAGGCTTCGCAGCAACTGATCCGCATAGAATCCCAGGAACGAGTTTTAAATCTGATTAAATGTTCTGGTAAATTATGGTTCAAGAAATTTCAAGGAAAGAATATGATGAAAAGAAAAGAATTTATTAATATCAGTGCCTCTGATTTTCAGCACCCTTACGATGTGAAAGCCATAGAAGCCATAGAAGCCCTAAAAACTGTAAAGGGACTTGACATTTTATGCCACAAAATGATGGAGCTGGGGTATGAGAGAGTATGTTACATCAATTTGATTGCTAACGCCATTATGGTTACCCAAAATCACTTTACGAGACTTTATGACATATTGAAAGAAGCATCCGCCATTTTGTCAATGGAAATCCCTAACCCAAGTTCGCCATTTTTGAGAAAAAATCTATAGCCAGAGGGGCTTCGTAGAATTTTATGGTCACTACTCATTTTACTGTGACATACCTTCTGCTCAGAGGAACTCCAGATAAGCCCAACCGGTAGTAGATTTCTTTATGAGTCGGTTCTGGTTTACTGCAAAGATTCAAATGGTAATGAATAGTTTGTTTCTGTTCTT
>CAJBLH010000271.1 GCA_903953895.1 uncultured Desulfobacteraceae bacterium | reverse complement strand
GATCCCAATCCATTTGCCATCGTGGTCATAGCGCATTTGAAGACCTTGGAGACCCGTCATACCCCCCGTGAGCGGTTTGCATGGAAGTGGCATCTGACCATGGCGCTTTACAAGCGGGGCTACAACAAACAGGATGTGATCCACCTTTTTTTGTTCATCGACTGGATCATGACTCTTCCCGATGAGCTGAAAAAGAGTTTCACGCAACGGATCATTGATTACGAGGAGGAAAGAAAAATGAAGTTTATCACCTGTGTAGAAGAATACTATATGGAAAAAAGCATGGAAAAAGGTATGCTTGCAGAAGCCAGGGAAATGGTTGCCGAAGTGCTTTCCACAAGGTTTTCACCAATTCCCGAAAAGATCGTGAAAGCGATTTCTACCATCGAAGATCGAAAGGTTTTGAAAGATTTGCATAAAAAAGCGATCTTAACCCGATCCCTTGAACAGTTCGAGTCTGAATTTAAAAACTATGGGAACTGTTGACGCGTCACCGTTTACCTCTTTTCCCCAGCGGGGGTGGGAGTCAGGAGGGGGGAAATGTGTCGGAATCCCTGTATCTCTGGAAAGAAGCCCGGGTGGTGCTGACAGACAGCGGCGGGCTTCAGGAAAAAACAACGGCCCTGGGCGTGCCATGCGTAACGATCTGGGTAAAACACGGAGCGGCTCCATCACGGTAGAGATCGGAACCAATGTGCTGGCCGGCACCCGAAAAGAAAACATCCTGCGGGCCTGCGATCAGAGCATCGAAAAAGCCAGAACCGCCCGCGTGCCCGATCTGTGGGATGGAAAGGCGGCGGAGCGGATATGGCGGAGATTGGGGGATGGGTAAATATTACCGTGAAAAACCATCCATCCGCTGGTTCCCAAGCTCCAGTTTGGGAACCCAGTCGGGAAGCTCCAGCTTCCCGTGTCATCGGAACATCTGGAAAAGACTTGAAGCAGAGCTTCATGGGCACCGGTTCCCAAGCCGAATCTCGGGAACCCGCCAATATTGTCGAAGATAATGCTGCAAGCTATACTCCAAACGGGCATAATCTGCGTTTTCCTTAATCTCACTCCCCCAGCGCGGGAGGGCCGGGGGCTCAAAAAGCGCAGATTGTTCCCGATTGCAGTAGAATATCGGAAGCTGTTCCAATGATAATGTTCCATAAACTGATTGGTTTGCCACAAGGGGAGAGAGTTAATGGATGCTTTTCCAGCGGGCAATTGAATTATTGGAATGAATCAAAAGATTCCCGTCAGACTGATAAAAGAGCCATTGCTTGAAGTGATTTGGGAAATCCGTTTTCAGGTGCAATATCCCCTGCTGAAAAACTGAAATGGGAGCCTACCGTCAATCTGGAAGATGGGTTGAAAGAGACCATATCGTATTTCAGGAAACTTCTCTCGAATGGTTTCCGCCGAATTAACGATCAAGGCCGATAATTTCCATTGCAACACCCGGTACTTCTTTGGTAGTGACTGGAGGCGGACAAAGAATATATGTGGGCATAACTGATTCGGTAAGATTATAAGTCAAGAGCGTCCCTCAGGGCGCCCCCAGGAATGCGCTCCTCAAGGTGCGCAGGACGTAAAGATCAGTGACAGAATAAGGAGATGATATTGTGATAGATATGTCTGTGATTAAAGTGCTTTCTGTAGAACAAAAGCTGCAGGTCATGGAAGCAATATGGCAAGATCTTTCTGGAGAAGAATCGTCAGTTCAATCCCCTTCCTGGCATCAAGAGGCATTGCGCGAGACCGAGCAAAGATGCAAAGCTGGAAAAGAAGCTGTTTGTGATTGGGCTGATGCCAAAAGGGAACTAAGGAAACGATTTGAATGAGATTAAAGATTCTTTTCTCTGCAATGAATGATCTATACGAAGCAAGGTTATTCTATGAAAGACAAGGTGAAGGATTGGGAGACTATTTCTTTGATTCAATATTTTCAGACATTGATTCATTAGCGCTTTATGGTGGAATACATCCAACGTTTTATGGATACCACAGGATGCTTTCTAAGAGATTTCCATATGCCGCATATTATACCGTTCAGGAAATAGAGATTGTCGTCGTTCACAGGGTGTTGGATTTGCGTCAGCAGCCAAAGAAGATTCAAAGAGCCTTGCAGGTGTGAAGAAAGCTCCGACCGATACCACTGCATCAACATCTTTCTGAGAATATTTCGCGTCCAAGGAGCAAGAAACAATGAACGTCTTTTTGATTGCCGGCACCCGCCCGAATTTTATGAAAATCGCCCCCATTTACCGGGCTTCCCTGACTTTTCCCAACGTATCCTGCCGAATCATCCACACCGGACCGGACAGCACTACGACCACGACATGTTCCAGTCCTTTTTCGATGAACTGGAAATCCCGGCGCCAGCCTATCACCTGGAAGCTGGATCAGGATCCCATGCGGTGCAGACAGCCAAAATCATGACGGCTTTCGAAGACGTCTGCCAAAAGGATCGCCCCGATCTGGTGATGGTGGTGGGCGATGCAAACCCCTTGCCTGCAGCATCGTGGCCAAGAAACTGTGCATCGATAATTTACTGCATCAAACCCGTAAACTGGCCGACTGCGACGAAAAGGCGTTTTCCACTGACAATCTTAAAAAGCAACACCGGGAGTATGCCTTTTTGACCCTCCACAGACCCTCCAACGTGGATGATCCGGCCATATTCAACGAAATCGTCTCGGCGCTGAACGACATTGCCGAAACCTGGCCGATATTCTTTCCGGTGCATCCCCGAACCCGGAAAAACATCGACGAAATGGGCATCCATCTCTCGAAAAACATCTTTTTGCTGCCGCCCCTTTCCTTCACGGAATCCCTGTATCTGTGGAAGGACTCCCGGGTGGTGCTGACAGACAGCGGCGGGCTTCAGGAAGAAACAACGGCCCTGGGCGTGCCATGCG
>CAJBLH010000270.1 GCA_903953895.1 uncultured Desulfobacteraceae bacterium | reverse complement strand
GCCAAGAGCGATTTTCTGGCCAACATGAGTCATGAAATCCGAACGCCCATGAACGGCATCATCGGTATGACCGGGCTGCTTCTGGATACCAACCTGGACCACGAGCAGCGACACTATGCCGACATCGTGCGCAGCAGCGGGGAATCTCTGCTTTGCCTGATCAACGATATTCTCGACTTTTCCAAGATCGAGGCAATGAAGTTAGACATTGAGACACTGGATTTTGATTTATTCAATCTGCTCGACGATTTCGTCGTCACTTTGGCGGTACGGGCACACGAGAAGGGGCTGGAGCTTCTCTGCGCAGTTGATCTTGACATACCGACACGGCTTCAGGGTGATCCGGGCCGGTTGCGCCAGATCCTTATCAATCTGGTGGGCAATGCCATCAAGTTCACCCAGCATGGTGAAATCGTCGTCTGTGTTCAATTGATCGAAAACAATGAAGACGACGCCATTCTGCGCTTTGCGGTGCAGGATACCGGCATTGGGATACCAAAAGAATATCTCGGTTTGATTTTTTCCGATTTCACCCAGGCGGATGCTTCGATTGCGCGGCAGTACGGCGGTACCGGTTTAGGCCTGGCTATATCCAAACAACTATCCGAGCTGATGGGAGGCGAAGTTGGCGTTGAGAGTGAAGTCGGCCAAGGCTCGGAGTTCTGGTTTACCGCACGGCTGAAAAAACAGCCGGACGGCGGACAAGTGGAAATGCTCCCCCCTCCAGATTTCAGCAATGTAAGGGCTTTGATCGTGGATGACAATGCCACAAACCGTCAAATTCTTGTCACGCAACTGACATCATGGGGGATGCGGCCAGCCGAAGTACCGGACGGCACTGCAGCGCTCGAAGCTCTTCTTCAAGCACAAGAAGCGGGCGACCCTTTCCGGATCACCATCATCGACATGCATATGCCTTGCATGAACGGTGAAACGCTCGGTTTGGCTGTCAAAGCAGATGCGCGTATATCCGATACCCACCTGGTGATGCTGACATCAATGGGGATAAAGAGCGACTTTCGCCGCCTGAAGGAGATCGGATTCGATGTTTACCTGAATAAGCCAACACGCCGCCATGAATTGAAAAATGCGTTGTCTCAGGCACTATCGGGACGGGGCTTGGATCAACCGCAATCTATCGAAACGCATCATTCAGCCCAGGACATCATTAACTTATTTGCTGAAAGCAAGGCGCGTATCCTGCTGGCAGAAGACAACATCATCAACCAGCAGGTGGCGCTTGGCATCCTCAACAAGCTGGGTCTGCGGGCAGATGCCGTGGCCAACGGAGCCGAGGCGGTCACTGCCGTGAAAACCCTCCCCTACGATCTGATCCTGATGGACGTGCAGATGCCGGTCATGGACGGACTTGAAGCAACTAAAATAATTAGGAATTACGAATTAGAAATTAAGAATCAAGCGCAAACCGGCGATTCTCCTTCACCATTCGTAATTCCAATCATCGCCATGACCGCCCACGCCATGCAGGGCGACCGGGAGAAATTTCTTGCGGTCGGCATGACTGACTATATATCCAAGCCGGTATCGCTGCATGGACTTGTGGACCGGCTGGAGAAATGGCTGCCGAAGATTAAGGATGAAGGCGAAAGTATAAAAGATGAAAGGGAGCCGGGAATTACACTCGAGGTAAAGTCTGATGATCCGCCTGTTTGGAACAGGCAGATGCTGATGGAATGTCTGATGGATGACGAAGACATGGTCAAAATGATACTTGACGATTTTCTGGTGGATATCCCGCTGCAGATCCAGGCCCTGAAAGCCTTTCAGGTATCTGGTGATCTTTCCGGTGTCGAACGTCAGATTCACACGATCAAGGGTACATCCGCCAATGTCGGCGCAGAGCGATTGCAGTCGGTGGCGTTCGAGATGGAGAAAGCAGCTATAGCAAGGGATATGACTGCTGTCGATTCGTTTATGCATGAACTGGAAAGGCAGTTTGACTGTTTGAAGGAAGTCATGCAATTTGTGAAGAAGCAGCACGGGCCAATCATCAATTATCACACCCGACACACCAGTGATACTTGATCATGATAGTCGGATGGGAGAAATGTACTCGATAGTGCTGTTGAAAGAGCGCCGCCAAATGTCAAATTGACCCATAATCTTCCTGAGGGGGAAAAGTGCTTATGAATACCATAGCATCTGTTAATCAGTCTATACGAACTCTTAACAGGGTTATATGCTCGATGGCATTACTTCTGGTTTTTTATGCAGCAATATATTCCTGGCAGTCCTGGCATGAAGAGAAAGCCGCTCATATAAACAATTTACAGAACATCATGGAGTTAGTGCAAAAAGCCATTGATACCTATTTTACACAACTGGAAAACAGCATTCACGTGTTGATCCATGAAATAATCGAAACGGATGACCCAATCGACATCCCTCATACCTTTAATCTTGTCAAACAATTCAAGGAAAGCCACCCCGAATTGTTTAATGTCACTTTCATTCGAAATGACGGTCAAATACTGTTTACAGCTACAGCACCACCTGATCCAACGCTGCCAACACTTGCTCAGGAACCATCTTTTGAAAAATTTCGTAGTGAACTCCATGAAAGCAAACCCAACAGCATCGGCAAACCGCTTTTAAGCCTTATAAGCAAAGAATGGATTATCCCACTTCGCTATGTAGTCAGCAATAAAGCAGGTACCTCCCCATATATTATCAGCGCTAACTTGCCTGTCAGAATATTGCAGAACTACTGGAAGGATGCGCCATTTACAAAGAAATCAGCACTCGGGCTTATGAGAGATGACGGTTTTCTGATCAGTCGTTATCCGGTACCTGACAGACTGGAAATGGAGAAAATCTATGGAAGACCCAGAACAGGTGCTTTAATTAACTATTTAAAGCAGCAGAACTTTCCGATCAAAGGTTATGTGGAAGGACCCAGCAGTCTTGATGGCCCTGACCATCTTAATTCTTTTCACCGTCTCGAACATTTCCCGATTACGTTGTTTGTCGCCATGCCTATGTCTGAAATACGTGTCGGATGGTGGAATAAGGTCAAGGCTCCATACACATTAACGGCAATATTAATGACAGACCTCGTTATCGCGCAAAAATATGGCACCTGCTTTGAGGCGAAAACACTGGTTTTGCGTGATTTTTACCCATCGATTGGACACATAAAAATACCATTAATTGGACATTTATAATTTTAACATTCCGTAAAG
>CAJBLH010000269.1 GCA_903953895.1 uncultured Desulfobacteraceae bacterium | reverse complement strand
ATGTATTCTTGGTCGGGGAGAAAAATTTCTTGCAAGTTTGGCATTGCATGATTGGTCTTTCTCCATGATTCTGAGTTTTGTAGACTGAATGTTTTTTCAGTTCACCGCTTCGACAATAGGGGCAGGTGCTATCAATCAGTTCCAAAATAGGGAGCCTCATCATAGTTCAACGATATGAAAACGAAGAGAACTCTATGCAACAATATTAGGTCGTTATGCAATCACAATGTTGTATCCCACTCTACTGAACCAGTGCCCTTCCACCCCGATTATGATCAAATCAGTCCCTGTACACCCGTTGTTTGACGCGGTACGAAAAATAGTCGCATAAATGCCTACGGAGCCGGAACCCAAGTTCCAGACCCAGGCTGTTTATGATCTGGATGCCTTCAGAAGTTTCATGGATTATGCCGGAAAATTCGACGGGAAGATTCTGGCAGGCATCGTGCTTTTGACATCCAGCCGCATGGCGACCTACATGAACCAGCACGTGGCGGGCATTTATGTGCCGGATAACCTGGTTGCCGAAATGGCCGGCACGCCCAAAGGCGGGGCCCTGCAGAAAGGCTTTGAAATCGCCGGCCGGATGATTCGCAGAATCAAGGAAGAAGGCATTGCCCACGGCGTTCACATCATGGCCATCGGCAAGGAAACCGTGGTTCCCGACATCCTGCAGGCCGCAAATCTTTAACAAAATTCTCCATTGACAAATACGCCATATTTTGGCACCATCCGGCCATGACGCGCAAGCACCACAAAACCCTTGAACTGATCTTTGCACATCCACCCAGCGTTAAGGTGAAATGGCGCGATATTGAGGCGCTGCTCTGGACATTGGGTGCGGAGGTGACGGAACGGGAAGGCTCGCGTGTCGGTGTCCGGCTATTTGGGGAACGTAGAGTGTTTCATCGTCCCCACCCGTTGCCCGATACCGACAAAGGCGCCGTCGCGAGTATTCGCAAGTGGTTGGAAAAGAATGGAGTGAAGCCATGATGAACGTTATGGAGATCGACGGTGTAAAAGCGGTTATCACCTTCGACCCCGAGATCAATATGTTCCGGGGTGAGTTTGTGGGGTTGAACGGCGGAGCCGATTTTTACTCAACCGATATCGATGGATTACACCGCGAAGGGAAAAAATCCTTGAAGGTTTTTCTGGATATGTGCGCCGAGGATGGCGTTTCCCCCTACCGGAAAACATCCGGCAGAATAAACCTTCGCCTTTCTCAGGAATTATACGAAAAAGCGACAACTTTGGCCAATGCGTCGGGAAAGAGCCTGAACGCCTGGATTGTGGATGTTATCCGCCATACCGATGACGTCCTTACCAATTAGATATAATGACGTTTAAACCGAAAGTTTTATGAATGCAGCGTCGGCGTTGAAATGTTCGTTTGGTACAGGCCATGCCGAAGCTGCGCTTTTCCGGAGTGTTTCCCCATCACAAACTCACTGCTTCGCCCCAGCAGGCTGCCTGAAAAAGGTTCGTAAGTTCGCGGATCTTTGAACATCCCATTGCAGTGGATTCCCGATTCATGGGTAAAGACGAGTGCGCCAGTGATCGGCTTGTTGGATGGAATGGGTCGCTGAGACGCCTGGGCCACATAGGTGCACAAGGGCATTAAATCGGCAGGCCGGATTCCACATTTTCTCCCCCCGGAAAGTGCAATGGCCATTGCCACTTCTTCCAGCGCCGCATTTCCGGCCCGCTCGCCCAAACCATTTACGGTAACACTTAAAGCATCTATCCCGGCATGTGCCGCACAAATCGCATTGGCGGTTGACATCCCCAGATCGTTGTGACCATGGAATTCAAGCGCCATGCCGTTTGATGCGAGCAGTTCTGTCAGGATAGCCGTGATTGAAAAAGGCGTTGCTATGCCCACGGTATCCGCGATCCGCATCCGGTATGCGCCAAATAATAATGCATGTTCGGCAACTGTTTTCAGAAACGACAAATCAGCACGGGTCGCATCCTGAGCGCCGACTGACACATATTGGAATCTTTTGCGGGCAAAGGCAAGAAGCTCCTCGATTTGAGCGAGTACCCAGGCTTCGTCTTTCTTCATGGCTTTCATGAGGATGGATGACACGGGAAAACTGATGTGGATGCTTCCCGTGTCGCATTTCGCAGCGTCTTCGATATCCTCTTGCATGGCCCGGCACCAGCAAGTCAAACGGCAGGGAAGGTTCAGACGGGCGATCGCCCGAATGTCTTCCTGCTCGACTTTCCCCATGGCAGGTGTTCCGACTTCCAGTTCATCGATTCCGGCCGCTGCCAGCAAGGTTGCGATGGTTTCCTTGGTTCCGCGGCTGAAGGCAACGCCTGGAGACTGCTCTCCATCTCTAAGGGTTGTATCGATCAGCCATATCGGATCACGTCCATGAGCTTTCATCAGAAGAATCCTTTCAATTATCTGCTTGAGAAGAGACCGAATCACATGTTTTATGTGCCATCATGCTTATCTCCGTAATCGCGCCTTTTAAGTCTTTCAATGCTTCTTCCGTCGGATCGCTGCGGTAATATTTCTCGATTGAACAAATAGATTGGATATTTTCGTATTGCAGAATACGTTTTTTGAGCGTTTCATCAATCGGCATCACCCTCTCAAGGCCGCAAATAAGATCGAAATAGGTATGATTATCAGGCAAGTTATGGTGAAAATCCAATATTGCCATAATGTAACCTTCTAAAGACATAGAGAGTAAATTGTATCGTATGTCCGCGCCAAAACGGCTTTTAGTCCCTTTGGGCGTTGCCGCTTTCAGGTATTGATCCCCATTCTTCAGCCATGTCTGCCAGTTTAGATTATGTCTATTCATAATGCTTTGCATTTTCGATTCATTCCCCTTATTAAAAGGTTCGAAACAGAAGATCCCACCACAACTTGAATTCTTTCAGTTGTTCCGCAGCTTCCATCTCCTGGCATTGAGTCAACTGGTGATGAAAGGATTCATCAAAATCGGGTGCTGAAAACAAGAGATCCTCTTCGGCCAGGACTTGGTCTATTTCCAGCAAACTGGTCGCGGCATTCAGGCGCCCTCGCAAGTCGCTGTCTTCAAGCCCCCGCTTAATAAAGGTCAGAGCGTTGCCAATGGTCATAAAGTCCCTTTCTGTGCTGGTGAATTTCGGTTTTGAGGAGACAGCCTCACGGTCATGAATTTCGCGCGTCATGTGATGAGGTAGTCTGTGGCTGGCTTTCCATCTTCAAGCCCATCCAGAATCTCATCGATGACCCTTTCGCTCGTGACGTTGCCGTACCACAGCCCTTCGGGATAAATGACCATCACCGGTCCGAAATCACAGGCTTTCATACAGCCTGTGCTGGTGATTGCGGCATCCATTCCCCGATCCAAAATTTCATTTTCAACATAGGGCAAAAAATTGAGTGAACCTTTTTTGTTACAGGTTCCCTTGGAATCGCCGCCCGCTCTGAAGCTGGCGCACACAAAGATGTGATGTTTGGGCTTGTTCATTTGAATCTCCTTTCTCTATCTGTTCACGTACGAATTATCATCCACAACCGGCCCCTGTTCCGGAGCACTCCACCCCACAGACCGTTTTTTTACGTTTTGTCAGATGTCTGAGACTTTTGCCGTCAAAAACCGTCTGCACGGCGTCATGAATCAGGCCTTCGATTTCCACAACTTCAATCCCTTTGCGGGTCAGGACCTGGCGGGGATTGGCGCCAACTCCGCTGACCAGAAGCAGACTGCAATCACTGATACTGTCCGCCAGTTCATCCCATCGGCTCAGGCCGCCACCGGATTCGGGCGTCTGGCGCGACGCTATCAGCGATACGGTTCCGTTCTTTTGGCCATATATCAGAAGGTGATCCGCCTCCCCCAGATGCTGATTCACCAATACGCCTTCTCTGCTTGCCACCGCCACATAAGATCGGGAAGCGTTGATCTTCAGGGTTTGCGCCTCCGGCATGCTTTCGCAGGTTTTCAGCGCAGTCAGCAGTTCCTGCGGCATGTTTTCTCCCAGCAGCCCTACGGCATCCGCCCGGCAGCGGGTACAATGGTGCATCTGGGGAATGAATTTTCCCGCTTCCTTGCGGATGTGCGCGATCATTTCTTTGGATGGCTCGGGAATATTTTCAAAAGTCGAGCCCTGATTAGGATAATAGGGAACGCAGTTTAAAATATCCACGTTCATTTCGCCCATCTTTTTGGCAACATCCGGTATATGCGCATCATTGATGCCGGGGATGATGATCGAATTGACCTTGACCACGATCCCCTTTTCCTTAAGGCTCCGGATGGCCTCGATTTGCTTTTGCATCAACAATTTCACCCCTTCTGTCGGATGAAAAACCCGTTTACCGTAGCGCACCCAGGAATATATTTTTTCAGCCACGGCCGGATCTATGGCGTTGACGGTAACGGTAACATGACTGACCTGAAGTTGCGCCAGTTCGTCAACAAACGGGCAGATACCCAGTCCGTTAGTGGCCACGCACAGAAGCATCTCCGGATAGCTTTTTCGAACTCGGCGCAGGGTTTCCATGGTTTCTTCCGGATTGGCAAAAGGATCTCCCGGACCGGCAAGTCCGACTACGGAGATGTTTTTCTTTTTTTCAAACACCGAATCCAGGTAAACCATGGCCTGAGCCGGTGACAACACGCCGGAAGTAACTCCGGGCCGGCTTTCGTTAATACAGTCAAATTTGCGATTACAGAATTTACACTGAATGTTGCACCGGGGCGCAACCGGAAGATGCACTCTTCCGAAGGTATGCCGCACCTTGTCATTAAAGCAGGGGTGATTTGACAGATTCATAATTCCACCTTTGAAGGACTTGTAAAAGACCATGAATTGCAGGGGCATTCACCCCCGGCAATGGAAATGATACCTTCCCCCTTTGAAAAAGGGGGATCGAAGGGGATTTTCTGCTGGATCGACGCTTGAAATCCCCCCTGCCCCCCCCCCTTTTCCAAAGGGGGGAATTTTAAATTAGCGCTTATGCCCTTGGCCCCCCTTTCCAAAGGAGGGAAAGCTGTTTTTACGGGGAAATGCTTAATTTGGCTTTTTACGAAGCCATCACCTTTCACATGTATGAATATCCGATATCGGATGCTTTCTGCCTGTGATCCAGCAGGGTATTGACAATGTTGTCAAAAAGCGCCTGGGCGCCCTGGTAGCCGATATGCAGTATCCTTGCGCCGCCGACCCGGTCATGAATCGGAAAACCGACCCGCACCAGCGGGACCGGGATTTTCCGGGCCACGGAATATCCCTTGCTGCTTCCTATCAGAAAATCCGGCTTCAATTTGTTGGCTTCTTCCGCGATTTCAATAAAATCGACGTTGTCATAGACGAGGATTTCCTGCCCTCCGGACCCAACGACCACCTCGGCAATTTTTTCCTTCAAATACCCGCTTTTCCCGCTGGATGCGCACAGCACTGGAATCACGCCGATTTCGGATAAAAAGGACGCCAGTCCCACCACCAGGTCTTCCTCGCCGTAAACCACGGCTCTTGCGCCGGAAACATATTTGTGTCCGTCAATGTATGCGTCAATGAGACGGCCCCGTTCTTCCCGGTATTTTTCAGGCCTTCGTATTCCGCTGATTTCTTCCAGCGATTCAAAAAACCGGTCTGTTTCATGGATTCCGATGGGCAGGCCTGGGCTGTAAAGGGGAATATCAAAACTATCTTGAAGATGCTTTCCGGCGCTGATTTGCCTGGACAGAATCCTTCCGAATTCAATGCTGGCCTTTGCATTTCCCATTTTCAGGATATCGCCGACTGTTGTTCCGCCCTCCGGAATCCTCTGATATTCTTTCCAGGACGCGCCGTCTAGGGTTCTGGAATAATCCGGGAGCATCACGCAGGACAGCTCCATATCCCGAAAAATATCCTTTAGCAGGCGAAGATCGGCCGGAGAAAGCATTCCCGGAAAGAGATTCACCCGATCGTTTTTCTCATTTTGGACAGTCGCCAAAGTCGATACCGCAGCCCTCACCGCACCGTGAAACCCGTCAATATGCGTTCCCTTATAGCTTGGCGTGGATACATGCACCAGGGCCGGCGTCTCTTTATCCTTGTTCGCTTCCCGGTATTGCCGGATAAACATCGGGACATCATCTCCGATGGTCTCAGACAGACAGGTTGTGGCGATCCCGATCAACTCCGGATGATACTGCTTTTCAAGGTTATCAAGGGCTGTCATCAGATTCACGCCACCCCCAAATATGGCTGTCTGCTCTCCGAAATTGGAGCAGGCGATATCAACCGGCTCTTTATAATGACTGATCAGATACCGACGCATATAGGTCGAGCATCCCTGAGAGCCATGAATCAGGGGGACAGCGCCTTTGATTCCCTTGAACGCCAGGGAAGCGCCCAGCGGCGTGCAGACGTTGCAGGCGTTCTGGGTGCCGGCGTCGGTTTTTTCTATTTTTCGCTGAATGATGACCGGCTCGCCCAAAGCAGTGTCCGCAGTCTCTCTGGCAAATCCCCATACCGGACTGGTCACGCTTTCATACACTTCCTTGGCGAAATTGAGCATTCCCACATATCCGGCCAGTGGAATCTTGCGCTCATGATTGTGATCGCAAAAACCAACACCCATCTTGTATGCGATCGGGCGCTCCTTAACGCCGCCGATCACAAGATCCGCGCCTTTTTCGATGATATATTTGGAAAGCTCCAGCGGATTGGCATCATCCACGATTACAGCCCCGTCATCACATAGTTCTCTAAGCTCGGCGTAATCCTCCGGGTTGCCGGTCTGAGAGCCGGCAAGAACCACATCCATCCCAAGAAGCCGCAGGGCTTTGATGAGAGAAAATGCTTTGAATGCGCCGCCCACATAAATGGCTGCTTTTTTCCCGATCAGCGCTTTTTTATACTCCTGAAGTTGGGGATAAATCCGGCTGATTTCTTCCTTGACCATGACCTGCGTGCGGTTGAGGATATCCGGCCGATCGCTGAAGTTCTCTGCCACGTCGTAAAGGGCCTTGGACATATCCTCGACACCGAAATATGAAACCCGGATATAGGGAATGTCATAAGTCTCTTCCATCATTTTGGCCAGATATGTCATGGAGCCGGAGCACTGAACCACATTCAGAGAAGCCCCATGAGCCCGCTGAACATCCGCCACCCGTCCATCGCCGGTCATCACGGAGACGACCTGAACACCCATCCGTTCGTAATAGTCCTTGATGACCCAGGACTCTCCGCCGATGTTGAATTCGCCCAGGATGTTGATGCTGATCTTGCTGATGTCGTCGGTTTTACCCTGCCCGATCAGTTTGAACAGGGCTTCACAAGCTGCTTTGTAGCCGTCTTTTTTGGTACCCTTGAACCCTTCCGAATTTACGGGAAGAACGGGAATATCTTTTTCCCTGGCCACTTTCCGGCATACCGCCTCCACATCATCGCCGATGATGCCCACAATACAGGTTGAATATACAAAAGCGGCCTTGGGGGCATACCGGTCGATAAGTCCGGTCAACACTGAATATAGCTTTTTTTCGCCACCGAAAATGACATCTTTTTCCTGTAAATCCGTGGAAAAACTGAGGCGATGAAGTTCAGGCCCCGAAGACAGTGCGCCCCGGATATCCCAGGTGTAGGCCGCACAGCCAACGGGTCCGTGAACCAGATGCACTGCATCCGCGATCGGATACAGCACCACACGGGACCCGCAGAACACGCAGGCCCTCTGGCTGATGGAACCGGCCAGGCTGTGTTTGTCGCAAGTCATCTGATAAGGCTTATCGCCTTTTTCCCAGATGTGATTTTCCCGTTCTTTAAGTATGGGTATGCTTGTCATTACATCACCAGTTCCATGTTGATGTCGGTTGCGTCACGATCTTTTCGATCCAGGAGCGCATCCAGTATTTTTTCCAGAAACCGGATGCCGCCTTTATATCCCATTGTCGGGAAATAGCTGTGTCCGATCCGGTCAAAGATGGGGAAGCCATAACGCACCAGCGGAATGTCCTCATCTTTGGCAACATATTTCAGGTATGTGTTCCCGATCAGTAAATCCACGGGTTCCTGCTTAATCCATTGATGCAGGAGGAACAAATCCCCCGGGATTTTGATTTTGACTTCACAGGGGGCGTCTTTAACCACTTCCCGAAGCGAATTCTCGAATTTTTTGCCCGCAGGTGTTCCGCTCACCATATAGACCGGTATCATGTCAATGGAGACCAGGAATTTGGCGATGGCCAGAAGCTGATCCGGATCACCTGCAATGGCCACTTTTTTACCGTAAAAATATTGATGCATGTCCGAAATTACATCCACGAGCTGCCCCCGTTCCAGCGTGAGCACATCCGGCACATTCACGCCCGCAACCCGCCGGAGAATATCGACAAACATGTCCGTGCCGTGAAGACCCATCGGCAGATCAAGCATCTCGCAGGGCACCTTGCATTTGGTGTCCAATGCTTTGGCAGCGGGACCCGATGCCAGCTTTCCAAGGGCCAGGGTCCCCATGCTGGACCCGGTCAGTTTCAATTCGGGAATCGTTACCCCGCCTTCCGGATACATACGGAATTTTCCGGTCAGCGGGCCGTTCAACACGTTGGACGTGTCCGGGAACATGATCGTATGAACGCCCATTAGAGAGGCGATGCGCCGGATCTCTTCCATGTCCGCAGGTTCCGAATATCCCGGAATCAAATTGATGGTTTTGTTTTTGTGACCATTTGATTCGGCGAAATAATCCACCATGGCCCGGGTCATGGTGGCGAACCCGGTAACATGCGAACCCACATAACTGGGCGTATTGGCATGAATGACATATTTGCCGCTGGGGATTTTGCCTTCGGCCCTTGCTTTATTGACGATCTGGGGAATATCATCCCCGATGGTCTCCGACAGACAGGTGGTATGCACGGCAATGATGTCCGGATGATACACGGAAAAAATATTGTCGATGGCCTGAAGCAGATTGGCTTGTCCCCCGAAAACCGAAGCGCCTTCGGTGAATGCGCTGGTCGCAGCCATAACCGGCTCCTTGTAATGACGGGTCAGGGCGCTTCGATGATAGGCATAACAGCCCTGGGACCCGTGGCTGTGTGGTAGGCACCCGTGAATGCCCAGTGCTGCATACATTGCGCCAATGGGCTGACAGGTTTTGGCCGGATTGATCGTTAATGCACTGCGTTCCGTAATTTCTTTTGGCGTATGTCTGAGCAGCATGATTCTCTATCTCCAATTCTTTATTTGAATAGTCTATTAATCCGTTGACCTCCCCCTTTGAAAAAGGGGGACTGAGGGGGTTTTTTCTTGTCTGTGCACCTGGAAATCCCCCCTGACCCCCCTTTTTCAAAGGGGGGGAAACGGTGCAATCTGTCACCAGTTCCCTCCTTCATTCCCATGCATATGTTGCCATAAGCTGCGGATTTTTCTGCCAGGGTGCCTTCATGTAGCTCCATATCTTGCTGTTTACCATCCGATCAATTTCATTGTAGAAATTGACGGCTCCTGCAAACCCGGCATAGGGACCACCCGAATCATAGCTGTGGAGCTGTTTCATGGGAATTCCGTGCTTTTGAATCGCGTATTTTTCCTTGATTCCCGCACAGAACATATCCGGCTTGTACATTTCGATGATCTGGTCAGTTTCATACTGGCTGATATCATCGATGATCAGGATATTGTTTGGCATGTCCGGCATCATGCCTTCATATTCGCTGAAAACCACGCCGTTTTTGTTCAGCTTTTCAACTTCTTCAGGCCGTTTGCGGGGCCTGAATTTTTCGGGGTCCGGATGCACTTCCAATTCCTGAATATTTCGACTGTCCGCATCCACACGGATATCGGGCAGTACCTTGCGCCCTTCATAATCGTCCCTGTGACCAAATTCATATCCGGCTGAAATGGTGAGCATCCCCAGTTCATTAAACAGATCCTGATAATGGTGCGCGCGGGAACCGCCCACAAACAGCATGACCCGTTTGCCTTTGGTGCGGGGATAAACCGCGTTTCTGGCTGCTTCCACCGCGGGCATTTCTTCGGCAATCACCGCCTCAACCCGCTCAGTGAGATTCGGATCTTCAAAATAAGCGGCTATTTTCCGAAGGGATTTTGCCGTGGATTCCGCACTGATAAAATTGACCTTGATCCAGGGAATGCCATATTTTTTCTCCATCATTTCAGCAACATAATTAATCGAGCGATGGCACATGATCAGGTTTAAATCCGCTGTGTGTGAATTGGCAAAGCCGCCCACGGTGGAATTGCCGCTGAAGCTCGACACCAGGGTGATGCCGCATTTTTCAATAATCCGCTCAATTTCAAAGGAGTCTCCGCCGATATTGTACTCCCCCAGGAGATTGATCTTGAAATTGCCTTCCCGGATGGTGTCATCGGTTCCCACCACATGGGTAAAAACGCCGTTGTTTGCGATATGGTGCCCCGCGGACTGGCTGACCCCCTTATATCCTTCGCAACTGAAGCCGAAAACATTGATGTTCAGTTTTTCCTTCATCTCCTTGCAGACCGAATGCACATCGTCGCCGATCAGTCCCACCGGACAGGTGGCAAATACGCCGATGGCCTTGGGTTTGAACAGGTCATAGGCTTCCTGAATGGCCTGCTTCAGCTTTTTTTCACCGCCGAAGATGATCTGCTCGTCCTGCATGTCTGTGGAAAAACAGTACGGCATAAAATTGTGACCGTCCGATGATGTACCGGGTGATGCATCCGGATCGGTCTGATTTCTTCGGGTCAGCCAACTGTAGTACCCGCAGCCGATCGGACCATGTGTGATGTTGACGATGTCGCGGGTAGGCCCCAGCACCACACCCTTGCATCCGGCGTAACAGCACCCTCGCTGACCGATCAAACCGGGCGTGGTCCGCACGTTCGACTGTATTTCCGGAACATCGCCGGTTTCACCGACCTTGTTGATCACAATCTGTTTGGCGCGCTTTCGCGCCACTTTGATTGGATACTTTGCGATGAGTTCCAGCTTCACTTTTTCAGGATCCAAACTCTCATCTGCCATGATATCTTCGGTAGTCTCCATTGCTTTTACTCCTCCAGGGTCTTTCACGCGTCATCCAGAACATCATCGCCAAATTCGCCGGTCCGGACACGCACAGCATCCAGGCACGGCATGACATATATCTTGCCATCACCGGATTTTCCTGTCTGGTTGACCCGGATAATGGTTTTAACGGTTTTCTCCACCAGTTTATCCGGAACGACAACCAGAAGTATCCTTTTTGGAATCAGTCGCCCGCTTTGACCGAGCTGTGAAATAGCCTCTTCATAGCCTAGTTCCGCCCCTTTCAGAAGCTGCATGTCCACAAGCCCCTTTCCTCTACCCAGCGCGTCTCTGGCGGTGACTGAAGAGATGCCAGCCTCCGTTAACGCGCGTTTGGTTTCATTCATCTTGTTCATTCGAATGATGGCGGTGATCTCCTTCATATCTTCACCTCGGTCATTTCCCCAGCGGATGTCTCCTTGATTCCCGAGCTGATAGTGTAAGCTTCCTCCACAGGAACCACAAAAATCTTTCCATCCCCATAGGCGCCTTTGTCTCCGGTTCTGGCTGCCTGAATAATCGTTTTGATCACAAAGTCCTTGTCCTGATTTTTGACAACCGCCAGAATCATTTCCTTGGGGATTTCGTCATAGGTGATATCTCCGATTTTGATGCCGCGCTGTTTGCCGCGACCTACCACGGACATTTTGGTAATACCGGGGAATCCGGCTTCCATGAGCGCCGCCAGGACATTGTCCGCTTTTTCGGGCCTTACGATTGATCGAATCATCAACATTTTGATTACTCCTTTTGTATGAATGTCATTACCGACGGGTTGATACCTGAAGGCTTTTCCACTGGCGCCTTCAGTTCTCAGGTTTTTCTCCTGATTTGTCATGTTGCCAGTCCGTGCTCAATCAGCATTTTTTCCAATTCGTCGATTTCCAGGGGTTTGGGGACGATAAACATCTGGTTGTTTTCAATCTTGTTGGCCAGGGTGCGGTATTCATCCGCCTGAGAATGCCCTGCATCATATTCGATCACGGTTTTCCGGTTGATTTCCGCACGCTGCACAATGTTGTCTCTGGGGACAAAGTGAATCATCTGCGTTCCGAGCCTTTCTGCAAAAGCTTCAATCATGTCTTTTTCAAAGTCCACATTGCGGCTGTTGCAGATGAGTCCCCCCAGACGAACCCCGCCGGCTTCAGCGAATTTTACGATTCCCTTGCTGATGTTGTTGGCTGCGTACATGGCCATCATTTCACCGGATACCACGATATATATCTCCTGGGCCTTGCCCTCGCGAATGGGCATGGCAAACCCGCCGCAGACCACGTCTCCCAAAACATCATAAAAAGCATAATCCAGCTTTTCGCTGTCCGCATAAGCCCCGAGCTGTTCCAAAAGATTGATTGAGGTAATGATTCCCCGGCCCGCGCAACCAACGCCCGGCTCCGGTCCGCCGGATTCGGTACACAAGACGCCGCTGAAGCCCGTTTTTCGGACATCGTCAAGCTCGACATCTTCACCTTCTTCCCTTAACGTATCCAGAACCGTTCTCTGGGCCAACCCGCCCAGAAGCAGCCGGGTGGAGTCGGCCTTGGGGTCGCACCCCACAACCATTACCTTTCTGCCCATTTCAGCAAGACCGGCAACGGTGTTTTGTGTGGTTGTCGATTTGCCGATTCCGCCTTTTCCATAAATGGCGATCTTTCGTCGAGTAGGCATAATATGGTTCCTATCATTTAGGTTTACTTTGTATTCCCTGTTTCTCCGCCCTTTCGGTCTGCGGAGTGTCACATCATTCAAACCATGTGAGGAACTTCAATACCCCTCACAGAACCGGACTTGT
>CAJBLH010000268.1 GCA_903953895.1 uncultured Desulfobacteraceae bacterium | reverse complement strand
GCCCGTCTTACTGCCCTGGTAATTGATTTATGCCCTATCACGGCTGCAATTTCCGATCTGGAAAGGGAATTTTGTTTAAGCGCATTTAAGATTCGATCTTGAACCGACTCTGACCCCGACTCGCTTTGACCGCTATTGGGAGCGGCGCTGAAGTCACCCTTAAGGAAGGGCAGGTTGATCAATGCAACCGAAAACTGGGGGTGAGCCGTAAGGCGAACCAGAAAAAAAGATCGATTCGGGTCGGTCTCAAAGGTAGGTGGTGGTGATCCATTCGCATGCATGGTTCGGAGAATCTTGGGAATTCCTGTAGAACGTCCTTCGGTCAAACCAAGTTCTTTTAGAAATTCGCCGATACGTCGGTTGCGATAACGACGGTAACTGCTTGTCCGGCACGGAGCTGATCAAGACCAATGGAACGGTCGAGACCTGGAAAACTGAGTACTGAAAGTTCATTGGGCGTGATGCGGATCTCAATGGGTTCACGCTCCCCGCCGCGGAGTTCGAGGCGCTACTGCCACACCTGCTGGCGGAGTTGGCAAACCGTTGGTACAAGCTGGACGAGAACATCGTCTGCCAGCGGCCAGACGGCACTGGAAACGGCTTTGGGGCAGGATCACCGCATGTCTGCCGACTGTTTCATTGCCCCGGCACAGCTTTACCACCAAGGGAAAATACATCATATGCTTCTCGTCATTTGCAGCCAGCCAACAGTTAGTGCTTTTCAGGTTGACAACTTGACCATATGACAGCATAATAATGGCACCGTATGACAGCATGACAACAGAGCAAAAACATGAAACGGATCATTATTGATACAAATTTTTATGTCGCTTTCAAAAAACGGAATGAAAATGCCGTTATTACTTTGCGCAAGGCTGAGTATATAGCCGTAAACACGGTCATCCTTGGCGAATTGCTGGCTGGTTTTCGTTGCGGAAGCAAAGAACAACAAAATAGGGACGAACTGGATCTATTTTTCGATTCACCCCGTGTTGATTTTCTTTCCATTGATGATGGAACCGCTGAATTTTATGCACAAATATTCGTCGAATTGAAAGAGCGGGGACGACCGATCCCGACAAACGACCTGTGGCTGGCAGCATCCGCTTTGCAACATGGCCTGGCGCTGGCAACTTATGACGAGCATTTCAAGAACATCAGCGGTCTTTTGTTGGCCAACAAATTATAGAAAGGAGAAAACAACATGGCAACCATGACCTTGCGCGGTATTGACGAGCAGATTGCCTGCGTCCTGAAAGAGCGTGCACAAAAAGAGGATACCAGCGTCAACACCGTTATGCTGAAAATCCTTAAGGAGTCCCTCGGGCTGGAGAAGAAAAAACGAACGATACTGCATGACGATCTTGATCATCTGGCCGGCACCTGGAGCGCGCAGGATGCCGCCGAATTTGAACGGGCAACTACACCATTCAGAGCTGTGGATGAAGATATGTGGAATTGCTTAAGCTGAGATATTTCCAGATTTTCCGGAATGTGACCATAATCAAATCGAAAATCCCTGGCAGCATTTACGATGCAATACCGGGAATCCTTCCAATAGTCTCGTATCCCGGCTTGCAAACACCTCGGCAAGGGTCTGGTTGACATCAAAATCCTCACTGGTCTCCATGAGTGGCAAACCGAGCCGTGATAATCTTTCCAGCAATGTTTTGTCAGCCATAAAGATTCTCCTCACGAAGCCGTTCGATGAAACGGTCGATATGAACTCCCACCCGCACTTCTGCAATATCGTAGCAAACCAGTTTGCGGAAATGACTCACCAGGGGCTCGATATCGTTATTCCCACGCCTGAATTTCACCAGCATGAGAAAAAATTAATGAACGCTACCGAATCCGCTCACATAACCTTCCCCATCTTTTCTCCAGAAGCAGACGATACTCCTTTTTCATTTCATCCGGCAAAAAGCTGACGTCGATGAATCTTTCCCAAACAGCTTCAATGTTCTTGAGATTGGTCAATGTGGACGAAATGATTTTCTGTGTAAGCCCCAGACGGACCCGACCGAAATAGTCGATCAGATCGCCCCAGTCCAGCTTGTTTTTTTTTCCCTGAATGGGCAGGGCGATCTCCTCTTTCGGATTCGACAGCACGATGGTGGTGTTCACGATGTCATAGCCAGGGGTGAGCTCCACCTTGCCGTTTCTAATCAGCAGGGAAAAATTTTTCAGGTGCATGTCCTCATTGCCGATGAGAAAGTTCACCAAGGTAAGCGTGAACAGCTTTATTTTTTCCACCGCCGGAAAGGTGCAGTATCGGTCGATCACCAGCGCGACCTTTTCCATGGAGGCATCGTATTTGGTGTCGCGGCTCAGGCCCAGGAGTTGAGAAAAGTCCTCCACGGCGATCTTTTTTCCCCCCACCCGGTCAAAACGCCGAATAAAATAGGTGAGGGAACCGTCTTTTGAATAGACGAGGCCGTGAAGGGGCACTGGAATCCCGGCAGCTTCCGCAAGTCGCATGGACAGGTCTTCGTTCTCCGGAAGGTGCCGGTATTGGGGGTTCTGGGACTTTAAAATGTACCGTCCGCCGGTATCGACAAGTTCAAATCCGTTTTTTCGGGTATTCAGGACCGCGCTCAGCTTGGGCTGAACCCCCTGGATCGACATTTTAGGGGCACGGGCTGCGGCTTCAAAAATCTGCTCCGAGGCTGAATAGGGAAGGTCCTGGAGCTGTTGAAGGCTGCGGGAGAGTTTCAAAAGCCCCCGGGGCGAATATTTCCCTTCGCAAGGTTCATACGTGATAGGGCAGATGTTCATTCAGCCTCCACCGCCGTCACTGCCCCCACCATATCCCTTCCCACCGCCATCAACTGGCTGAAAAGATCCTGCCGGTCGATCTTCAAAGCGCGAAGGAGGGCTTCCAGATTGTACCCTTCGGGAAGCAGGCCTTCCAGGAAAGGAGGAAAATTACCGTATTCGTATGGCTCGGGTCTGACGGGTACTGTCAGGGAAACCGGAGGCCCGCTGTATGCCGGGTCATAGGTGAATCGGTAGGCCTTCCGAGGCGAAATTTCCTCCAGAATGCCTGCATGAATATCGTGCATGAACACTTCAGCCTTCCGCATCGTCACCCGCCTCGAAACGATCCATCAACGGACCGTCCAGGAATATGGAAATATTGAGCGCTCCCAACACCTTAAGAAGAGTAGTCAGCCGCACAGTCTCCTTGCCGTTTTCGATGTCGTAAACAACCGTTTTTCCCACCCCGGCAATATCGGCCAGATCTATCCTGGCCAGCCCGGCCTCTTTGCGGTGGAACTGAACGATACGGCCGATTTTCTGGACCGTTTCCGTGCTTATTTTTACCGTCATAACGGCCAATCCTTCACTTTCGAGCCTGGGATTGGTGGTTTCGTAACAAGGCGATATGTCTCGCAAAGGCGCAACGAACGCCAAGAAAAGCTTTTTAATATTGAGCGGTTAAACCCGAAGCTTTCGCGATTTGAGTTAGTAGAGCAGTTTTCACGATATCACCAATGTGAAGTTGAAACATAAAAAATTAAGCCATGATTACCGCTATGACGGTATAATATCAATGATAATTTCGAAGTGTATGAGAAAACCACCACCCGACAATAATGATTACCGTTATAACGGCAAAATATTAAGAAAGGTTCAGTTGTCCATCCGTGTTGTTTCCGGTGTGGATCGACAAATATATCAAGGTCGCTATCGTCTGTATCATCATTTTACTTTTCTGGGGAGCGTAAATGTGTCTTTCGTTGCAAACAGCCGGTTAATGGCTCAGAGGCGGGAGGCGTTTCGACTTTGACTGCCGAAATATTTCAAAGTCCTGCTGAAAGACTGAACAAGTTTCGTTATCATGAAAATTGGCTGCATAACCTGATGATATCGGCTTCTTTGGGAGGATACAAGACGATCCCCCCAAATCCGTTATAATCAGAGTTTATCAAACCAATACGAAGAACAGATCCGGATTTCCAGTCCTGGAATCGATTCAGGGGTGGCTTGATATTATCATCAGGCATCAGGTTCAATCCTGTTTTCATCAAGATCAATCCAGCACTTGATTCGATTTCTGAAGGAATCAAAAGATTGAAGTTTTCCTTTGAAATTCACTCACTGATTCCTG
Organism: uncultured Desulfobacteraceae bacterium; assembly: GCA_903953895.1. GTDB lineage: Bacteria > Desulfobacterota > Desulfobacteria > Desulfobacterales > Desulfatirhabdiaceae > RAAP-1. Next base: position 2,369 of record CAJBLH010000268.1, on the reverse strand, counting down.
AGGAAGCACACCCTGCTCCGCAAGCACGGTGAACGCATCCGCATAGGAGTTTGGCTCCCGGAAGCCTTTGTCCGATATGATATGGTGAACGATATCAAAACAGCATTCAATGCTGATTTGCAGCGTTCTTTCAACAAACCGCTGTAAACGGACAACGTGAATGTATTTCTCGTGTGTTATGTCGGTTGCGGTCCGTAAATCGTTTACATAACTTTCGAGATTATTCAACAAACGTTGAATGACTGCAATCTTGATCATTGGATTTTCCGGCCTTGATCATCGTTTCGGCCACATCATGATTCCCCCCTTGAGGGGGGCGGAGGGGGGTGTTAGACTGATCGATAAACGATTGGCTTGGACACCCCCCTACCCCCCTCAAGGGGGGAATTGAGTTATTATATATGGCCGAAACGATGATCAATGCCGATTTTCCCCCATAAGGCTCGCTTATGCTGATAATGGCGAGCATCCAGATATGCCCGCAGGGATTGATTTTCAAGAAATGCCCGGCAGGTGTCGCTTTTTTCAAATATGCGCACTTTTTTCCGAAGGACCTCATGCTGAAGAATGGGTGATGCTTTTTGCATGATCACCACATCCACAGGTCGCTGAAGCCGCTGTTGCAGGAAAACTCCCAATTCCAGATCGATTGTGGGGGGCTCGCGCCCTTCGGTAAATACTGCAATATCCACATCGCTGTCGGCCCTGGGGTTGCCGGATGCATGAGACCCGAAAAGGTACATCACCTGAATTGACGGAAATCGTGCCATGATTTCCGTTATAAATTGGCTGATTATCTGTTTCATGGCTTGTCAATAACCTCTTTTGTGGATACTAACAGAAGCCATGTTACCGTGCAACTTTAATGTAATCAGGTTGAGTTATGCCGAAAAAAGGTTGAGTTGATAGGGCAACAGGGTTTTAAATCAACCATTCCTTATGAAACCGTTGACTTGTCAGCGGCGGTGCGAAAATGTACCAAATCGGGCGGTTTGAAAATGCGAGTCAGAAATGGGAGTAAAAGCAGTCACTGGTTGCCGTTGTATAGATTAAACTCGGACAGCAACCTGATGGATCGGATATATTCCCATATAACCTGGATTTCGCTGAACTCGGCCAGCAGATTTTCGCCGTCAAACAGCCCGAACCCGGTATCATCCAGCAGAGACCGGATATATACTGCGAACGGGCATAATCTTCAATTTCCTTATGCTCCCTCCCCCAGCGGGGGAGGGTTGGGGTGGGGGCTCAAAAGTCAAGATTATGACCGTTGGCAGTATATCGCCGAGAGCTTGGTGTTAACTTCGCCAAAGACATCGCCGGGTCAATACGCGATCCAATAGGGAGCGGTAATGATGGAAGAAAAAATCCGAGGCGCGTCTGGAAGAAACCGTGCATCAGCGAACCATCGAGATGATAAACACCAACGCCAAACTTGCCAGGCAGTTGGATCGGATGGAGCTTCTGGTGGGTATTATCCGTACCATGGGGGAACGCCAGGATCTGGTCAGTATTTTCATGGCCGTGCTTCAGAACCTGGAGAACGATGTTTCGATCGATTGGAGCATGATCCTGATCCGTACACCGGGAATCACTGGAAACCGGTCACCCCTTCGATGTGGTTTTAACCGATTTAGGCATGCCCCACATGGATGGCCGTCAGGTGGCGACAGCTATCAAACGGTTGAAACCGGACACACCGATCATTCTCTAAACCCCTCGATGATGTGGAATAACTGACGGGATGCTGAAGCTGGCAAAGGGAGACATGAGGAAAAATAATACTGATGCCATATTATAGACTTTACATTGCAACAATAATGCAATATATTGCATGCCATGGACAAGCAGAAACTCAAAGAATTGATCGTACTCCACAAAGACCGCTTCCTCAACCGCATCGGCCTGTTCCCCCGTACCCTCCAGGAGAAGATCGACCCTTACCTTGACCAGCGGGAGATTCTGGTCATGACCGGAGTGCGGCGGAGTGGCAAGTCTTCCCTCATGCGGCTGATCTGCGCTGATCTCCTGGAACGCCGGAGCGTAGCCCGCACCAACATCCTCTACCTCAACTTCGAGGACGAACGGTTCTCCAGCTTCACCACCGCCGACTTCGATACGCTGTACGAAACCTTTCTGGAACTGGAAGCACCACAGGGGAAGATCTGGCTTTTTCTGGACGAAATCCAGAATATCCCTTTCTGGGAAAAGTGGCTGAACCGCCTCTACGAGTTCGAGGATGTCAAGATATTCGTCACCGGTTCCAATGCCTCGCTCCTTGATTCGGAAATAGCCACCGCGCTGACCGGCAGAAATCGCCGGATCGTGGTCTGGCCATTCTCTTTTGCCGAATTCATCCGGACCCGTGG
>CAJBLH010000267.1 GCA_903953895.1 uncultured Desulfobacteraceae bacterium | reverse complement strand
TTCGGTGGTTATAGCGAAGAGGTCACACCCGTTCCCATCCCGAACACGGAAGTTAAGCTCTTCAGCGCCGATGGTACTGCCAGGGAAGCTTGGTGGGAGAGTAGGACGCCGCCGAAAATCTTTATATAAAGCCTGTCATCTATAACGATGGCAGGCTTTTTTTGTTTGAAACCGGCTTTATCATGATTGTGTCAGTTATGTTTAATTCAACTCCCCAAGCTTATTGAATCTTATGCCTTATTATTTGAGTTGATATACAAACTTGATATTTCACAGGGCGTATGGCATGATAAAGTCACTAATACACCCAATCTGAAGGAATCGACGACTAATGGAAGAACGCTATACGCCTGCTGAAATTGAATCCAAGTGGCAAAAGTTATGGGAAGATTCAAAGACATATAAAGTATCAGACGATCCAAAAAAAGAAAAATTTTATCTTCTCGAAATGTTTCCCTACCCGTCAGGAAAAATTCATATCGGGCATGTTCGAAATTATACCATTGGTGATGTCGTTGCTAGATATAAGCACATGAAGGGCTTTAACGTTCTTCACCCCATGGGGTGGGATGCTTTCGGCATGCCTGCGGAAAACGCTGCTATCGCTAATCGGACGCATCCGGCTATATGGACTTATAATAATATTGATACCATGCGCCGACAGCTCAAGCAGATGGGATTTTCCTATGACTGGGATCGCGAAATCGCCACCTGCAGACCTGAATATTACAGATGGGAGCAATGGCTTTTTTTAAAGATGTATGAGAATGGCATGGCGTACCGGAAGGAATCTTATGTGAATTGGTGCGATCCCTGTCAGACTGTTCTGGCTAATGAACAGGTTGAAGCTGGGATGTGTTGGCGATGTGGAAAACCTGTTCGTCAGAAAAAACTGGCCCAGTGGTTTTTCAGAATTACAGACTATGCCGATGATCTTCTGGTTCACTGCGATTTGCTTCCCGGGTGGCCGGATATGGTGGTTGCTATGCAGAAAAACTGGATCGGAAAGAGCGCCGGGGCTGAGATTCATTTTAATGTCGAGAACTCTTCTGAACAGATTGTGGTTTTTACCACTCGCCAAGACACGGTATTCGGGGCGACATTTATGTGTCTGGCGCCCGAGCACCCAATGGTTCAGAAATTATCATTAGGAACTTCTCAAGAGCATTTGGTTAATGATTTTATCGAGCGGATATCCATGCAGGATAGATCCAGTAAGGGTATCGAAACCTATGAAAAAGAAGGCGTTTTCACCGGCGCCTGGTGTATCAATCCGCTCAGTGGCACACGAATGCCTATTTATACAGCTAATTTCGCATTGATGGGATATGGTACCGGGGCTGTCATGTCAGTTCCTGCCCATGATCAGCGCGATTTTGATTTTGCTAAAAAGTATGGTCTCGAAATTGTCTTGGTTGTGAAACCGAATGCTGATCTGGATGTAGCAACAATGAGCGAAGCTTACCCGGGAGATGGCATAATGGTCAACTCGGGCAATTTTAATGGGATGCAAAATGAATTGGCCCTTGAATCCATTGCAGATTATCTGGAAGTTCATCGGCTCGGAAAACGTACCGTCAGTTTTCGACTGCGCGACTGGGGTATATCCCGGCAACGCTATTGGGGGGCTCCTATTCCGATGATTCATTGTGATGCCTGCGGCATCGTGCCGGTTCCTGAAAAGGAACTGCCTGTCGTTTTACCTGAGGACGCAGATCTTCTGGTAGGGGGGTTGTCTCCGCTGCCGACTCTGGACTATTTTGCCAGAACGACCTGCCCGAAGTGCGGTAGTCATTCGGCTCGAAGAGAGACGGACACTATGGATACGTTTGTGGAATCTTCATGGTATTTTCAGCGTTACTGCAGTCCGGATTATCATGATGGTATGTTCGATCACAAATCGGTGGACTACTGGATGCCTGTGGATCAGTATATCGGTGGCGTGGAACATGCCATACTGCATCTTTTGTATTCTCGGTATTATACGCGTGTTCTTCGGGATATGGGATTGATCTCTTATAAAGAGCCTTTTACCCGTCTGCTTACCCAGGGAATGGTCTGCAAAGAAACGGTGCATTGTCCAACCCATGGGTATTTGTTTCCCGAGGAGGCTACAGAAGGCAAGGATCGTCGGTGTAAACGCTGCCACCACTCAGTAACCATTGGCAGGGTTGAAAAAATGTCCAAATCAAAAAAGAATGTTGTCGATCCCCATATACTGCTGGAAAAATATGGAGCGGATACGACCCGGTTGTTCTGTCTGTTTGCCTCACCGCCTGAAAGAAGCCTGGAGTGGAATGAGCAGGGTGTTGAGGGCAGTTTCCGGTTTTTAAATCGCGTCTGGCGGCTCTGCGCTGCGTGGATGCCTTTTGTCCGGTCTGCGGCGGCTTTTGATGGGGCTATGGATGACTTGGCGCCGGAGCTCCGAGGGCTGTATAAAAAAATACATCAGACGATATTTAAAGTCACCAGCGATATCGAGGATCGTTTTCATTTTAATACCGCCATCAGCGCCGTCATGGAACTGGTCAACATGCTCTATGGTTTTTCGGTTGATGAGAGATCCCCCGCAATAACCGGCCTTTTTCGGCTTGCCATTGAATCGGTTATTTTGCTGCTTTCTCCGGTGACTCCGCATATTGCTGACGAAATATGGTCTGAACTGGGCAATACCAGTATATATGCGGCGTCTTGGCCGATATATCGTCCGGAGGCACTGCTGAAAGATATGCTGACAGTCGTGGTTCAGATAAATGGAAAGCTGAGGAGTAAATTCAGTGTTGCTGCAGATATTGATGATGCTGCGATTGAACAGATAGCTTTATCTGATGAGCGGATTAAAAAGGTGATTGATGGAAAACCCATCAAAAAGATCGTCGTGGTTCAAAAAAAGCTGGTAAACATTGTGATATGATAAAATTAATTTCCTTTAAACAAATTATCATTCCAGCCATAATGGGATGCTTGACAGTTCTGTACGGCTGTTCGTACCGTTTTTCCGGTACGGGCGAACTGCCATCTGGTATGATGCGAATCTTTGTTTCAGTCATTGAAAATAACACTGCCGAAGCGGGAATCGAAAATTTTCTCACCGATGACGTGATCAATGAATTTATATTGAGAAAAAAAGATGTTCTCAGCAGACAGGAAGATGCGGATGGCGTTTTAACCGGAAGCATCGAGTATATTAGAGATATGCCGATAGCACACAGTTCTCAAAGTAAATCCACGCAGCGTCGGGTTTTTTTGGGAGTTACGCTCAATCTGACGGACACGAAAGGAAAAACCGTATGGGCTGTTAATGGAATCAATGCCAATCAAGCCTATAAGGTTACAGATGATAAAACGCAGACAGATCAGAATAAAAAAGAAGCGATTCAGGTGCTTTCAAAACGACTGGCAGAAAAAATATATAATCGACTAACTGATGATTTTTAACCATATCATGTAAGTGCAGAGATGGAGACATCTCCATTTATGCTCTTACATGGCATGGATTTATCGGAGTACGGAACCGGCCGGATAATTATGATGCGATTGAATTCAGAAGTTTGGATATTCTGGATATTTTTCGCGCCGCTGTGTTGGGGTGAAGACAGCCTTTTTTGGCTGCTTTGTCGATAACCGATTTTGCGGTATTCAGTTGGGCTGTCAAGTCCTGATCCGATGACTGCATAGCGGCAGCACGAATGTCTTTGATGACGGACCTTACTCTAGTTTTGGTGGCTTTGTTTCTCATTCGGTGATTTTCATTCTGTCGTACACGTTTTAAAGCGGATTTGTGATTTGCCAAAGAATTTCTCCTTTCATAACAGCTATCAAATTTGATTTTTAAACCATATTCTCTATATAAAAACCTATAAAATGTCAACTGATAAATTTCGAAAAAACATCAGGCAAAAGCGTCTGATTGGAATCAGTGGTTGCCTTAGGTGTTTGGTTTACCGAGATTTGTATTGGTTAGATAAATGCCGGTGCTGACCAAAACGGTGCCGATCAGCAGAGACAGGGTCAATGGTTCATCCAGCAGAAAAAAAGCCAGAACAACTGCAGAGAGAGGTACGACATTTATAAACAGTCCGGCTTTTGTCGGTCCGATTTTTTTTATTCCCTCATAATACCAGACAAATCCCAGAACTGTTCCGAAAAATCCAAGATAGAACAATCCAAACCAGGTAGTGGCTGAACACGCAGGAAGAAAAGACCATATCCCTTCCATCAGCGCTGGAACCAGTAATGCTGCTGTTCCTGCAAGAGCTGAATAGCAGATCGAGACCAGAGGAGACATTTTACCCAGAACAAATTTTCCGATCAGTGAAAAGGAAACCCAGCTCACTACGCAGCCGAAAATATTCAGCTCCCCCCAGCCCAAATGACCTTGAAACAGATGAAGGGGATTGCCTCGGGAGACAACGGTCATGGCTCCTGTAACCGACATCAGAATGCCGATAATTTTAACAGGCGTCAATTCTTCCTTGAACAGGATAGAAGAAAAAAATGAAATCATTACCGGATTTAATGCAATGATCAGCGCAGCGCGCCCCGCATCGATGGACAGCAGTCCTTTGAAAAAGAAAACATTGTAGGCAAAAACGCCGGTCAAACCCAGAAGGCATATAGGGATGAAAAGCGATTGCTCGATTCTAGGCAGTTTCCCTTCAACCCGCCAGGTAATCAAAACCAAAAACACGGAGGCGATGGCGAATCGTAAAAATGAAGCGGAAAATGGCAGCGCATCTTTTGCAACAATTTTTCCGGCGATGAATGTTCCACCCCAGAAAACTGCGGTCATGAAGAGTTTAATATACGTCAGCATAAGCAAAAAAACAGATATATTCTTTCTGTCATAAAATGATGATAATTTCTAAGGCTGCTGCATTCCGGCTGTTATGGTTTTAGTGTGTATGCCCGGATGGCTTCTTCGGTTAACAAATTCTCTTGGCCGATATAGCGGGGGGAATAATGAAAAGTGGTAAATTGTCTGACGCCGGCCATGGCCGCCAGAGTTCCCGCCTGCCATGCGGTCAGGTGGTATTTGTCTTCGGCGATCTGTCTGTGTGCCTCCATAAAAGCGGCCTCGATAAAAAGATGATCGGATCCTCTGGCCAGGGCCACCATTTTTTCGATATTGTCCAAACTGAAAATCACATCTGTGATATAGGTGATTTTCTGTCCGGAAGTAATGGTGGCAATTTCCCGGCTGAGCCACCCGAGCTCAAAGGAGATACGTCGGTCCGGATGTTTGGCGTCGATCACCTGAAAGATGGATGAAGGATCAGCACCGGCAAACATAGCCTGTTTAAAATCCATGATCCAGGGGCCGGCATTAAGGCCAAGAGCTTTCAGTCGGTCTTTTTTGATGTTGACATGAAATTTTTCTTGAATGGAAAAGGCTAAACAGGGAATGGCATGGTCAAGAATGACCGATGAGATGATCCATCCGGGTGATTCCACCAGCACGGTTTTAAATGGTACTTCAACGACTGGGGCTTCCGGCATAAAACGACTCCGGCAGGAAAACCGGCAGCAGCGGTGGCGATCCGGGAGGATTTCGGTAATGTTCAGCGAAAATGTATTGTCGTAGCGATCCACAAGGTTCCAGGAATAACCGGCCAGTTTGCCAGTTATGTTGTGGATAAACCCTTCCGGTCCATAAAGCGAAAGCATTTTGTTTCGGCCCAAAAAAAGTCGAAGTACTCTGTCAAAACCGGAAAAATGGTCCATGTGGGTATGGGTGACAAAAACATGGCTGATTTTAAGGATTTCTCTGGAGGAAAGGGAATTAATCTCGCCAAGATCAAACAGAATAGAATCTTTTTCAAAAATAAAAGTAATATAAAGACCCGGATCATCGAACGGACCGTTTACCAGCCGGGGATAGAGGGATGGACGCATGGTCAGGGCAGAAATTTAGTCACCTGCTTGTTGATGCAGCCGTAAATATCCTCATCCGATCCATAAACATCCACAACATCCTTATAATTAATGAGTTTTTCGATGACAAAAGCCGTCAGATACAGACTGATCACATGAGGGTGTGCGGCGACATGTCTGAAGGGGGCGCACTGAAAGTCGATATCAAAATCATCTGCCTGGCTGATTATTTCCAGACTTTTGCCAATTTGTTGTTCAAGGCCTGTTTTGTTGGTGGTTTCGATCAGTTTGTTCTCGATCAGTTTCATCGCAATGGCATTGGAAAGCGGTTCTATGCAGTCTTTGAGACCGCTGATGGCTTTTCTCCGCTCATGCTCTTTGGATGACTCAATTTTTGATAGTATGTTGGATTCTCGAGTGCTGGGCCGGAATACTTTAGCCATGGGACGCCGCCTTTGTTATAGATTGTTGACTGATTCGGGCTGATGATACATTTTAATGACGATTGTTAAGTACCCATACGTGAAAAAATTTGCTTCCGGAACCTTGATAAGTCATCGCGATTTCGACCGATATGGGTCAATCATTGTTTTTTATAATAGATTCGCTCATAGGCGATTGCAAGGAAAATATGGCATCTTCAACAAGAATTTGTGGGATGCGGTTTCCATTCCAGGAATTCCATCGTAACCTGTAGATCAATTCGCATATTTCCGATGCTTCCGATAACGGCGATGCAACGTTGAACTGAACCGCCGCAATACGCATACCTGATAATCTGTTCCGGGCGCTCAGGATCAGCCGACGGATGTTTTTTCCGACAATTCCGGATGAAACGATTTGAATGTTTCTTGCCAAAAATAACGGTTCCGGGTTGCCGGTTCCGTAAGGCTTCAAGGATTCGATCTCATCGATTAGGGCTGGGGTGATGTTCTGAATGTCAAGAATGTTTCCGTTCAGCGCATTCAGGGTTTCAGCCAGGTTCCACGCCTTCACACAGTCACGCGTCAGCAGCAGGTGTGCTGCGGTATTTGCGTGTGCCATTCTACCAGCGGCATTCAACCGGGGAGCCAGTTTAAAGGAAATATCTTCGGTGTTCAGAAATGGGGATTGAATCTCGCTTATTTTCATCAAGGATTGAATGCCAGGGCGTGGTTCCGAATGAATCGCATCGATTCCGCTTTTGACGAGAATACGGTTGTCACCGGTCAATGGAACCATGTCCGCGACGGTTCCAAGGGCTACAAGATCACAGGCGTTTTTCAAATTGGGTTCATCGCGGGATATCCAGAATCCCCGATCCCGGAGATGTTTTCGCAGACTGATAACCAGAAAAAACGCCACGCCGACACCGGCTAGATTTTCAGGCCGGATGGGCAGTCGCTTCTTCTGGGATTCACCACTGCCACAGCTTCAGGTATGGAATGAGATATCATGTGATGATCGGTAATGATCACATCGATTCCGGCCCGATTTGCCGAATCGACAGCCTCATGGCTGCTGGAGCCGCAATCGGCTGTAATAATGAGATCGATGTTGTTGACGATGCCCGGATTGCTGATATGACTGGGCTTCAGCCCATATCCTTCAGTTTCTCTGTGTGGAATGTAGTAGGTGACCCTAGCGCCGGCGGCAGTCAGAAATTCGGTGATCAGAACGGCAGCGGTAATCCCATCCACATCGTAATCCCCAAAAACAAGGATGCGTTCCTGCCGCAGGATGGCATCATGGATGCGGCTGACAGCCATACCCATGTCTTTCATGGCGGTTGGATCCGACATCTGGTGAAACGGGGGGAGCCAGAAAATGCTTTGCCAGCGATGGAGAGCCAATCCCCCGGTTCGCCAGAAGTGATGCAACAACCGTGCTGCATTGAAGATCGGTGCAGAGGCGATTGATGACTTCGGTTTTCGGCTTAAGAATATTCCAGGTTTTCATGAAAATGGCATATAGCTGATATTTTGTTTTTCAACAACTCAAAATCCAGCCGATGAGATCGTATCCATATTTCTTTACCGATTTTTTATTGCTCAGATGGAAAAGATAATGATAGCATAGGATAACAAATAGACGAACCGATTGCTTCCCCATCGTCTGCTGATTCTGTGCTATAGACCTTCAGAAAATTCATTTCGCGGCGTTATCGGTCGGAGATATACTGCAGTATGATCTCCTCCCTGCTGCCTTGCGAAATGAATTTTTTGAAAGTCTATATTTGAATGTGTGATCGTACAAAAATGGTGCGGTTTTGATGATGCGTCCAAGGAAAATTTGATTTGAAAACCACCCAGCGCTATTACCGGGTCGATCGAAAGGCCATTGGCCTGATGCGGTTCACTTTTGAAGGGTATGAGGGCATTGCCGGCATCACCACCCTGAATTCTGCAGCAGGCCTGATTGTCATCAATATCGCTCCGGGATGTGAACCGGATGTAGAACAGGTGCTTCTGGATCTACAAAAGCAGATTTACATGGAAGCGGTCCTGCCGGAAGATGTGAAAGGAAAAGCGCATAGCGATTCATGATTTACCCTAAAACCGTATATATTCACACCATCGGCTGTCAGATGAATGTGTATGACTCCGAACGGATCGCCGGGGGGCTGATGCCTCTGGGATACCGGCAGATTTCAGAGCCCGAATCCGCCGACCTTGTCATCCTGAACACCTGTGCGATTCGGGAAAAGGCGGAGCAGAAGGTATTCAGTTTTCTGGGCCGCATGGCCGGACTGAAACGAAAAAATCCGGAATTGCTCATTGGCGTCGGGGGATGTGTGGCGCAGCAGGAAGGCCGTAAAATCCTGGACCGTGCGCCGTATCTGGATGTGGTTTTTGGTACCCATGCCGTCAGCCGGCTTCCAGCCCTGATCCATCAGGTGGAAACCACAGGCGGCCGCCTCGTGGATGTGGCATTATCCAATACCATCCAGGAAAGCCCGGCTGATACGATATCTGTCAACCCGGATCAAATCAGCCGGTTTGTCACGATCATGCAGGGGTGCGATAATTACTGCACGTATTGTGTCGTTCCCCATGTGCGCGGCAGAGAAATGAGCCGATCTCCAGATCGGATTCTATCTGAAATTAAAACACTTGCTGAATCCGGCATCCGTGAAGTAACGCTGTTGGGCCAGAACGTCAACAGCTATGGCACAAAAGAAGGTCTTTGTGATTTTTCGGAGCTGTTGACCCGGGTCAACGGGATCGACGGTCTGCTGCGCATCCGTTTTACCACATCCCATCCCAAAGACCTGTCCGATGATCTGATCACCTGCTTTAACCGGTTGGATAAATTGTGCAGACATATCCACCTGCCGGTTCAATCCGGATCGACCCGAATCCTCTCCCGCATGAATCGCAAATATACCCGTGACACGTATCTGGATAAAATTGACCGGCTTCGAAGTGCCTGTCCGGATATCGCCATTACAACCGACATCATCGTGGGCTTTCCTGGAGAAACGTCTGTTGATTTCGAGAAAACTCTTTCCCTGATTCGACAGGTGTCTTATGATGGGTTGTTTGCATTCATGTATTCGGATCGGCCCAATGCACCGGCGGCACGTTTTTCAGAAAAAATATCCGAAGCCGAAAAAGCAGAACGACTTCAGCAGGTTCTTGGGCTTCAGGAAATTTTGACCCTTGAAAAAAATCAGTCATTGATACATTCCGTGCAGACGGTTTTGGTAGAGGGTGTCAGTCCGCGGATGCACGCATCCGAAGTTGGTCATGAAGCAGTGCCGCAATGGTATGGCAGAACACCCGGTCATAAAATCATCCATTTTCCGGAGCCGGAACGACTTTCGACCACCGGCAATATCGGCAGGTTGAAAAAGATTCACATTGAAAAAGCGTTTTCGCATTCGCTGTGGGGAAGGCCAGTTTCACAGGAGGAATGATTCGTGCATCATAAAATGTCTGTTTCAAGTCTCATCGTAGATCCAGATTCCAATACGCCTATCCTGATTCTGAAGTCTGATGAAAACGATCAGTTGCTGCCGATCTGGATCGGCCTCATGGAAGCGACAGCTATCGCCACATCGCTGAAGGGCATTCGGTTTGACCGCCCCATGACCCACGATCTGTTCTTGAATTTTGTCGAGCTGACCGGGGTAACGATTACCAGTGTCGAAGTCTGTGATATCCAGAACAGTACCTTTTACGCCAAAATAAACTTTTCTTCTTCAGAAGCGTCATTCAGCCTCGATTCCCGGCCAAGTGACGCCATAGCCATGGCCCTTCGGGCGAATGCGCCGATTTTTGTGGATGAAGCGGTAATTCTGAAATCCAACAGAAACGATGAACCGGCGCTGGCTGCAGATGACAGTGAAGAAGGACGCAAATGGGCCGAGTATCTCCAAAATCTTTCTTCGACAGATTTTGGTAAATATAAGGTATAGAACTGGCTGAAATCTTCACCTGCTGTTCAGTTTATACCATCCCTAAATGACGGGCCTGTTCCCATAGCAGCCCGGCAAGTCGAACCGTTGCCTGATCCACCATCCGACCCTCAACGGCTACAGCGCCAAGACCCTGGCGGGTTGCCTGTCGATGGGCGTCCAGAACCTTTCTGGCCCGCTCGATGTCCTCGGGAGAGGGTGAAAAGGTCTGGTTGATGATATCGATCTGATCGGGATGAATGGCCCATTTGCCGTCATATCCCAGTGCGCAGGCCATGGCAGCTCCCTGCTTCAGGCCTTCGGGGTCCCTGAAATTGCCATAAGGGGCATCGATGGCCAGAATACCGTTTGATTTGGCGGCCATTGCCATCCGACTCATGGCAAAATGCCACCGGTGTCCGGGATAGATTTCCGCCTCCTTTTCGCCGTGTCCGGAAATCGAAACCAGTCTGGCGCCGATTGAGGCCGAATAATCCGCAACCCCGAAGACCAGGGTCTGAATCCGGTTGCTGGCCTTGGCGATTTCAGAGACCGCTTCAAGTCCGGCTGCGGTTTCGATGGATGCTTCAATTCCGATCCGCTGTGCCCATCCTTTGTTCATTTCAATCCCGTCCAGCATCCGGCTGACAAAATGAATATCTGCGGGATGGTTGATTTTGGGAACCACGACGGCGTCAATCAGATGTCCGGCGGCTTCAACGACTTCCAGAAGATCCCGGTACCCGAACGGTGTATCCAGACCATTCATCCGGTACAGGACGGTTTTACGGCTCCAGTCACGGTTTAACAGCGACTGGATGATCCGGCTGCGGGCATCGGTCTTGATGTCCACGGGTACGCTGTCTTCAATATCCAGCATGATGGCGTCGCTGTTGGAGTTCAGGGCCTTGTCGTGCATTTTTTCGACATGTCCGGGTACGGATAATACGGTTCTTCTCGGTTTCATAAAGCGATGTATCTCCTTTTCATCTTCGTTAACCACGAAATACATAAAAAAAACGTTATGTCTTGGTGATTTCGCACAAGAATATGTTTATTGATGGGGATCGATTTTATCCATGCCATGACCGGCTGATTAAGGCTTTCTGCCGCAGGAGGTGATCCGCCAGAACTATCTTCACCATGGCCTCACAGACCGGGTTGATGCGGGGAATGGCAGATACGTCATGCCGACCCTTGACTGAAATCGTTACCGGTTCACGATCGGCATTGATGGTTTGCTGTTCTATCGAGATGGAGGGAATGGGTTTGACGGCAACCCGGATATGGATCGCATCTCCGTTTGAAATGCCGGCCAGAATGCCACCGGCATGATTGGATGAAAAGCCATTGGGTGTGATAGGATCATTGTTTTCCGATCCCAGGCGGCGTGCAGCCGTAAAACCGTCCCCGATTTCCACGCCTTTTACGGCGCCGATGCTCATCAATGCCTTGGCCAGATCTGCATCCAGCTTGTCGAAAACCGGTTCGCCCAGGCCTGCCGGCGCACCCAGCACCCGGATTTCAACGATACCGCCAATGGAGTCCCCTTGTTTTCGTACATCCTCCACCCGCTCGGCCATTGCCATTGCAGTATCTTTGTCCGGGCACTTGAACGGATTCTGGTGAATCTGGTTCATATCAGTTACAGCAGCCCGGATGCCGCCCAGCTCCAGCGTATAAGAAAACACTTGTATTCCTGCCTGATTTAGAATCAGACCGGCCACAGCGCCGCCAGCAACCCGGGCGGCGGTTTCCCTGGCAGAAGCCCTTCCGCCGCCGCGCCAGTCCCGGATACCGTATTTGGCCTGATAGGTGATGTCGCCATGCCCGGGGCGGTAGAGTTCGGCATAAGGTGCATAAGACCGTGAATCCGGATCTGTATTGCCGATCAGGATGGCAATGGGCGTTCCTGTGGTTTTGCCGTTGAATATGCCGGAGAGGATGACGGCTTTGTCCGCTTCCCTGCGGTGGGTGCTGGCGATGGACCCACCGGGTTTTCTCTGGTCCAGGCAGGATTGAATCACGGATTCATCGAGATTCAGTTCGGGAAGGCAGCCATCCACCACCACGCCGATCCCCGGTCCGTGAGATTCTCCCCAGGTGGTGATGCGAAACAGGGTTCCAAAAGAATTCCCGGACATCATGACTCTCCTTGATAAAAGTGTTCGATAATTTTCCGGCAAATGGCGTCTATGTCGAGCATATCGGTATCGAGTTCCAGGTGGCCAGCTTTTTCGTACAGGGGTTGCCTGGCTGACATAACCGTCTCGATTTCATTCATGCTGCCGATCGGCGTCAAACCGGGTCTCTGGATGTGGGTTTCCGGATCAATGGCCATCCGGGTTCTAGCTGTTTGCGGGCTGACCTTAAGCCAGATTACCCGTCCTGCTTCTTGCATGGTTCGGACATTGTCCGGATTCAGGATGACGCCGCCGCCGGTTGCTATCACATGACGGTTCAATAGCCGGGTCTGACCGATCACGCTTTTTTCCAGTTCTCTGAACGCTTCCCAGCCTTTTTTTGAGACCATTTCGGTGATGGGCATTCCAGCTTTTCGCACCACTTGTGCATCGGTATCCAGAAACGGCCATCTCAGAAGCCCTGACAACGCCTTGCCCACGGATGTCTTTCCGCAGCATCGGTATCCAATCAGATAGATATTCACGAATACAGGCTTTCAAAGACTTTCCAGAATTCAGGAAAGGATTTATTGACACAGGTTTCATTTTCAATCCGGATTCCGGGAACTTTCAGGCCGGCAACGGCAAAACTCATGGCCAGGCGATGATCATCGTGTGGATCGATCCGTGCGGCCTGCGGATATCCGCCCTCGATCCACATGGCGGTATCGCTGTATCCGGCGCGGATACCCAGTTTCACCAGCTCTGACACCACCGATCCGAGTCGATCGCTTTCTTTGGCTTTCAAGTGTCCCACATTGGTGATGACGGTTTTCCCCTTTGCAAAAGCAGCCACGACAGCCAGGGTAGGAACCATGTCCGGCATGGCGCCCATATCCACTTCAACGGCCCTGAGACTTCCGCCGGTAACGGAAATTCCGTCGGTTTCCACCCGGATGGTACAACCCATGGACGAAAATACATCCAGAAGTTGCAAATCGCCCTGCCGGGAATCCTGAGATATGCCGCTGACGGTAATGGTTGCGCCGGTCACAGCGGCTGCCGCCCAGAAATATCCGGCCTGGGAAATATCCGGCTCCACATCAAACCGTCCGGGTCGATATCGCTGATTTCCGTCGATCTGAAACCGGGAATAACCCTCTCGTGACACGCTGACACCGGCCTGAGTCATGACGTCGATTGTCATATCGATATAGGGCTTGGAAACCGGACCCTCGGTAACTATAATCTCCATGCGGTTTTGCGAGAATGGGGAGATCAACAGAAGGGCTGAAAGATACTGGCTGCTGGTGCCGCAGTTTAAAGACACACTGCCTCCGGAAAATGCACCGGCTTCAATTTGAATCGGCGGACATCCCGGACAGCCGAGTGGCATCGTTTGGATGCCGATCTGATGCAGACCATCCAGAAGGTCTTGAATAGGCCGCTCCTGCATGCGTGCGGTTCCGGTCAGGATGTATTTTCCTTTCCCCAGGGCGCAAACCGCTGCCAGAAGTCTCATGGAAGTTCCTGAATTACCCAGAAAAATCGGTTCGATGCAGGGCTGCAACCTGCCATGCACCCCCTGGACCCGCCATGAATCTGAACCCTCATCGATGGCAATGCCCATCTGCCGTAAAGCGTTCCGGGTCAGCCGGGTGTCTTCACTGTCCAGTCCGTTCAGGATTTCGCATTCGCCATCGGACAGGGCGGAAACGATGAGTGCGCGGTGTGTGTAACTCTTTGAACCTGGCACCTTGACCGTGGTGTTTTGAATGATGTGTGATTGAATTTCGATCATGAGTCTCCATGCGTGAAAGATACGGGATTGTCCAGGCAGTCCAGCAGGGATTGTTTCATGGCTTCGAGAGGCGCGGGGTTTTGGGTCCACAGCTCGAATTGAAACGCAGCCTGATGAACGAACATGGAAAGTCCGTTGATAGTCCGGCACCCGGCCTTTTCTGCATCTTTCAGAAGCTGGGTTTTCAGCGGCGCATAGACGATGTCCATCACCAGAAGATCGGCGGTCAGAAATCCAGCCGGAACCGGGGATCGGTGGATGTGCGGCGTCATGCCGACGGATGTGGTCTGGATTAGAATGTCATAGGGAAGGGATTGCATCTCGGATAAGGGGATAAAATCCGCGTCCAGTGCAGCAGCCAGCTTTTCTCCAGTTGATGCTGTCCGGTTGATAAGGGTCAGTTCAGAGCCGCGGGATGTGACGCCGAAACCAATGGCGCGCGCAGCACCACCAGATCCGATGATGGCAACCCGTTTTCCCTTCAGAGGCGTGACCTTCTCTATGGCGGTTAAGGCGCCAAGACAGTCGGAATTATATCCTTTAAGCTTGCCGTCGGTGTTGATGACCGTGTTTACGGCACCGATATTTTCAGCCAAGATGTCTTGTTCATCCAGAAATTTCTGGATTGAAACTTTGTGAGGAATCGTGATGCTGGCTCCGCGGATGCCCAGAGACCGCATTGCGGCCATGCCTTGCTGGATATCCGCAACCTGAAAAGCCACATAGACGCCATTGTATCCGATTTCGGAAAAAGCCCGGTTGAACATCACCGGGCTCAGGCTGTGACCGACCGGATTTCCGATAACTGCAAATACCTGTGTCGCCGCATTCATCATGCTTTTCTCTGCTGCTATGCGTGATTGTATCATTTTTCCGTGATGCTTTCCTGAATCGCATATCCAAAATGCCTTCCGCCCTGTTCCGTGGCGACCAGAACCCGATCTTCTGTCGTTAAATGAACTACGGACACCGGCTCACCGTTGGGCCGCGTCAGCCGAATGGTTTCGGCGTTTTGAACCAGGGTGGTTAAAACCCTGCCGTTGACGGATGCCGTGATCAGCATCAGGGGCCGCTTTTCAATCTTCAGGCGGCCCACGACGGCAGTTGTCGTATTGCCTTCATGGTCAACGATCTGAACTGGATCTCCGGCGCAAAGCTCTGAGAGATAACGGGTTTTTCCGCCTGGAACACGGGTGTAGGCATGTACCGGTCCGGCATTGACCCGAAAAGGCCTGGGAGATACGTACGGGTTGGAAACGCTTTCGGCGTGGACCAAAAAAAGGCCGCTGCTGCTGTTTCCAACCAGCATTCCCTGTCCGGCCGTCATCAACGTGCAGGTATCCACGCAGACCCGATCTCCCATTCCGGCCTGCTGAATGCTCAGGATATCGGCAATCTCGAGAACGGTTTTTTCTTCCTGGGATCGCAAACGGGTCAAGGTCTGCTTAAGGGAGGTCGGATCACCGGCATGCAGCAGAATATGCCGGACACCTGACTCCAGGATGCCAAAGGCGGTCTGGGCATCCGCCAGGCTGCTGACCTGAGCGATGACATCAGCACCTTGGGCGATGAGGTTTTCGAGGGGGATAATGCTCCAGTCCTGGCAGTCCAGAATGACTTTTTTATCCCGGCAGACAGCAAGAATCGCCGCCTCGTCTTCCTTGCAGGAAATTGTGCAGGAAACCACATCCTCACCGGGCTTGATGTCACCATCCAGGGCTATTGTCTGAATTCTTCCCAGTTCTTTTATTTTTTCGGAAAAACCCGGAGGTACCATGATTCCATCCGCCCCATTTTCGATGGCGGTTGTCGCCATGTCTTTATCCCATGGATCAATCTTGACCCAGATTGTGCGCGTCATTGTTCACCCTTTTTCTGATGGCTGGGCTGAAGCCAAAAGACTGAAAAAAATCATTCGTCTTAGGCTTCAGTCCATGTTAACTGATTATTTCAAAAAAGATAACGCCCTGTCAACATCTGCGCCGTCATGGACGATGGCGGCTATGGCCTTGATCATGGCCGTCGGATCGCTGTGCTGAAAGACGTTTCTGCCGATGGAAGCCCCGGCGCCGCCGGCATCCATCGAACCCTTGACCATTTCCAGAATATCGATATCGGATTCCATTTTGGGACCGCCTGCGATCACGACCGGAACAGAGCATCCCTGAACCACTTCACGAAAAGTTTCCGTGGAACCGGTATAGGATACCTTGACGATATCGGCTCCCATTTCATCGCCGACGCGGGCCGCATGTTTGATGACATTGACGTCAAATTCGTTCTTGATGTTCTCGCCGCGCGGGTAGATCATCGCCAGAAGCGGCATTCCCCAGGTTCGGGCGTCATAACTGACCTTTCCAAAATCGTTCAGCATCTCTTTTTCACCACCGTTTCCGAGATTCACATGGATGGATACGGCATCCGCCCCCAGTTTCAAGGCTTCTTCCACCGTACAGACCAGCGTTTTCGCATTGGGATGCACGGATAGGCTGGTGGATGCCGACAAGTGGATGATCAGGCCGATATCCTTGCCCCGGCCACGATGACCTGCCTTGACGAGTCCTTTGTGTTCGACAATAGCGTTTGCACCGCCTTCGGAAACTTTATGGATTGCTTCTCGAACACTGATCAGTCCGGCAATGGGCCCGACGGACATGCCGTGATCCATGGGAACAATGACGGTATTTCCGGTATTTCGGTTGATAATTCGCTCCAGTCTGATCTGCTTTCCTAAAATGCTCATGATGGATACCCTCCGTTTGAAATAAAAAAAGGCCGTGAAGATTTTTCTCCACGGCCTTTAGAAAAAAAAGCCGTGGGCAGTATCTGCCCACGGCTTTGTGCTGGATATTGTCAGGGTTTCAGCACACCACAGGCAGACCGGTGTTAACGTAATAAAAATACCAGTAATAGTTTCTGCCTGAACTGTACATGAAAAGCTTCCTTCAATAATTTTCTATGTATGTATCACTTGTTGTTTTTTTTTGTCAAGTTTTATTCTTGTCTGTCGGTTATGGTTACGACGCTGAATGTCATGGCCGTCTTTTTTTCGGCAGAATCGAGATGTATGGATTCATCGATAACACGTATCATTTTTAAATTTTATGGCTGAGCTAAAAATATTGATTGCAAAATCGCCTTCAATGATTGTATAGACCGATTCTAATGACACCAGAAAATACTACCAAAATTTTAGACAGCATTCAACCAGAGATTCAAAAGATCGAAGGTACAAATACAAAACGAGTCGTAGCTGTCTTATTGAACCTGATAGAG